>JAQBDA010000306.1:0-7543 GCA_032124675.1 Chloroflexota bacterium
GCGCATGAGAAATCTTCACGTGAATGGAATACCCGCCATCAACCTGCCCCATGCTCCAGTTCTCATTGCTCTGTTCCACCCAGCCGCTATCACCGGAGAAATCCTCGAAATAAAGCAACGATGCTGCATCCACGGTTGGAGCAACAGGTATTGTCGGTGTCACACTGGGGAGGAGAGTAGCGGTTGGCAGAGGGGTATTCGAAGGCAGCCGCGTCTCCGTCGCGACCGGTGTGTGGGTGGGTGCTGGCATGGTCGGGGAAGGTAGTTCAGGTGGAGCGCTTTGAGTGAGCGCGGCGATGACTGTCTCTGCAGCCTGGGTGTAGGCAGCATCCGGGAATTGAGTCGGTGCCTGCGTTGGGATAATCCCTGCACAGCCAGCCGCGATGAGCGTCAGCAGACCAAGCATTGTTAAGAGTTGGATCTGGAAGTGGTTCATTTTTCCTCGTTATCGATGTTATCGATGTTATCGATAATCGTAATCATAATTTTGTCGACTCTCAATCCATCCATATCGACTATCTCGAAGCGTATCCCCGACCAATCAAACTTGTCACTTGATTCGGGAATCCGCCCAAGATGGGTCATTACAAAGCCGCCAACGGTCTGGTAAAATCCACGCGCTTCTCCAGGCAGAATATCAATATCAAACAATTCTTTGAATTCATCCACGGGCAGCATGCCATCCACCAGCCAAGTTCGATCATCCCGCTGGATCACATCTGGCTCGGTGATCTCGCCGGCATCAGGGATATCCCCCACGATCGATTCCATAATATCGAACAAAGTGACCATACCTTGAAGTCCGCCGAACTCGTCGATGACCAGCGCCGTATGCACCCTAGATTCGCGGAACAGCTCCAACACTTTCAAGGCAGGCATTGTCTCCGGGATATAGAGCGGCTGTTGAAGCACGGCTTCTACGCTGAATGGCTTCCCCAGCACACAGCCTGCCAGGACATCTTTCGCCTGCACCAGCCCGACCACCTGATCCAGATTCCCTCTTGCTACCGGGAAGCGTGAGTACAAAGAACCCAACAGCACCTGCTGGATCTCTTCGATCGATTCATCCAGATCCAGCCACGAAATTTCTGTGCGAGGGGTTATGATCGTACCCACCCGGCGGTCACCCAACCGGAATACAGCCTCGATCATATCCTGTTCTACTTCGGCGAATACACCCGCCACCTTGCCTTGTTCGATCATCACTTTTATCTCTTCCTCGGTGACTGGAGGCTCTCTGCTTGGCCGGACACCCAGGAGCCGCAGGACGAGGTTTGTGGACGAGCTTAACAGCCCAACGAGAGGCGATGCCAGTCGAGAGAGGCGGTTCATCGGAGTGGCAACAGATGCAGCAACTCGCTCTGGGCTGCTCAAGGCCAGGCGCTTCGGAACCAGCTCTCCAAGCACCAGAGTGAAGTAAGTTATCAAGATAACTACAATCGATACGCCGATCACCTCGCTATAAGGTACCAGGATTGGAATCTGCGACAGCCAGGTCGAAATCTGATCAGCGATCGTCGCCCCGCCAAATGCGCCTGCCAGCACACCGATCAAGGTGATACCGATCTGCACCGTTGAAAGGAAATCCGCCGGGTCTCTGCTCAGATCCAGGGCAGCCTGGGATTTCTGATCACCTTCATCCGCTCGCTGCTGAAGGCGGGCTTTGCGCGAAGAGATGATGGCTATCTCTGCCATTGCAAGCAACCCATTAGCCAGGATCAAGACCAGGATGAAGACAACCTCAAATGCTACACTAGCCATAACTACCTTGATCTCTATTAATTTTCAACTCTGTTTTTCAGAACCCGGTCGAAGAACTGCACCATCCGCATATTGAAGAGGTCCTCACCATCTCCCCGGAAGGTATGCGGCTGTCCAGAGTATGTAAAGCATTCCACCGACTTCTCCAGCGATTCCAGGCGTGTACACAGATCACGCGACCATTCCAAGGGGACATCGACGTCATTGGCGCCATGGTGGATGCTCACCGCAGACTGTACCCGGTCCAGGTAGTTGATAGGCGAAATCAACAGCACTTCGATCTCTGGAATGTTGAGCTCATCAATGCCCCGCGTCCCGTTCGAGAAGTAAGTAAAAATCCGCTCGAAATTTCTTTTCTCATCTCCGCTCATCGCACCATAAAGGACAGCAGCTTTCACATCCGGGCTGACCGTGATCACTCTCGTTGATACGCCGCCTCCCATGCTGTGCCCCCACAACCCAATACGCTCAGGATTAGCCAGCTCCAGCGGTCCGGCTTGTCCCGCCTGGTCTTTTACCAGGGCAATCAGGTTGAGCACATCTATCGCCATACCCACCCGGAACAGGTTATCTCCCGAATCCGAAGGCGGGTACCCGCGCAGATTGGGATGGATCACCAGATATCCCGACCTGGCCAGGGTATCTGCATAGCGGGTTGTGTAGTCCAGCGTGTTGTAGATATCTGGATCGATATAGCCATGCAGGGCGATGATGACAGGATAAGGCGGGGTGCCTTTATGCGGCACATTCATAAAGCCGTATATCTTCAACCCATCCGATGGATACGAGACGAGCAAACGGGAGAAATAACTGTTCTCAGCAATGACCCCTTCGACGGTCAGCTCCCCACCACCATAGCTGCGTGCCGCCAGGTCATCTATACGATACTTTGCATATGGCTCGGGGGTCCAGGTTGGCGTAGGCGGTGGCTCAGTGGTGGCTGTAGAAAAAGGCGTCTCGGTGACTGTCGCAGAGGGGACTACACTGGCTGTGCTGGTTATCTGCAGTTCCACGGAATTCTCAGTCACCCGCACCGTCTCCAACACAATAGGCTCCACATCCGGTGGACGGCTGCAGGCTGCCAGCAGCAATACGCTAATAAACAGAGCGATGTTAAAGTGCTTCATTGCAGGCTTCATTGTCATCATCCACACCAATAAGAATAATCTAAACCGGTAAACCAACAGGCAGTAATAGTCAGCGCAGGTCGCGTCCGCTGTAGCCCAGGATATTCCGGGCAACGATCAACCGGTTGATCTGTCCGGTGCCCTCGTAAATATCGGTGATCTTGGCATCCCGGAACCATTTTTCCAGCAGATGGTCGCGGCAGTAGCCAACCGGTCCCATGATCTCGACTGCCCTCTGAGTGATCTTTGTGACCACGTCTCCGGCGCGCACTTTGCTCATCGAGGCTTCCATGGGGTTTGGCAGCCGATTGTCTGCCATCCAGACCGCTTTGATCACCAGCAACCAGGCTGACTGGAGCATGATCTCCATATCGATCACTTCACGCTCGATATTGGTCATTTTCTGGCGCGGCAGCCCATAGCGGATGGTTATCCCCTGCTGTTGGAGCAGTTCTTTGAGCAGCTCGAGCGCGGCCCGCGCCACGCCGATGCCTGTAGCAGCCACCAGTGGACGAGTGGCATCGAAAGTTGCCATGGCACCCTTAAAACCCTTGGTTGTGGTCGGTTTGGCGGCTACCTCTGGGCTGCCGAGGATATTTTCAAAGGGGACGCGGCATTCCTGGAGGACGATTGAGGCAGTATCGCTGGCACGGATTCCCAATTTGTGTTCAAGCTTGGCGACTATCGTTCCCGGCGTGCCCGCCTCGACAACGAAGGGGCGCATACCTGCCCGACCAGCTGACGGGTCGATCGTCGCCCAGATCACAACCAGACCTTCACTATCGAGCAGCGATTTTTGCCCCGCTGTGACGAAGATCTTCTCGCCGTTCAACACCCATTCATTGGTATCTGGATCGAGCACGGCGGTCGTACGGATGGCAGAGGTATCCGAGCCAGCCTGAGGTTCGGTCATTGCCATGGCACCAAAGGTTGGTTTTTCCTGCGCAAACCGCGCCAGGAATTTCTTCTTCTGGTCCGGGGTGCCAGTAGCTTCGACAGCTGCCGCCCCCAGCCCGCCACCCGGCGTGCATAAATATAAACCCACATCTCCCCAAGAGAGCATCTCCAGCATGAAAGCCAGCGACTGATAGCCGATCGGCGGACGATCTTTTTTGGGTTCGTCGCCATTTTTCTTGCTTTCCCGTGGTGCCAGCGACCCGGCTCCGGTTGAACGCATCGCCATATGCATGAAATTGATATAGTCCCATGGGATCTCATGCTCGTTTTCATCGAAATATCTTGAGACCGGTCGCATCATGTTCTCTGCGACAGTCTTCAGTGCATAGCTCTGTTGTGCAATCGGTTTTGGAGCTTCAAACTCGATCATTGTGATCACTCCTTTTGGATAAACAGCTACTTTTCTGAATCCGCCCTGATTCTCACAGGACCGCCAGACCAGTCAGGGAAATAATCCCGCGACCGTTGCGCATCCACATCTCTACCGGGAATTCACGGATATAGCCGTGTCCGCCCAGGATCTGGACTGCCCGGTCAGTGATCATCATTGCCATATCGCTCGCTCCGGTAAAGGCCAGATAGGCATGCTTGCCGGCATCATCCTTGTCATTATCCAGCTTCCAGGCTGCTTCCCAGGTCAGCAGACGGATGGCTTCGATCTCGGTTGCCATCTCGGCCAGCATGAGGGCGATGGCCTGCTTCTGGGCAACCTTCACGCCGAAGACTTCGCGTTCCTTGGCGTAATCCCGGGCGTATTCATACGCCGCCCTGGATAGCCCGACCGCCATGGCTGCCAGCGCCACCCGCATTGAATCCAGTATAGGGCTGAAATCGTGACCTCCCTCCCCGCCCAGACGGTTCGCTGCCGGCAGACTGAGTCCGCTGAAATTCACCCTATACACTGGCAGTGCATTGATCCCCATCAGATTCTGCCGCTCGCCAACCTCAACCCCTTCAGCGTCCTTGGGCACGATAAACCCCTGGGTTTCCCCTTCCAGATCAGCAAAGACGAGCATACCTTCTGCCTCATCCGCAAATGGCACAAAGGTCTTTGCCCCATTGAGCTCATATCCGTTTGCGTTTTTTGTAGCAGTCGTCTGCAGATCGTTGGGATCGAAATTGAAGGTTGGTTCAACCAGTGCGGCAGTGTAAGGCAGCCATTCAGCTTCGATGACCGGTGGGATCAGCTCTTGCTTCTGTTCCTCACTGCCCGCCAGCAGAATTGGCGTGGTATATAGACCGGGTGTCAATATTGCCAATGCGCCTGCCAGATCTCCCCAGGCGAATTCTTCTGCCGCAAGTACTCCGGTGACTGCTGACCTCTCCCCAAATCCACCGTACTGCTCGGGGATCGAGGCCTGCAGATATCCCAGCTCCCAACCTTTTTCCACCAGGCTGGCAGGCATGCGGGCATCTTCATCAGCCTCATGCGCCCCTATTCGCAGATCCTGTGAGGCATACCGGTTGATCGAATCGATCAGCATTTTCTGTTCTTCGGTTGGTGTAAAAGAGTACATGACCTTCCCTCCTTGGGTCTCCAAGTGATATCAATATGGGATGCTCACGGTAGTGAATTGCTCTCCAGCCTGATTATCCAGTATCTTGCCGGCTTCCAGGCGTTGATAAATAAACGGCACCGGGTTCTCGCTATCATCTATCTCCTTTGTGTTTACAATCTTCAGCTCCCCCCGCTGGTACAGGTATTCGATATGTGCACCAGCCTCTTCCAGTGCCAGCAGCACATTAAAACCATGCACCTCCCCAAACAGTATCCGGGATACATGGGCAGTAGTTCTGGGTTCTTCGAGCAAACCCAGCACCCTGATCAGGCGTTCTTTGTGCAGTCTGCGGATCTCATCCAGTCTGGCGGGCAGGTCAGTGATCGGCTCATCATGGCCTGCCAGAGTCAGCCTGACCGGACCTACCCATGCCTGCACAGCGTCTAATGAGTGCAGATAATGGTCTAAACCTGTCGAGGGCGTCAGACCTTCCGGAGCCTGGTGCGGGCTGGTGCCGCTCAATACATGGTCGCCGCAGAAGAGCACATCATGCAAACGGATGGCGACGTGACCTGCACTATGCCCAGGGACATGCAGGAACTCAAATGGACCGAGACGCATGCCCCCAGCTTCATAGGTGAAATCCACAGGTACGGAATGCGAGATGCTCTTCATCAGGTTGTACATGTCGATCAGCCTGGCTGCCAGGTCAGCAGTCACACCGGCTTCCAGCAGATATGTACGCAGGTAGCGAGCGGCCATCGTCAATCGCTGTTCATAATCGATCACATTACGGCGGTCCAGCTCATGGATGCCGATCCGGGCATTGGTACGCGGTCGCACATAAGACAGTCCGCCGATATGGTCGATATGCCCATGGGTAATCAGCACGTGTGTTAGTTCTTCAAGCCGCACGGATTCGCCGGTCTGTTCTGCTATCCCTAGCAGCCCGGTCTCCAGCTGCTGGTTCGAATTACCGAAGCCCGAGCCCGCATCGATGAGAACCCGGTACGAGTGACCTTTATCTTCGACCAGCACCAAGTAGACATATCCCCATAAGCCGGGGAACAGGTTCAGGGAGACCTGGTAGATTCGCGCTCCCTGACCGGTCTCGAAGTAGCGTGTTGACCTTGTTACGGGTATGATCTCGGTATCCATGCTAGCCTGTTCGTGTCAGCAATCCATTGAAAAACAGATCAGCGGTCTGTTCCGCGATATCTACGGGTGCCAGACCACCCTCCGGACGGTACCAGGTAATCGTCCAGTTCATCACCCCCAAAAGCGACCGTGACGCCAGGGCAAGGTCGGTGCAGATGAAGGTGCCTTGCTCAACTCCCTCTTGCAGCATCTCTCTCCACAGCCGTTCGAAACGGTCGCGGCGAGGGATGTGCTGGGAGCGGAATTGGTCCTCCAGAGAGCGGTGTTCCAGCAGCAAAACGGCTGCCAGGTCGCGCTGGTCCAGCATCGCCTGCAAATAAGCCACCATTGCCAGGCGCAGCTTCTCTTCGGCAGGCAGCGGCTGGATGGCAACCTGCTCGATGTGCTCGATCAGCAGGTCAAGCGCCTGATCCAGAATTGCCAGCAGGATATCCTGTTTGCTCGATATATGGTGGTACAGACTGGCTTTCTGCAGATTGACCGCCTGAGCGATATCCTGCATGGAGGCCGCGTGAAACCCTTTCTGACTGAAGATCTGGGCAGCAGCACTGAGGATATCGTCTTTGGTCATCAAACTCTCCCTACCGAACGGTCGGTAGATATAGATTACCAAAATTTGTACTTGGTGTCAAGAATCCTGTGTGCCTGCACATCCGGAGGCAGGACTATGGAATATTTCCTGTGGTAAACTGAACGTTATAAAACCAATCTTACAGGGGCTCGCGGATATGGAGAAATATATTAGCATCGGTCTGGCACGCATGCACAAAGAACCAGGAGAACGGCGAGATTTCTTGCCCAGTTTTGTCGCCCGCCTGGAGAGTTATGGCGCGCAGGTCTATCTGGAATATGGCTACGGGTCAGGTATGGATTACCTGGAGGAAGATTACAGGAAAGCCGCACCTTCCGTAACCTTTACTTCACGCGAGGAGACCTACCAGAAAGATTTCGTCCTCGTGCTGCGCTACCCGGAGGATGAGGATATTCGCCAGATGCAGCCTGGATCCTGTCTGATATCGATGCTGCACTACCCCACCCGTC
>JAQBDA010000307.1:0-3246 GCA_032124675.1 Chloroflexota bacterium
CACCTGGATTACCCACGCCTCTACCGGGCGATGGGCTTGTGAAGGGAGATTTGATGAACGTAAATGCAGCCATTCGTACCAAGCGCGCGGTGCGCCAGTTCAAAGACCAGCCCCTGCCGCAGGAGGCAGTTCAGTCGATCCTCAACGCCGGGCGGCGGTCTCAATCTTCAAAAAATACCCAGCCCTGGCAGTTCATCGCCATCCAGGACAGAGCGATCCTGAAGAGCCTGTCCGAAATGGGCAATTGGGCCGGGCATCTTGCCGGATGTGGGTTGGGCGTAGCGATCCTCACACCTTCGCCCGAGCAGCGCTTCAGCATCATGTTCGATGCCGGTCAGGCAGCCGCTTATATGCAGTTAGCCGCCTGGGAGCTGGGGATTGGTTCCTGTCTGGCGACCATTTACGAGCATGAAAAAGCGCGTGAGCTGCTGGGAATCCCGGGTGACCTGCATATCCGTATTGCCATATCCTTCGGATATCCGGCTGACGAGGTGCTGCTGACCCGACCTCCGCAAAAGGGAGGCCGCCGGGCGCTGGATGAAATCGTCCATTGGGAGCTCTGGTAAGCGCAGGAACCCATGAAAGTATATGATTCCGACCACTTCACCCTGCCCCTCCCCGAGGGGCATCGCTTTCCCATCGAAAAGTACACCTTGCTGCGTAAGCGGGTGATGGCGGATGGAGTTATCAGCAATGGAAATGCGATCGTCTCCCCACCCGCCACCCTGGACCAGTTGAGACTGGTACACAGTCCGGATTACGTTCGGCGAGTCATCCAGGGTGAGCTGAGCGAGAAAGAGGTCCGGCGCATCGGCTTCCCCTGGTCCCTCGGGCTGGTCGAACGCTCATGCCGTTCGGTCGGCGGGACGATCGCAGCCTGCCGGACCGCCCTGCAAGAGGGCGTATCGGCCAACCTGGCTGGCGGGACCCACCACGCGTACCCCGATCATGGGGAAGGCTACTGTGTATTCAACGACTGCGCAGTCGCTGCACGTGCCACGCAGGCGGAGAACCGGGTGCGGAGAGTGGTCATCCTGGATTGTGATGTCCACCAGGGCAATGGGACAGCGGCCATCTTCGCCCAGGACCCGACCGTATTCACCTTCTCGATCCACGGGGCGAAGAATTTCCCCTTCCGTAAAGAACCGAGCGACCTGGATGTCGGCCTCCCGGACGGGTGCCGGGACGACCAATATCTGAGTTTGCTCCAGGGGGCGGTAGAGCAATCCCTGGCACGCGCAGACGCCGGGCTGGTGATCTACCTGGCGGGAGCTGACCCATTCGAGGGTGACCGGCTGGGCAGGTTGGCGCTGAGTAAAGCCGGGCTGGCCGAGCGCGACCGGCTGGTATTGTCTCTCTGCGCGGAAGCCGGGCTGCCGGTCGCAGTGACCATGTCCGGCGGGTATGCGCAGTGTGTCGATGACACTGTCGATATCCACTACCAGACGATCAAGCTCGCTGCACAGTATCATTAGAACCCACCAACTTGTGAGAATATTATGCAGGTGCTGGTGAGCTTTGGCTGTGCAACTTATCCAACCTGTCTGCGTAGATCATATTAAAACCTGCGTGCGGGATAAGACGAGACCAAAGTGTTGGACATGGCATTTCGAGGAGCGAAGCGACGAGAAATCCCTGTAATGAACAATTACACCATCTCTTAGTAGGGATTCCTCACCCCCACTGGGAGTTCGGAGTGACATTTTACAGTAAAGTATTCGCTAAATGACTTTGAAGAAAGCAAGCAACAACAGAGACTTAAGGAGTAACAATGGCTGAAGAGAGAAAACCCTTACGGCGCTCTAGAAGCAACCGGGTATTTTTTGGTGTGTGCGGCGGATTGGGAGAGTTTTTCGGGGTCAATCCGATCTGGTTCAGGCTGGGATTCCTGCTGACACTGCTCCCTGGGGGCGTGCCCGGCATCTTGCTTTACCTGATCATGTGGCTCATCGTCCCCAGTGAATAAGGGGGATTTGTTGAATCTACAGGCACACACCCATACGGATGTGTGCCTGTAGATTCACGCTTATGCGTGCTACAAACTGAATTCGCCCACTTCTTTGTCGTTCAAGATCACAGTATAGCTGCCGCTCTCGTAGCTGCCAAGCGGGATGCTGACCTCGAACGGCTGCAGCACCTGGATGCAGACCGCGTCCGGTTCGACCAGCGTCCACATCTCCACATAGATATTGTTATCCGCATCCGGCCCAGTCACTTCTGCACGCGGCATGTTGCAAGGGGTGGGCAGCATACCGCTGGCATTCAAAGTCACCTGCACCGGGAAGCTCTCCAACATAATAATATCGCTGGTGCCGACAGAGATCCCACCGCGGATCATCTTATCCTCATCCGGCAAGGGTTCAAGTGGTGAATAGGCAGGTCCTTCTACGGATGGCTGCTCCACAGGAGCAGGGGGTGTCTGCGTCGCTCGTGCCGGCGTGGAAGTTTCCGACGCCTCAAGACCTTTGTCTTCGGCCGGCGCCTGTGCACCTGAGCCGGAACAGGCGGTCAGTGCCAGGAGCAAGATGGATATCAGCAGGATATATCGGTAAGTCATGGATCTCTCCCTCTCAATACAGTCTGCGGATTAGACGCCAGAGGCAGGTAAATGGTTCCCCGGGCGGGAACTCTCAGCCTTTGACCACCGCCACGGGTACCAGGCGAGCCACTTTGCGTGCGATGCCGGCGCCGGATACCGTATTGACGACATCATCGACATCCTTATAGGCCTGCGGCGCTTCTTCAGCCAGCCCGGCCATCGAACCGGCGCGGATATGGATGCCGCTGGCCTCCAGTGATGACTTGAGGTCCTCTCCCCAGACCGTTTTCTTGGCCTTAGACCGGCTCATCACCCTGCCCGCGCCGTGGCAGGACGAGCCGAATGAGCGCTTCATCGAATCTTCCGTGCCGACCAACACCCAGGAGCCGGTGCCCATGCTGCCGGGTACCAGGACAGGCTGCCCAATCTTGCGGTATTCTTCCGGCAATCCTTCGAATCCCGGGCCGAAAGCGCGCGTCGCCCCCTTGCGGTGTACGCAGACCTTCAGCCGCTGCCCCTGGATCTCATGCGTCTCGACCTTGCCCATATTGTGGGCGATATCATAGACCTGGTGCAGGTGCCAGTTGCGCACCTTACCGGCCAGGGTCTCCTCGAAGGCGCGCCGGGCGTAGTGTGCCAGCACCTGGCGGTTCACGAAAGCATAGTTGGCTGCGCAGCGCATGGCTGCCAGATAGCTCTGCCCTTCG
>JAQBDA010000308.1:0-4741 GCA_032124675.1 Chloroflexota bacterium
TGGCGCTTCCCGCTGCACAGCAGGCAGACCTGCTCCGGAGCAGGGTGCTGGCGGACATCCAACTCCTGGCAAGCGGCTTTCTCCGCCGCGCCGGCCCGGCTGAAAGCCGAGCAGACCCCATACCCCCGCTCGGTGTACTTCCACTCGACCAGCGCGGCGTGCGCCTGACCTGCCTCATCCTCCCAGAAGACCGCCGCGTCGATGCTGGTACGGTTCTGGCCGCGCCTCCCGCTGTGTGGCTCGCCCAGCCAGTCCACGATGCCATCCTCGCCAGGGTATTCCTCTTCGCCAGTGTACTCGAGCTCGATGCCGGTGACATGTTGCAGTCCCGGGAAGAAGGGGCGCAATACCCGCGCTGCCAGTGCCGGGTCCTGGCGCAGAGGGAAGAGGAAGTTGAAGCAGGCTGCCTGCGAGCTGCGCAGGTTGAACAGCTCGCTGTGAGGGGCGATCTTGCTTTCTCTCATATAATCCAGGATCGCCTCGGCCAGCGGCGGGTAGAAGGCTTTCTTCAGGTTTTCATCCGGCGGGTCGCTAACCGGCAGGATATGCGGGTAGGTGTGCTGCGGCAGCTTGGAGTAGCGCCCATCCGGCAGGCCGGGCCAGGTCTTGCTCTTGAACTTCACCTGGCGCCCGGTCTCCTGCTGCTCGAAAGGGTTCAGGCGCTTGAACCAGCCTGTGTCGCCGCCGGCCTCGCCGGGGAGTACGTGGGGGATGGTCTCGGTCATGATGGTCTCCAGAGATGTTGTCCGCGAATTCCCGCCAATTGACGCTAAATTCGTTTCTTGTATGGGCGAATGGGGCCATTCAAAGAGCGAATGGCGGTCGGGTTTCATTTACTGCTTGCAGCTACAGGACTGGCAGTGCTGTTCGTGAACCAGGACGAGCGAAGTGCCATCCTTGCGAGTATCTCTTCCCAACCAGACTGCATACGGAGCACTGCCAGTCCTTAAACCCCCCTGGTCCTGAATCATCTGCCTAATTCACGATTTCTAATTCGCAACTCCTGACTCGCAGTACTTCTATCCATTCGCGGCTATTCGCGAAAATTGGCGGACTCACTCGTGCCGTGCTCGACGATCGCCTGCATGTCTTCGGGCTGGAGCCTGTTGCGGCCAAAGAAAGGTGCCAGGTAGATCTGCGTGCCCGTTGTGGAGCTGGTCGGGGCCAACAGCCTCTCTGCTCAGGTCCATGAATTCTCAATGAAAAGAGGTTGATTGCAGCTATTCTGCAGAATAACCAAGCGCGATAGCCTTTCGCAAGACAAATTCATAAACCCCCCTCGCTCTTTGTATCGCGGCTTGTGCTTCATTCACGCTGATCTGTTCCGGCATTGGGCTTGGATAGACGAATTCCACTCTGTACTGGGTCAGTAGCTGGCAGACATCGCGGATGTACTCAAATTCAAGATCATTTTGGAGCGTGATGCACTCATCCAAAAGCTGCACCAGATCATGGGCTTTGGTGATTTTACGCTTGTTCAGCATCAAGAAAGCTTTGAGCGAATACTCTCCGACCATGTGCGTCATTTTCCCCGCCGTGTCGGTAGGGGGGTCATCGAGATTAAATGGAGCATAATCCAGAAAAGCCAGCTCATGTTTCGCTTTGCGGAACCACTCGCGCGTGCGCTTTTGAATATGCTTACTGGGTAATGACGGGGTCGGGTCGCTCATAGAGCACTTTTCCCTGCCTGACTATTTCCAGCACAAGATCCCACTCGCCTTCGTTTGTGTCTATTAAAATCTGCACTTCGCTCCGGGTCAGAACAATTACATCCAGTCCGAAAGAGCGGTAGCGGAATAAGTCCAGCACCGTGCCTGCTCGTTCACTCCTGCGCAAAGGAGCAATGGTGTGATCGTTGTCCAGGCAAAGTGTAAATTAACTCCGAAAAACCGACCACTTTAACATTAGAAAACCGACCACTTGAGCCTAAGCCAGATTAATTTTAACACCGAAAAGTCGCCCATTTTAATAACGAAAAACCGACCACCTTGTACTTTGACAACCGAAAAATAACAAATCACATCGTCGTCGTAGCGCCTGTGGGCAGGGTGGGCAACTCGTTAGAGTTGTCCAGGCTGTCCACAGGCTATTCATGGATTTCCTCCTGCTGCATGCGCTGCCGAAAGCGGTGCGATTCCCCGAGCAGTTCGAGGATGTGGGCATGATGGGTCAGGCGATCCAAAAGGGCAGCCGTCAAGCGTTCGCTGCCAAAGACCTGCACCCAATCGGCGAACTTCAAATTAGTGCTAATGATAAAGGGCAGCCGTTCGTAAAGTTCCGAGCAGAAGGTAAACAAAGCGTGTGCGCCATCGGCCGAAAACGGGATGAACCCCAATTCATCCAGCACCACCAGATCCAACTTGAGTGCCTGAGCGATGAAGCGATGCAAGCGATGCTCATCCTGGGCCTGTAAGAGTTCGTTCACCAGGCTGGCAGCCGTCCAGAAGCGTACCTTGCGTTTCTGGCGGCAGGCAGCCAAAGCCAGCCCAATGCTCAAATGCGTTTTTCCCAAGCCCGGGTTACCGATGAAGATAATCGACTCCCGTTTTTGCAGATATTCGCCGCGGGCCAGGTCCAGGACCTGGGCTTTGTTGAGGGAAGGGATGGCGGAGAAATCGAAGTCAGCCAGTTCCTTGAACACCGGAAAGCGAGCGGCTTTGACCCGGCGCTGGATCATATTGTGTTCGCGCTGGTTCACTTCTTGTTCGGCCAGGGCCAGCAGGAAACGAGTGTAATCCAGGTTGTTGCGAGCCGCATCGGCCGCATACGGCGGGTAGTTCTTGAGAAAGGTGGGCAGGCGCAACTGGCGCAGGTAGCTGTCGAGCAATCCATTGGGCCCCATCGCTCACCTCGCTCCCAACAACTGGTTGTACTGATCCAGGTCCACCGGTTGGGTGCCGATCCGGTTCAACTCGGGCTGAGAACCCAGGTTGAGTGATCGAGCAGGCGGTTCAGGGGCTAGCAACTGCCGCAGGCAAAGCTGCACGCCGTCCAGATGGGCCGCACCACAATTCAGCGCCTGCTTCACCGCCTGTTCGACCAGCTTTTCCGGGTACGCCTGGTGGAGTTTCAAGATCTCCAGGAACTCTTTCACCCCACCTCCCTCCGGTTTGCTCCGCCTCAATTCGGCCAGGAGCTGCTCGTAGCTCTGGGGCCACTGCTTTCGCCAGCGGCGCAGCGGTTTGGCATGCTCGAAAGCGCCCGGACGCTGTTGAAGGAGCGGCAGATAGTGCAGCGGATCCAGGATATCCTGCTCTTTCTCAAAACAGCGCACATGGCTGGCGATGATCTCGTCTAGGTAGAGCAGTTCGATGCGGAAGGGGAAAGCCCGCAGCACCAACTGCTTGTCGCGGTAGTCGTAGGGTACCGAGTAGCGGTTGGTGTCGTAATCCACCTGGAGATAGGTGTTGGGTTTCACCACCTTAGTGGCGCAGGCTGAATAATCTGTGGCGGGTAGCGGCAAAAAGAAGGCTTGCTCCGCTTTCCACAGATCTGCCACCAGTTCTTTCTGACCACGGGTGCGCCGCTGGGCATCCTGCAAGCAAGCCTGGCGCAGGAAAGCGTTCAATTCCTCAAACGATTCCACTTCCGGGATCGGGGAGAAGAAGTTGCGCTGGGCGTAGCCTACGTCATTCTCCACGCCGCCCTTCTCATGTGCCTGCCCAGGGGTGCAGTAGTGGCTCTCGAACAGGTAGTAGCTGCGGAATTCCTTGAATGCCTGTTGTTCCTGGCGCTTCTTGCCTTCCAGGATGCGGTAGACGGCGGTCTTCAAGTTGTCGTAGGAAATGCGCCGCATCACACCGCCGAAAAAGTGGAAACCCTGGAGGTGGGCTTCGAAGAAGGCTTCCTGTTTCTGGAAGGGGAAAGCCATCATAAAACGGGCCTTGGAGTAGTTCAGCCGCATGCTGAAAAACTGAACTTTGATTTCCTTGCCTGCCATGCGCACCAGTGCTTCGCCCCAGTCTACCTGGCCATCTTGTCCAGCGTCGAATTCCAGCGGCAGATAGGCTTCTTTTCGCCTGCGATCCTTGCGCTGTCGACTGACGTAGTTATGCACACTCCCTTCACAGCCTTGGTAATCTTCCGCTCGGATCAGACGGTAGATCGTCCGGGCCGTATATCGTTGTTTGCGAGGCAGTTTGTCACTCTCGTCCAGCAGTTCCTGGATGCGCTTTTTGTAAGCTCCCAACACCGGAGCCGGACGATCCTGGCTCATCTGGTAGGGCTGAGGCACCGCTTGAACGATCGCTTTGCGGATCGTTTCCCGATCAACCTGCAATTCGCGATGTATTGCTCGGATACTCTGCCCTTCGACATAAAATGCTTTGCGGATTTGTTCGTAGTCTTCCACCGTTTTCATCTCCTTACCTCCAATACCTCAATGGTACTGGAGTGGGGGCTTAGGTGGTCGACTTTTCAATGTTAATTTTCTGGCTAGCTGGCTGGTTTTTCGAAGTTAAAACACAACTGACCCACTAGCACGATTTCCAAGGATCTTGCGAGTTTGTTGGGCTCCAAACTCTTTTCTAATTTCAGTCATACCCTGATTTAGGGATAAGTAAACAGAATCAAGTGAGCGCGTAAAGAGGTAGACAGGGTAATAACCACTCTGAGCCGAGTTGGTAACTAGTTGATCAAAAGCAGCTATCCATGGCGCATCTGCCCATCTCCCTTGCCCTGCGGATGCGTGCCATATAATTTCAAATTTATCTGGAAGATAAAGATTAAGGAGTTCTGGTAT
>JAQBDA010000309.1:0-4842 GCA_032124675.1 Chloroflexota bacterium
CCATATACTTTTCGACCCTACGCTTTTTCGGTAATTGGGGGGTGTTGGGGGGGGCGATCCCCACCAAAACACCGCCTCTCTCCTTACCAACTGCTCAAGTCATTATATTTAAAGACGCACTCCGACCGCCAAGAGTTCCGCCGTCAGGGCGGAGCGAACAGGGTCGGCTCGAGTGTAGCCTGCACCTGCGATCCATCCAGCGGCCAGAATGCATAAGCCAGAGCCACCAGTGAGCAGAGCAAGATGGCGATCCCTAGGGCGAGGATGAACGGGCGCAGGCGTGAGTTCATGGTCGAATAGACGGGCCAGAAACTGTCTCTATGAGTATAATACACCCAAATAGGCAGCGGTCAACTATTGACGTTCATAAAAGTTGATAAAGCTCTATAGCCATCAACAAAAGCAACAGGCACTAAACCAATTCAGGTAAACGCCAATAACAAGATGAGCACCTGGGATGAATACCCCTCCAACTATCGCTCGGATGAAGTCCAGGCGAACCTAACCGCCATCAAGGCGGGTGAGTGCGCATCTGTGGTCGGGCTCAGCGGCTCCGGCAAGAGCAACCTGCTGGGATTCATGGCTCACCGACAGGCGCTGTTCGCCCCATGCCCGCGCCTGGTGCTGGTAGACTGCAACCGGTTGAGGGAAATTTCCACGCAGGCGCTGTTCGAGCTGATGGCTGATGCGCTGGGTGGGACGGCGGATTCCCCGCCAGGCAGTCTGGCGGGCATCGAAACCCGCCTCGAGCAGGAATTGGAGCGCAATCCCGGGGTATGCCTGCTCTTCGACCGCTTCGACGCGCTGGTGGTGGGGCCGGATGGCGAGATCGGGGCGGGCGTGTACGGCAACCTGCGGGCGCTGCGGGACAGGTTCAAATACAGCCTGACGTATATTACCGCCACCCGCCGCCCACTGGATACGCGCAGCGAGCTGGCAGAGCTGTTCTATGCCAACACTTTCTGGCTCGGGCCAATGTCCGATTCAGATGCCCGCTGGAACGTGGAGCGCTATGTCCGGCGTAAAGGTCTGGCCTGGAACGCCGCCACCGTGGAAGCGATACTCCGCCTCTCGGGAGCTTACCCTGCGCTGTTGCGGGCGGTGTGCGAAGCGCATGCCGCGGGAGCAGAGCTGAACGTGGACAGCCTGCGTCAACATCCGGCTGTCAGCCGACGGGCAGCCGAGTTCTGGGCCGACCAGCCCGACCCGTCAAGCATACGGCAATCCGGGTTGGATAACATCCCGCTGCTGGCAGCAGGGCGCACGCCTGAACTGGTGGATGAAGCCCAACTCACCGCTAAAGAGCACCAGCTTTGGGCGTATCTCCTGGAACACCCCAACCAGGTGTGCGATAAAGATGACCTGATCCGGGCGGTGTGGCCAGAGGACCAGATATTCGAAAGCGGGGTGCGCGATGACAGTCTGGCACAGCTCGTCCGGCGGCTGCGTGAGAAGATCGAGCCCGCGCCCTCCTCTCCGCGCTACGTTCTGACCGTCCCCGGGCGGGGCTACCGCTACTCGCCTGAAGATAGCAGCCGGTAAACGAACAGCCGGGAGGCGGTCATCCACAACAGATATCTCTGAAAGCCAGGTATTATGGTCAATCCATCTTATATCGATATCCCACACCGCCGCTACAACCCGCTGACCCGTGAATGGGTGCTCGTCTCTCCGCACCGGGCGCGACGACCGTGGCTGGGGCAGGTCGAGAGAGTGCCGCCGGAGAACCTGCCGTCCTACGACCCGGGCTGCTACCTGTGCCCCGGCAACGCTCGCGCCGGCGGGAGACAAAACCCGCAGTACCAGCAGACGTTCGTATTCGACAACGACTTCCCCGCATTGCTGCTCTCCGAGGGTGAGGAAGCTCGCCCCGCGGCGACAGGAGCAGACTCACCGTTATTCGTTGCCCAGCCGGAGTCGGGCATCTGCCGGGTGGTGTGCTTCGACCCGCGCCACGACCTGACCCTGCCTGAGATGCCCCTGGAGGGCGTCGTGGAGGTGCTGCGCACCTGGTCGCAGCAGACCCAGGAATTGGGCGAGCTGGATTTCATCTCTTATGTCCAGGTCTTCGAGAACAAAGGCGCGATGATGGGCTGCTCCAACCCGCACCCCCACAGCCAGATCTGGGCCACCAGCCGCATCCCCGATGAACCGGTGAAGGAGATCGATGCCCAGACTGAATATCTCGACCGCCAGGGGACCTGCCTTTTGTGCGACTATCTGGCTGCCGAGCAGCACAGCGGCGAGCGCCTGGTTGCCAGCAACGCACATTTCAGCGCAGTGGTGCCGTATTGGGCTTTCTGGCCGTTTGAAATCCTGCTGATATCACACCGCCATACAGCTTCCCTGGTGGAATTGTCCACCGAGGAAAATACTGCCCTGGCGGATATCATGATCCGCATAACCACCCGCTATGACAACCTGTTCGAAGTCTCGTTCCCCTACTCAATGGGCTTTCACCAGTCACCTGCCGATGGGCAGGCATACCCCCAGTGCCATCTGCACGCGCACTACTATCCACCCCTGCTGCGCTCGGCTACGGTGAGGAAGTTCATGGTCGGCTACGAAATGCTGGGCATGCCCCAGCGCGACCTAACTGCTGAGGCGGCAGCAGAACGGCTGCGCGCCATGAGCGAGCTTCATTATCGAAAAAAGTAGCATCCCACAGCGCCACAGCGCAGTATTCTGTGTTAGGATTTAACATGCTCACCGTAGATTCCACACCCAACGCGCAGCCATCCCCCATGCAGCCCGACCCTATTCGAATACCCCACAATACCGAAGTGCTGGTCACGATGGCGATCACCGATGAGCTGGTCGCGAAGCTGAGAGAGATCTCACCCCGGCTGACTTTCAATGTGATACCGGCCAGCAAGATCGAGGACATCCCCAAAGACGTCTGGGAGCGCAGCGAAGTGCTGTACACCAACCGCGTGATCCCGTCATCCGAGCAGGCACCCAACCTGCGCTGGGTCCAATTCCATTGGGCAGGCGTCGACCATGCCCTGGATGAACCTCTATTGCGAAAACCCGACCTGCTCGCCACCACGTTGAGCGGGGCGGCTGCCTCGCAGATGGCAGAGTATGTGGTGACGATGATGCTTGCTCTCGGACACAGACTGCCTGATTTGATGGCGCACCAGAAGCGCGCCGATTGGCCGCGCGACCGGTGGGAGCGCTTTGCACCGCTTGAGCTGCGCGACAGTACAGCAGGTATCGTCGGGTACGGCAGCATCGGACGGCAGATCGCCAGGCTGCTGCAGCCCTTTGGTACAAATGTCCTTGCCACAAAGAAGGATGCCATGAACCCGAAAGATACCGGGTATATCCCGGATGGCATGGGCGACCCGAATGGTGACCTGGTACTGCGCCTGTATCCTCCCGAGGCGCTGTGTTCGATGATCAAGGTATGCGATTTCCTGGTGGTCACAGCTCCCAAGACTCGCGACACTATCCATATGATCGGTGCGGAGGAGATCGCGGCGCTCAAACCGACCGCTTTCCTGATTGATGTATCCCGGGGCGGTATTGTCGACCATAAAGCCCTGATCTCGGCCCTAAAAGAGCGCCAAATCGCTGGCGCTGCCCTGGATGTCTACCCTGAGGAACCACTGCCCAATGACAGCCCGCTGTGGATGCTGTCTGAGGTCGTTCTCTCACCGCATATTTCTGGGAATACGCTGCACTATGACGAACGCGCCATGGGGCTGTTCGCGGAGAACCTGGGGCGCTATATCAACGATCTACCGCTTTTAAACCTGATAGACCTGGAACGAGGTTACTAGCGTGACTTCTTTGCAGCCCGCTATTCGCGATTGGAAAGCGAAGCTCGAGGCAGTACTCTTCGATCTCGGCGGCACTTTAATATTCTTCGATGGTGATTGGGGGGACGCTGTGCTGCAGGGTGATCTGCAACTGCTGCAGGCGGTGCAGGCTGCCGGAATGCTGGTCGACGAAAAGACCTTCCCGATCCGGTTCCGCAGCCAGCTTCAGGATTATTATATCGAGCGGGAGTCCGAGTTCATCGAGTACACGACTACTTATATCCTGCGTCATGTACTGGCGGAATACGGCTACCGCTCCGTACCCGATGAAGTGGTACGAGACGTGCTGGCAGCCATGTATTCTGTCACCCAATCTTACTGGAAGCCCGACCCGGAGACCCGCCCAACCCTGAAAGCGCTGAAGGAAAAAGGGTACCGGCTGGGGCTGATCTCGAATGCCGGTGATGACGCCGATGTACAGCAATTACTGGATCAGGCAGGGCTGCGGTCGTATTTCGATGCCATCCTGACCTCAGCTGCCGAGGGCATACGCAAACCCAACCCGAAGATCTTCTGGAAAGCTCTCAACCATATCGAGACTCATCCATCTAAGGCTGTCATGGTAGGGGATACGTTGGGCGCCGACATACTAGGAGCGCAGAATGCAGGCCTATTCAGCATACTGGTTACACGCTATGCCGATACACCTGCCAACCGCTCCCATGCTGACACTATTCGCCCGGATGCAGCTATCGGCGGGTTAGGCGAACTGCCGGGACTGCTCAAAGGTGTCTACGGCTGAGGGAAGACGTTCAGCGATGCCGGGCGTTCTTCCAGATTGACAACCAGATCGACATAATCGCCCTGGCGCAAGACCCTCAATCTGACCTCATCTCCTGGAGCGCTCTGCAGGGCGATGTATACCAGCAGGTCATCGAACGAGGTGACCGGCTGGTCGTTGATGGCGACGATCACGTCCCCACCTACATCCTGCCGGCGGCCGCGAATGGTGAGCGTTTCCCCTGCTCCCTGCAGCCCAGATCTGGCGGATGGCCCATCCGAGAGCACATTAGAGATA
>JAQBDA010000310.1:0-8345 GCA_032124675.1 Chloroflexota bacterium
GTAAATATTTGGTCAATAGCCTCCTGATGAAGGCTGGTTCACGAGACTCACACCGGATTAAAGAGTTAATCCGGTCAACGCGGATTCTTGCCTGAGTCTGGAAAGGCAGTGCAGATAAGCTCACGTATTCTCAGTTTAACACAGCTAACAAAGTGTGTCAATTAAATATCACTAACCCTGGTGTACTGTATAGCTATGCCTGAACCTTCTCAATGGAGGAGAAATGAGATGTATGAGCTTTGGAGGAATAGTCCTGCAAAGCTCATACCATTGTCAGGGTCTGCTATTCAACCGGGATGGCTTTGTAGACCTTATCTACATCGATACCCTGCCGGCGCCGGTAGGCACTGAAGCTGAGGTAGATCGCGGCTGCCAGAGCGTACATGAAGATCATAAACAGCATGGAAGTGCTGTTCTGCCAGCCGATCCCGTAAAGATAGCCTGGATCCCAGAACCATTCGACCAGCAGCCAGTCCAGGAAGGCGAAGAACACCAGCCCCGCCACGGTGATCAGCGGCAGCGTATTGCCGGCTAACAGCTTGCGAATTACGAAATACACCACCCAGGCGAGAAGTACCACATTGACCAGGCTCAGCAATACCACGACCACGATCATCGCCTGGGTCAACGCAGTCTGACCCGCCCATTGCTCGTTGAATACACCCATAGCATACGTGTACATCAGGTACAGCAGGTAAGCCGCGCCCAGGGTGAACAGCAGCGTGACCAGCCATCCAAGCCAACCGGGCATCTGATATTTGGCGATTGGCGAGCCATCGAAGATGCTCTTCTGACGCCAGGGCAGTAAGATGGCCGCAAGTGTGGTCCCGAAGAACGTAATCGCGATCACCAGGGTTGCGTCCAGCACGATCGTCTGCATTTCGACGATATTCCAGGCGTACATGATAGAGATGATCACCGCCGGGATCACCATCAACAGTAAGGCGTTCACCGGCGCGCGAGTCCGGGATTCGATCTTCGACACCCACTCCGGCAGCATGCGGTCGAAGGCTGCTGCGAAGATTACGCGTGTAGATGAGAGGAATACCGTGCCCGACCAGCCGATCCACCAAAAGCTGACCGCCGCGACGATCAGCAACTGCAGGAAGCGGCTCCCGGTCAGGAAGGTGGCGAACTGCACCGGATAGGGCCATACCGGGATGGGTACCTCGGTGCCGTAGAAGATGCTGCTCCAGAAGGCACCATTGGCGTTCATATAGAATTCCCAGCCCATCGTTTTGTTGATGAGCCAGAAGAACACCAATGCCAGCGAAGCAGTGACGATGATGGCAGATGCCATGCCCCAGAAGTTGCGCTTATAATCGGATGCACCGCGCACTTCACCGTACAGGGTCGAGCCCCAGTTCGGCCACAGGTTGAAGAACACGATCATCGGGATCAGAGCAAAGCTGGCAAGGAATGCAATCGAGCCAACCGATCCAAATAATGTGCCCGCTTCCTGCCCGGCAGCAATGGTGGCTGCATAGTAGTCGACCCCTGCTTCAACCCCATATAATGCAGGGATGTTGGTATTCAGACCGTTAATGAAGCTTTCTCTGTTCCCAAACAGGAGCAGGATGAACACCGCCGCCAGGCCGACCATGCCCACGTAAAAGCTGAATTTCTGCACGCGGGCGTACCATTTCATGCCGATGGCAATGTAAATGAACACGATCAAACACACCAGCAGCATGCTGACCAGGGGACCATAAGGGTAGGTGGTGAACCACAGCGCAACCTGCGGTGACCCAAGCAAAGCTGAAATGGGGGTCAGGATCTCGTAAGCCAGCATCTGTCCATAAAGCGGCACCCACAACCACAGGATGAACCACCAGCCGGTGACGGTCAGCAGGAAACCGACCCCCCGCCCCAGGATGCGGCTCTGCCAGACGTAGTCACCACCGGCGCGCGGCATGGCGGAGATCAGGCTGGCGTAGACGATCACCTCGAAGATGGTGAACACCCCACCCACCACGACGGCGGTAGCCAGGTTGCCGTCGAAGTACCAGCAGTAGGAAAAGATGAACAGACCGAGCGTAATAAGGTTAATTGAGAAAGTGGCATAGACGAAGGCATCGAAAACCGACCAGGAACGGACCAGGCCGCTAGCCTTGCGGACAAAAAGGGTAACTTCACTCATCAGGAACCTCCATATCCATCGTTGTTGCTTTTTCCCTACCAGCCCCTCACTTACCTCAGGCCGGTAGAGTATGCCGATTGTTACAACCGCATAATTTTCTCGAATCTCGGGTTGTCCTTACTGTTATTGCACCTCCTTGTTATCTACAATCGCATGAGCTTCCAGGTGGAACCCTCCAGTCTGCCCAGCCAATTGGCATATAGTGAACCAGTCTGTACACTTTACTGCTTATCCTGATGTCAGGACATAACTGCCGATCTTGTTCGGTTTCAGCTCGACCACTGCGCCTTGCAGAATACCCTGCTCATACATGCTGCCCGGGTTGATACACAGGGTCTTATTATATTTTCGGGTGCCTTTGCCTTCATGGATATGACCGTGCAATCCGAGCATAGGCTGGTATTTTTCTATCACTTCGAGCACTGCGCGGCTGCCGACTGCCACCAGGGATTGCCCGGCGTATGCCAGGCGCATATCCTTGGTAAGCTCCGGAGCTCCATCCAGGCCGCTGCCGTACGGGGGGGCGTGCAGGCTGAATACGGCAGTCGATGGGTTGCTCAGCTTCGGGATCATCGCCATGATGCGTTCCAGCAGGGCTTCGTCCGGTTCTTCTCGGTGGGTGTCCCAGGGAGTCGGGTTCGACCAGCCGGAGCTGAGCATCTCGTGCCGGTCGTCCAATGGGATGACGCGCCCCTCAGCCAGCTCGACGGTTTTGGATGCCTGGATAACCGCGTCGATCTCCATCACGTCATCATTTCCGGGACATACATAACATTTCATCCCGCTTCCCGCCAGCTTCTCGTCGGCATAAGCCATCCAGTGCTCCAGGGTTTTTAGCACCTCCTGGGTAAACAGCTCGTCAGACCTACCGGGGGTTGTGGAGATCTCCTGCACTTCATCCGGGGTGGTCACGTATGGGTAATAACCGCGGTCCTGGATGCTTTTCACTATATTATCCACCGCCTCCTGACCTTCCAGGATGCTCTCCTGCTCCAGCAAGGTGACCTTGTATTTTCCTCCTCCCTGGTTGATGATGGGCACGATCGCCTTACCAGTCATATCTCCGCCCAGGATCAGCGTATCTACCTCGTACCATTTGCCTGCGTTGATGAATTTTTTCCAGCAGATTTCAGATCCATGGACATCGGTGGCAAAGAAAAGTCTCATCGATAACTAGCGCTCCTTTCGCTCAGTATACTGGCTCAGTCTGATTCTTGAACATCCTCTATCCATTGTGGGAACAGGGACGAATCCATTTTTTCCACCGCTCGCCCCCAGCGCTCAATCGCCCAGCCCCAGAAGTCATATTCGATCTTGGAGATTTTGGCCTGGATGGCTGCCCACAGCCCCCAGCCGACGTCCGACATGATCATGTTCAGCTTCATGCGAGCCAGCCTGGTAGGCGTTGCCTTACCGAAATATGCCGCGCACAGTTCCTGGATGCGGGCTTCGTCGTACCCTAGTTCCTGGCAGGTATTGCCAAGCTCGAAGGTTGGGTCGTTATTCCCACTGTATTCGTAATCAATCAGACGCAGCAATTTACCATCATCAATATAATTTTCAGCTAGCAGGTCGTTGTTGCAGGGCACGGTCTGAAGCGGCTGGACGGACATGGCGCTCTCAATACGATTGACCAGCGGCATACGCTCGTGGTAACCGTCTGGGATGACGATATCACGCTGTTTGCAGATATCCAGGTAGTACTCGGTCAGCCGGAACATGTTGAAGTCGGTCAGGAAGCGCGGCCCCTGGTGTAGAAGCTTCAGCGACTCGGCAATCCTTTCCGGCATACCGGCAGCCTGAAGCCTCTGATTGGACATCGTCTCGCCGTAGATAAACTCCAGCACCATCACATCATGCTCTGGCAGATGGTAGAGCACCTTCGGACCTACACCTGCTTCAGCGGCCGCGGCCGTGTTGTGATGCTCATTCTGGCGATTGACAGCCAGCAGTTCGGTGCTTTCGCCTGGAATACGTACGAAGTAAGGGATCCCATCGACAACCACCTGGTAGTTGGTGTTGGTCAGCCCGCCTGATAGTGCAGTTATGGATGCATCTTTACCCTGCCAATCGGAGATCTGGCTGACGACATTTTCAATAGTAATTGTCATGATCCTCTCCAGTAAGACAATTTCGCAAATTGTCTTACGAGATGCTTATTTTATGCCCGCAAGCGCTCGCCCTTTGGATCGAGCAGGACGTTGGCAGCTACCTGCGCCGGGTAAGTCTTATCGAATATCTCGATCTCCAGTGTCGTTCCAGCTTTGGACAGTGACTTTGGCAGGTAAGCATAGACGATATTGCGTTCCAGGGTGTATCCATAACCACCGCTGCGCACGCGGGATACGACCTTCTTATCATGGTAAACGGCCTCACCCCCATAGATGGTGAGGTAGTCCTCGCCATCCAGGACTAGCGTGCACAGCTTGTTGGGTATGCCATCGGCCTTTGCCTTTTCCAACGCAGCTTTGCCGATGAAATCGGGTTTTTCTAAATCCACACAGAAACCCAGGCCAGCCTGGTAAGGGTTTTCCATCGGGGTGACGTCGGCGGTGAAATAACGGTAACCTTTTTCCAGCCGCAGGCCATCCAGGACTTTATAACCGCCGATCTCTACGCCGAACTCCTGCCCGGCTGCAAAGAGAAGGTCCCAGGTGGGCAGCGCGCGCCCGGCTGGCACATACAGCTCCCAACCAAGCTCACCGACATAACTTACACGCTGGGCGAGCACGCTGGTGCCGTTGATGTCAATCCAATCTGCTTTCAGGTAGGGCATTGCCTGATTGGAGACGTCGTCACCGGTAACTACCTGCAGGATCTGGCGTGACTTGGGTCCCCACAGGGCAATGCAGGCCCAATCCATGGTGACATCCCGGATCTCGACCGGTGGATCATCCTGCTGGACGTACATCTGGATCCAGCCCAGATCATTAGAAATAAATCCCGAGCCGGTGACCACGCGGAAATGCTCTTCGCCCAGGCGAGTGATGGTCAGGTCGGCTTCGACCCCGCCGTTGCTGTTTAGGAACTGCGTATAGATGGCACTGCCGACCGGTTTGTCAACATCGCTATCAGCCAGGCGCTGCATGAGGGTCAACGCGCCGGGTCCGGTCACATCGATCTTCCCGAATGAGCTTAGGTCGAACATGCAGACCCGCTCCCGGGTAGCCTGGTGCTCCTGGCGCAGCCGTTCGAAATAGGGCGGTTTGGTCCAGCCCCACTTGCGCTGGTCCTCGCCTGCCATCCGCCACATTTTCCCAGGATCGATATAGTTCACCCGCTCCCAACCGTATTTTTCGCCGAACACCGCTCCATGTTCCTGGAGGCGGAAATGCAGCGGGCTGGTGCGATGCGGGCGCGCCCATTCGTATTCATCATTTGGAAAGCGCAGCCGGTAGTAATACTTGACACATTCACGCGTCCTCTCCACGGCATAGTCAGTCTGGGAATAGTACGACCCGAAGCGTGTGGAGCGGAACGCATAGATGTCCATGTCCGGTTCGCCAGAGGCGATCCACTCAGCCATCAGCTTGCCAACACCTCCGGCACCTCCGTAACCGTTCAGTGACATGCCGCAGGCATTCCAGAAACCTCTTGCGCCCGGCATAGGACCGAGGATTGGCTGGCAATCAGGTGTATATGCGCCAGGATGGCAGACCAGGGTGATGATCTCTGCCCGATCCAAGAATGGCAGGCGGCGGATAGTGCCTTCCATGAGCTGTTCAAAGCGCTCGTAATCGGGGGGTAGTGTAGCCCCGCCATGCTCCCAGGGTACGCCGTCGATCCAGCGCTCTTTTGGATTGGGTTCGTACCCGCCGATCACTAATCCGCCAGCCTCCTCCCGCATATAAACCAGGTTGTCGGGATCGCGCAGGCAGGGCGTGCTGTGGGGGAACTCGTTTCCGGGGACTGCTTTGAGAGCGATGTGCTGGTGGTCGACCGGGGTGGTGGGGATGTGCAAACCTGCCATTGCGGCAACACGCGGCCCCCACAACCCGGTTGCATTGACTACATTTTCAGTTTTTATCGAGCCATTTTCGGTGATGACCTCCGCCACTTCACCCGTGGGTGAAAGCTTTATCCCGGTCACACGTGTGTTTGTTTTTACCTCAACCCCCATCTCACGCACCAGTCTGGCCATGGTCGTGGTGGTGATATAAGGGTCGAGATGCCCGTCCTGGGGCAGGTAGATCGCGCCGTACAGGTCTTTGGAGCTCAACTGGGGCATGATCTTGATCGCCTCAGCCGGTGAGATGATCTCGACATCCATCCCGATGCCTTTTGCCCGGCTGACGCTGCGCTGCAGCTCGCCAAGCTGCTCTTTGCTGGAAGCCAGCCGCAGGCTGCCGACGTGGTCGAAAAGCCCAAGCTCGCTGTAAAGCTCGATGGCATATTTTCGGAACTGCATCAGAGTTTGGGAGGTCGCAAATTGGGTGACAAGACCCGCTGCCTGGGCGGATTCTCCGCTGGCGATCTCGCCTTTTTCAAGCAGAACCATATCCGTCCAGCCAAGTTTTGCCAGATGGTATGCGATGCTGACCCCAAAAATGCCTCCTCCGACGATTACGACTCTGGCCTGGTCTTTCATATGTTTTCCTCTCACTTAATATTTTAGGAAATACGAGGTTGGTTGGAGTACGCTGCCTTCCCCTCAACTTCGCGGCTATTATCGTTTAGAAAATTGTAGCCGGTGTAATCGTATGGGTGTTATCCCATCCTTACACCGGCTACCATCGAATAGCTGGATTATTCGGGCGGGATCTCTTTGAAGGCGTAGTCCACTTCGACGCCGCGCGAACGCTGAACATACTTGACTATTAGATACCAGATGAGGGAGAAAGCCAATACACCAGCCACAACAGTATAGGCCAGATTGCTGGTCAGACCGAGCTGCGGGTAGAGCATAAACAGCAAGACCATAATCCCGCCGCCGATGAAGCCGATCACACCCAGGATGGTCACCCAGGGAATGTTGCCCAATTTATATTGAGCGCCCGGGGAGGCTTCATAAACATCCTTGGCACGGTATGGCAGCAATGCCCCTGCCAGGCAGGTGATCACAAAGACGTAACCACAGGCGAAGGTCACACCCAGGGTCAATGCTCCCCAGCCTGGGTACAGGTTGTACAGCAGGATCACCGGGATGCTGGCAACAAAATAGGCGATGTGGGCGTTGACTGGGGTGTGGTATCTCTCGCTCACCTGGCTGACCCACTCAGGCAGCAGGCGGTCCAACGACATGGCTACCATGACACGCGTCATACCGATATAGCAGTTGTGCACGATCTGGTGCGAGTTCATGATATAGCCAAATCCGATGACCAGCACGATCAATGGGCTGGCAGTCAGGGCAACCGCGATGATGTTCGGCCACAGCCAGAAACCGGCGACTGTGGCCTCTGGCACTCCAGCCCAATAGCCGGCTCCCGCAACATTCAGGAATTCAATCCCTACGGCTTTCTCCAGAGCATATGCCAGGATCGCCAGCAAGATGCCGGTGAAGATCAATGACCCGACGATGATAAAGGTTTGGCTCTTGAAGGAGCGCGCATCTTTTATCTCGCCGTTCTGCTGGGCGCTGTAGGTTGCCCACTGCAGTGAAGTCCAGGCGATGGGCGCGATCAATAACGTAAACAGCAAGTTGGGTGGTGGCTTTAGTTCAACCCCAGCCGCTATCGATGCTTCGATAGCAGTTTGTACGAAATTCGACGCGCCGCCTACCGCGACGGAAAACTCGTTAATCTTTACAGCCGAAGTAGCAGGATTGCCCAGGAACAGCACGATCAGCATTGTGGCGAAAGCCAGCAAGGTGGCTACGATCATCACCATCTGTAAACGGACATAGTTCTTGAACCCGGATGCCAGGATAAGCAGCGCCACCAGAGCGTTGAGGATGCTGACGATGACGATGCCTTGGGATCCCGTGAACCAGATGCCCCAATTGGATAGTGTCGTGTTTCCCATCGTAGCGCCCAGTCCCAGGAAGAGCGGCGCAAACCCCAGATAGGAAAGCAGCCAGCCTGAGAGGGCTACCCACTGCAGAATCCAGATGACGTAGCCTGACATCACTACGGTAAAGGCGACGCCGCCACCAAAAACACGGCTCTGGAAGACATACTCACCTCCAGAGCGCGGCAGGGCAGTTGACAGCCAGACATACACGAATGCGATCGGTATTTCAATGATCATTGCCAGCAGGATACCC
>JAQBDA010000311.1:0-13358 GCA_032124675.1 Chloroflexota bacterium
ATCCAGTCGTACCCGCGCTCGCAGGAGAAATAGGTTTAATTGCCTGCAGTTTGGTTGGGCCAGTGCCAAAACCCTATACTAGATGAGGTTGTCGTATGAGTCTGCCCCGCATCGGGTTGATCACCTTCGGTGATGAACGCCAGCACGAATGGAACAAAGTATTCGGCCCGCTGACTGAGCCGCGCCACGCGCAAGCGCGGGCGTACTTCAGCTCGCTGGAGCTGGATCTGGTCAGCTTCGATGAGGTCGCCCGCAGCCGGGCGGACATCAACCGCCAGGTGGATGCGCTCAAGCAGCAGAGCGTTGAGGCGTTGATTGCTCACACGCCTTGCTGGACGGCGCCCAATTTGGTGGTGCACGGCATCCAGGGTCTCAACCGCCCCACGTTGCTGCTCTCCAATAGAAGCCCGGCGACGCATGGCACGGTAGGCTTTCTAGGCGCAGCCGGGGCTTTAGATCAAATTGGCTATCCCTACCGGCGATTGCGGGAAGATTTCGAGAACGGGGAAGCCATCGCCCGCCAGGCGCTGCCTTATTTCCGGGCGGCTTCAGCCGTGACGCGGCTGCGCGGGGCGGTTTTCGGTCTGTTCGGCGGGCGTTCGTTGGGAATCGATACCGGCACGATTGATCCGATGCAGTGGCGCACGCTTTTCGGTGTGGATGTCGAGCACATTGACCAGTTAGAAATCATCCGCCGGGCAGACCTGGTGCCCGAAGCCCAGGTGCAGTCCACGATGGAGTGGCTGGCGGCTAATGTAGCATCGATCGGTTACAACGACCAAGGACTCACTCCGGCCAAGCTGGCGTACCAGGTACGCTGCTATCTGGCGACCCGCGATGTGATCGCTGAGAAAGGTTTGGATTTCGTTGCGGTTAAGTGCATGCCCGATTTGAGCACGTATTATGTCCCCCAGTGCCTCACCGCAGCGCTGCTGCCGGGCCCTTACGACGCGGATGGGCTGCGCCAGCCGGTGGCGATGGCCTGCGAGGCGGATGGCGATGGCGCCCTGACGATGGAATTGCTCAAGCAGGTCTCCGGCGGGATGCCAGTATTGTTTGGGGACGTGAGCTACGTTAATGAAGCGATGGGTGTGCTGTATATGCCCAACTGTGGGGCGCTGTGCACCTGGTATGCCGCCCGGTCGGATGATCCGCGTGAGAACCTGGCGCGGGTGGAGCTGCGCCCGGCCAACCGTCCAGGTGGGGGCGCGATCACCTACTTTACCGCTGCGCCGGGACCTCTGAGTATGGCGCGCCTGTACCGCCGGGCGGGAAGTTACATCATGGGCATCTTCGACGGGAACGCCATCGAGCTTCCGGCAGCAGAGCTGGCGGCGTTCGTGCAGGCGCGCGGATCCCATCAGCTCCCCACCGCCTTCGTGCAGGCGGATGTTGATTGGGATGCGCTGCTTAACAACTTCGGCTCTAACCATATTTCTGCTGTAGCAGGCGATTACGTTGCCGAGATGGTGGAAGTTTGCCGGTTGCTGGGGATCGAATACCGGGTTTTCAACCGTGGAGATGCCCTATGAACCCGCGCCAGCGCTTCCAGGCCGCCGTGTCTCACCAACAGCCCGACCGGCAGCCGTTGGATTTTGGCAAACATATCGGCTCATTTCACAAATCTGTTTTCGCGCCTCTGCGCAAATACCTGGGGCTGCCGGTCCGAGATGGGCTCATCCTGGATCGCATGGCGCAGAATATGGTGCTGGATGAAGACTTGCTTCAGGCGCTAGGGATCGATTTTCGCTGGGTAGTGCCGAATTGGGTGGAGGTGCGTGACCAGAAGGTAAACGGCGAGCCAGGCTATCTGGATATGTGGCACACCCCACATCAATATACCGAGGTCGGCGATTATTACGCTATTGCAGGGCAGCCGCTGGGCGATCCTGAGTTGAGCCAAAGCGACTTGGAGGCGTTCCCTTGGCCGGACCCGGATCACTCGGGGATGTTCAGCGGTTTGGCGGAACAGGCGCGCCAGTGGCATGAGAACAGCGACTACGTGGTCGGCGGGGATGGCATCAAAGTCGGCGTTCTGCAAATTGCTGCCCAGCTGCGCGGTTATGACAAGCTGTTTATGGATTTTGCGCTCAATCCCTCCCTGGCCGAGGCACTGCTGGAAAAGATCACCGATCTTATCTGCCAAATGTACGTCAATTACGTGAAAGCTGTGGGGTCTTATATCCAGGTAATCGTCATCACCGATGATCAGGGTACACAGAAATCACTGATGATTTCGCCGGCAATGTTCCGGCGCTTCGTTAAACCGAATCTGAAGCGGGTGATTGAGGCGATAAAAATAAACGCTGATGTGAAAGTGTTGATGCACTGCGATGGCGCCATTCGCCCGATCATCCCCGATCTGATCGACATTGGAGTGGATATCCTCAACCCTATCCAGACGGTGGTCAAAGGGCTGGATGATACCCGCAGCCTGAAAGAGGAATTTGGTGAGCAGATATGTTTCCACGGTGCGATAGATGTGCAACAATTTCTGCCCACTGCCACGCCGGAGACAGTGCGGCAGGAAGTGGCGCGCCGCAGCCGCGATCTGGGTGAGGGCGGCGGGTTTATCCTGGCGCCTTGTCACAATATAAACCGCGACACACCACTTGAAAATATCGTTGCCTTATTCGCTGCGGGGCGAGAGATTTAGCCGAACTGAGATTTATAAAAATTGGAGTGATGAATGGAGCACAAAAAATATACGAATGAAGAGATGCTGAGTCGGGTAGTGCGGTTCGACAAGCTGAAAGAGAATGGCATCCCGTTGATGTTTATCGACAGTATTTTACCGGGTCACCAGCGAATGAACTACGCCGTTATTGGGGATACAGCCAGCGAGAACCCTGATTATGCAAACAACGTGGCCCTACGAACCCCACATAAATTCCAAATTGGCATGGTTATAGCACCGCCTGGCAACGGTCCTGCCTACCATACTCACGATTATATCGAAGCGTTTATGCCACTGACCGGGCGCTGGCGCTTTTACTGGGGAAACGATCCTGAAGGTCCTCCGATGGGTGAGACGGAGATTGGTCAGTGGGACTTAATTTCCTTGCCACCAGGCTTGTGGCGAAAATTTGAAAACGTCTCTTCTGAAGATGCCTGGTTGTTAGGCATCCTGGAAGAGCACAGCGTCTTTACCGGTAAGGACCCATACTGGAGTAAGGTTGTTATCGAGCAGGCACGCCAGTATGGCTTCGAAGCCGACGAGAATGGGCGCATGGTCCGGCCTGCAAACTACGACGAACTGAACGAAAAGATGCGCCGAAGACTGCTTCATCTGGACGAAGGATAGTACTTCGATGCCGATATTAGAAAACCAGTTGAAAAGAAAGCTACAGACTGGCGGGAGAGCCGCCGGCGCCTGGCTCCAATTGGCCAGCCCATTTACGGCCGAGATCTTAAGCCAGGCCGGTTTTGATTACTTGGTGATCGACCTGGAGCATGGACCTGGCGATATCTTAACCCTGACAGCCCAGATGCAGGCGATGAAAGGCAGCCAGGCGTGCCCCATTGTGCGCGCCACCTGGAATGATTTTGTACTCGTGAAACGCATTCTGGATGCTGGCGCTTACGGAGTCTTGTTTCCTTATATCAACTCTGCCGAAGAAGCAAACGAAGCCGTGCGAGCCTGTAAATACCCGCCTGAAGGCGTGCGAGGACTGGCAGCAAGCCCGCGCGCGGCTGGCTACGGGCAGAATAGCATGGATTACTTGCAATATGCCAATGCTGAGATATTTGTCATGACCGCGGTCGAGACGCCTGAGGCAGTCTCCAACCTTGATGAGATCTTGAGGGTAGAAGGTCTGGACGGCGTTTTTATCGGACCGATGGACCTGGCGACCTCGCTGGGGCATTTCGCTGCTCCGGGGCATCCGGAGGTGCAGGCGGCGATCAATAGGATCGAGGAGAAGGTACTGGCAGCCGGTAAGGTGCTGGCAACAATCGCCGGTTCCTGGGATCAGGCGAATCTGCTTTATGAACGCGGTTACCAGATGCTGCTTCTGATGGCGGATGGAGTCGCGTTAGGAAAGCTGGCAAGTGAGTTGATGAGTAAGTTTCGAGCGTCGTATCCACATGACGGTTAATTCGGCAGGTAGGTTGTGCGGTAATTCTAATGCTTCAATGGCTGGACAGGTTAAGGTGTAGCATGGAGACGATAACAAAAATATACCAGGCGGTTTTAGAAGGCGATATGAGCGCCACTCAAGCGGAAGTCCGGGCTGCTTTGAGGGCGGATGTCTCTGCGCCGGAGATCCTCCAGAACGGGCTGATTGCTGCTATGGGTGAAGTCGGTCGCCTATTTGAAGAGGGGGAATACTATGTGCCTGAGATGCTGGTCGCTGCGCGGGCTATGAAAGCCGGGCTAGAAATTCTACAGCCTTTATTGGTCGATTCAGGGGTTGAGCCTGTTGGTAAAGTGATAATGGGCACCGTGAGAGGTGACCTGCATGACATCGGGAAGAATCTGGTCGGCATGATGTTGGAAGGGGCGGGTTTTGAGATAGTGGATTTGGGAACAGACGTTTCGCCCGAGAAGTTTGTCGCCGCGCTTCAAGATGACATTGACATCGTGGGGCTTTCTGCTCTGCTGACCACGACGATGCCCAGCATGGAAAGCACGATCAAGGCGATTGAAGCAGCCGGATTGAGAGATCAGGTCAAGATCATAGTCGGCGGCGCTCCTGTGACTGCTGATTATGCTCGCAAGATCGGCGCAGATGGCTTTGCACCGGATGCTGGTCAAGCAGTAACACTCGCAAAGTCTCTGATTGCATGATTCCTCGATTTATTTTTTGGCTTACCTATGGAATGAGTGAATCTGATAAATTATCGTCATGGAATTTCCAATTATTGACCTACTGGATAGTGAGCAAGGCGAACGCTGGTAGCTGAAACATTTTCATCCTGAAGGGCTGAATTTCCCCCGATGCGGAGTTGGTGTAGAACACAGCTTGCCATTTCGGCTGACCAAGAGAAGGGGTCTGCAAGTCTATCGCTGCCGAGATTGCCGGGCCATCTACAACCTGTACACTGGGATGGTTTTTGCGCACCAGCATTTACGCCCGCCCCAAGCGGTATTGTTGTTGCGCGGAATTTAGAAAGGCGAACCATCCAAAGCCTTAGCCGCAGAACTCGATTTGGATCACATCACCGTGCTGCAACTGTGGCGTGAGCATTGCCCAGCCCGCGCTGCTGGCAGCCGGCATTTTGCTGGGGGCGCTGACTTTTTCGACCCTAGTGCTGATCTTCGGTTCCATCCCCACCAACGACCCTCGTGATGTGCAAATGTCCAGCACACTTCTGCGCTGGGAGCTGATTTTATCAGTGGTGTCTTTATTCCCCTGAGCGAGATGGTGCCTACGGCGCGGGTGATCGCTTATTTCTCACCACTGACCTATGCCCAGGATCTGATGAACCAGGCTGTGTTGGGTAGCGGCTTGATCGCCGCATGGCTGGATATCTGCGTACTGCTGCTGACCAGCATCCTGCTGCTGACCAGCATCCTGCTGCTGTAGCCTTCGATGCGGCTACACCAGCGTGCCCGGGTATTAAGGCGCTGAAATGAACTGGAAAGAGCTTTTGTCTGTTGATGGTTTATTTCTAAAGTTGGGCGCTATCAGTTTCGGCGGCCCGGCTTCATCAACGGCCTTGATCGATGAGGAAGTCGTGCGCAAGCGCGGTTGGATAAACCGGGAGCATTTCTTGGATCTGCTGGCGGCGACCAACCGGGTCACTGGGCCAAGTGTGGTAAAGATGGCCATTCACATCGGCCGGATGCGCGCGGGCTGGTTGGGGTTCGTTTTTGCTGAGGTCGCTTCATCCTGCCAGCTTTTCTAATCAGCCTTACGCTGAGCTGGATCTACGTCCACTTTGAAGCACTGCCGGAAGGGCAGGCAATATACTACGGGATAAACCCGGTGGTGATGGCAATCATCCTGGTTGCCATCTACCGGCTGGGTAAAACTGCACTGAAGGGAAAAGCACAGGTTTCGCTCAGTGTGCTGGCTTTTGGGGCTGCATTGCTAGGCTTGAACGAGGACATCATCATCCTGAGTGCCGGTCTGTCAGGAATCCTTATATTTTACCTACCGGCTTGGTTGAAGAAGCAGAACCCAGTGGCAATATTCTTGCTTTTGGGATCGTTACTCTATGCGTCTCCTAAAGTTTTGTCTTGGTTGGATAACAGACTGGTATTGCTAGGCCTATTCTTTCTGAAGGTGGGCTCTTTGCTCTTCGGTTCAGGGATGGTTTTGTTTGCATTCATCCAGCGAGATGTTGTAACGCGCTTTGGGTGGCTGTCCGAGCAACAATTGATCGAAGCTATCGCGGTGGGGCAGATGACGCCGGGTCCGGTGCTATCGTCGGCGACGTTCATTCGCTACCTGCTGTCAGGTTGGCCGGGAGCAGTGGTTGCGACAATTGCTGTTTTTCTGCCATCGTTTATTATTGTAGCTTTGATAAGCCCGATTATCCCGTGGCTGCGGCAGTCACGTATTGCCCAGGCATTTCTCACAGGGGTCAATGCGGCTGTGGTAGCATTGATACTGGCAGTAAGCCTGGCCCTGTTTCGGTCAGTTATTATTGATGGATGGACAATTGCCATCACTACCGCATGCGTGCCAGATAGGGCCAAGTGGAATAAAGATATCGTTGGGTAAATTCAGCGCAACCGAGAGGCTTTTTCCTTCCCACTTGGTTGCATAGTTTGTGGTACAGCCGAATGGGTGAATAGATTTTCTTCGACTTTCATCGACTCAGGGGAACTTACCCACCGTGAAGAGAGAACCCAGCAGACCCACGGTGACAGATTGATTCCTTCTATTGTGATATTGTCAGAGTGAACTGAGCACAGCTTATCTACAGCTTATCCGCTAATTATCCTTGGAAATATTGGAGATATTGTGCCATATCTGGGGGTGAACTTCTAGACAACGGCAGTCCTAGGACTTATTTGGCGTATTGGGGTATAAACCAGTTTATTGCGGAGCAAGGGGTCGCGTGTTCGAGTCGCGCCGAGGGCGCTAGAACCCCTACATGTGGCGGATAGCCAAAAAGAACCCCCATATCTGGCGGTATGGGGGTTCTCCTTTTGGGGAGTAGTGCTTAAGTAAGGCGGATACGATGGAATTATTGGATAGATCGGGTGTAATATATGCAAGGCATTCTCGATCCTTGAGACAGTTGGAAGATTCTGGCGGGAGATCGACGTATTGGAGGTGTTTGACTGAATGGATGAAGTGACCCTAAAATATCTATGCAAGTGGTCTTAAAACCTAATTTGATCAGCACAATTGATATACAGCCTGTTGTTTGGAGCGATTATCCTGATTTTTCATTGTTATTATCGACATAAGCGGCGATCAATGCTGCTTGACTTATGGCTTGATATGCCGGTCGTAGCAGGGATTGTATCCCTGGATTGGGCACAAATGCCGGCTCGCTCAGGCGCTTGAGCAGCGGAATCTCGATAGCCGGCAGGCGGATAGCCACTGAGAAGGGCTCCAGCGATTGCCCAAGTTCCCAATAATTACCCAACGTATCCTCTAGCGGGATGACAACTTCGGGTTCTTCCTTTTCCTCATCATCGGCGATATCCTGCCCAGCCCTGCGCTCACGTAAGCCCTGTAAGATTTGCTCCTGCGTGCGCCCGCGCAAGCGAAACAGCAAAAAAGGGTCTTCGTCGAAGCGTTCGCCCAAGATGTAATGGGTCGCGGCGACATGTTTGCACGGATTGGCCCAATCGGGGCAGGAACAGTTGGTGGTTAAATCGATGCTCCTGGTTGGGAACAGGCTCACCCCGGCCGTATAAAAGACTTGCTCAATTTCCTGTGGCATCTCACCGGCCAGCAGTTGGGCGGTAAAAATGGCTTGCTCCGATAAAGTATCCATTACCGTATCCCATTGGGCGTTGGTAAATGAAACCATCTGAATCGTGACCTTATAAGGCGTGCGGCGCGATCCTTGCACACGGGCTGCAATCCCGGTCTTTTTCTCCTCGATGGAGAGCACCTGCCCCTTGCGAGCGTAACTCCGCCCGCGAGTCAGGCGTCCAGAATCTACCAGCCTTTCCAGCGCCTCAATCCAACGCGTGGCCCACCAGTTTTTGGTAAACGACCCGCGCTGGCTGCGCGCCTTGATCCCATCTTGAGTGGCGATAGGCCGGGTGGGCTTGAAATCGGCGTAATAGCTGTAGTAGCTTTTTCTGCGTGCCATATCAATTGCTCCTCAGCCTCACCAATTTCCTTAAATCACTCGTCGAAAGCTCTGTCAACCAGTTCTCCCCGCTGCCCACCACGATTTGCGCCAGGTCTTTCTTGCTCTCGATCATATCGTCGATCATCTCCTCAAGCGTGCCAGTAGTGATGAATTTGTGCACCTGTACATTGCGCTTCTGCCCTATGCGGAAGGCGCGATCGGTAGCCTGATCCTCCACGGCGGGGTTCCACCAGCGGTCGAAGTGAAACACATGATTGGCGCGAGTCAGATTCAACCCTGTTCCACCGGCCTTCAAAGACAGAATAAATATCGGCGGGACGTGCTCGTCTTCCTGGAAACGTTTCACCATCTGGTCACGCATTTTAGCGGGCGTGCCGCCGTGCAAATACTGTGTCGCCACACCCAGGGTCTGCGGCAGATAAGCAGCTAAAATCTGGCCCATCTCGGCAAATTGAGTGAAGAGCAGCGCCCGGTCACCTTCTGCCAGGATTTCCTCTAACATGTCGGCAAGCCGATCCAGCTTGCCGCTGCGCCCTGAGATCGCTGCGCCGGCCTCCCCACCCTTGGCTGCCTGGTGCAAATACTGGACCGGATGATTGCAAATCTGCTTGAGCTGCATCAGCATCGAAAGCACCAATCCACGGCGCTCGATGCCCTCTTTTGCCTCGATCTGCTTCATTACATCCTGCACTACTGCCTCGTATAATGTGGCCTGCTCCTCAGTCAGGGTGCAGTAGGCCTTCGTCTCTACCTTTTCAGGCAAATCCTGGATCACGCGCGGATCGGTCTTCACCCGGCGCAATATTAACGGGCTGGTCAATTGCTTGAGGCGCTTGACTGTCTCCTGGTCGTGATAGCGCTCGATTGGGATGGCAAACTCGGTGCGGAACTTTGTTCGCGCTCCCAGATAGCCTGGATTTAAAAAGTGCATGATAGACCACAGCTCCGACAGGCGGTTCTCCATCGGTGTGCCCGTAAGCGCGAGGCGAAATTGAGCAGGAAATTTACGGATCGCCTGGGTCTGTTTGGCCTCAGGGTTCTTGATATTTTGTGCCTCGTCGAGGATTACCCACAGCCAGTCCACCGTCTGTAGATTCTCGGCGTCCAGGCGGGCCAGAGAGTAACTGGTGAGTACGATGTCGTGATTATTTGCCGCTTCATTGAAAGCCTCGTCCCGCAAGCGGTCGGCCCCGCGGTGAATTATGGCTTTCAGGGATGGCGCGAATCTCTGGATTTCGCGCTCCCAATTGGTCACCACTGACGTAGGGCAGATCAAGAGGGATGGCGCCGGCAAATACCCGTTGGCTTCCTTCTCCTGCAAGAGCAGCGCAATCGCCTGGATGGTCTTGCCCAGGCCCATGTCATCGGCCAGACAGGCCCCCAAACCCCATCGGCGGAAGAAATGTAGCCACGAATAGCCATACAGCTGGTAGGGGCGCAGTTGTGCGTTTAACCCCTCTGGTTGGGGAAGCTGCTCAAGGCGCTCGGTCTGGTCGAGCTTTTGCAGCCAATCGGAGATCCAATCGTCGACGGCGACATCATCAATCGACAGCCCCCCTTCGGTGGTCTGCCCGCTCAGGCCGTACTGGAGCGCCTCTATTAAGTTCATCTCCCCTTCGATCGGGTGGTTGTCCCAAAAGCGGATAGCAGCCTCGATCTGCTCGGAATCGAGCTGCACCCATTGGCCACGCACCTGCACTAACGGGGTTTTGAGCTTCGCCAGGGCTTGAAATTCCTCCTCCGTCAAGGACGTCCCACCCAACGACAGCTCCCAACTGTACCTGATCAAATTTTCGAGAGACAGGCGGCCTGGTGCAACAGCGTCTTTTCCTTGCTTTTTCTGCATCTTCAACCGCAAACCCAACCGCGCACCCGGTTTATTCCACCAGGGCGGGACGAGTACGCCAAAACCAGCTCCCTCAAGCAGCGGGGCAATCTCACGCAGGAAAGAGTAAGCCTCCTGTGTGTCGAGCGCCATTAGAGATGGGCGTTTGCCTTTGAGGCTTTCCGTCATCGGCGGAAACAAACGCGCCGCGTAGCCCAACCCGGCTAGAAGTTTCTCATGCGGCTGAGCAAAGCGATGACCCAGCTTGGTGAGCACGCTGCCGGTCTTCTTCCAGACATCCCCGGCTGAGATTAATAAGCTGGGATCATCCCGCGCTTGCAGTAAGTAGTGAAGATGCCAATCAGGCCTGGTGCTTGACTCGGCGGGCGCTTCCAGGCGGAATGCAATGCGGAAAGTGGCGTCACCAGCGATGTGCAGGTTCCGCATCCACAAGCGGTGGCTGTTAGCAAGGGCCTGCAATGGCGCGAGGGGGGCTTTTACCGTTGGGTCGTCATTGAAGAGCGCCTCCAGCCAGCGGTAGCCGGGATCGTCGTCGGAGCGAAGGAAGCGCGGGGCGGCAATTTTTCCCCATTGGCGGGCCAGCGCATCGCAGCCAGTGTTGAGGAAGGTGACGAGCAAGGCGCGAGGGGAAAGCTCCTCTTCCACCTCATTATTCTCGTCACCCGGATTGCCCGTTTTTTGGGATTTCGGTTTTACGAGAATAGGTGCAGCGCGGCACACCGGTGGCATTGCGTTATCTAACTGCGTAAAACGCGGAGCATCTTTAGGACCATCCAAAACCGGCAGCCAGCGAGCGTGGAAAACTCTTCCAGCGCCGTCGGCAGGGACAATAACGGGAACGAGTTTATGGGTGGCGAGCGTTTCCAGGACAAGAGCGGTGGCTCGGTTCCAATAGATAGCATCTGCTCCGAGGACGATCTGCGCGTTTTCAATGTCTAATTCAGGTAGGCGTACCAGCATGGGCAGCGCCTTGGCCAGCGGCAGCGACAAACCCTTGACCAACCAGCGGGCTAGAAAGGGCTGCGTTTCCTGATCCAGCCCCCAATCATGGATCAGCCACGGCGAAGGCAGCGGACCGGTTCGAGAGGTAGGCAGGCGTAAAGTGGCAGTTCCTTCATCACCCTCTGCTTGAAGGACTATCTGTAGATCCTCCAACCGAGCGCAGAAGGGATGATTTTTAGGTTTCGGATTTATGGCGATCCGCCCGCGCTGCCAGGTGGGTGCAAAGCCTATGGAGGTTTCAGCCCAAAATAGAACTCCGCCGGTTTCGGTGGTTGTGCGCGGCGGCTGCCAGTGAGTGTGAAGTACGAGCATAGCGATCCTATGAGCAATAGGGTAATCGTGATTATAGCACGGTGAATAGTTGAGCAAACGCACGCTATAAACCAGTGGATTAATCTGCATATTTGCGATACAATTGCAAATATGCAGATGGAGAACTGGCGGTGATTGAAAATTATATCCCTAGAAGTCTGGAGACAGTATTAGAAAAAGCGGTCAATGAGTTTCCAGTGGTCATTTTGATTGGCCCGCGGCAGTCGGGTAAGACAACCCTTCTCAGACATCTCTATCCGGAAAGCATACCGCTTATCTCGTTGGAACCGCCCGATGTGCGAACTGCAGCGATCACCGATCCGCGTGGTTTCCTTGCTCTCTACCCATCCCCGGTCATATTCGATGAAGTGCAGTATGCACCTGGTCTGCTACCGTATATAAAAGAGCAAGTGGATGCCCACCGCAATCTTTCCGGGCAATTTATCCTTACCGGTTCTCAGAATTTGCTGCTAATGGAGCAGGTCACCGAAAGCCTGGCAGGCAGGGCTGCTGTCTTGAAATTGTTGCCCATGTCCCAAAGGGAAATATCGCGAGTCCCTCAGAAACCCCTGCCCTGGGAATCCAACCAGCCATTAAAGTTTTCCGAAACAGACTCTCATATGGCGTTATGGGAGAGGATTCTAAAGGGCGCTTATCCGGAAATCATAAGGGATCCTCAACGGGATACCCGTCTGTGGCAGGCGAGTTATGTGCAGACTTACCTTGAGAGAGACGTGCGTAATTTACGTAATGTTGGTGATCTGACACTGTTTCAGACCTATCTGCGGGCGCTGGCCACTCGCAGTGCCCAACTACTCAACCTGAGTAATCTGGCGCGGGATGTCGGGGTTTCGGTCAACACTGCTAAAGATTGGCTATCGATCCTGGAGGCTTCTTTTCAGGTCTTCATCCTACGGCCATACTTCGTGAACATTGGTAAGCGATTAGTTAAATCCCCGAAGGTGTATTTCATGGATACTGGGTTATTATGCTACCTTGTTGGTTTGCAGGATGCCCAACATGCTTCAGCTGGCCCAATGGGTGGGGCGATTTTTGAAAACCTGGTAGCCTCCGAATTATTTAAGACCATCATTCACCGCGGGGATGAGCCAAAGTTGTATTTCTGGCGTACTGCTTCAGGGTCCGAAGTGGATTTGATCCTAGAAACCCAGGGGAAACTTGTGCCGATCGAAGTAAAGTTATCCGCAACACCAAGTCCTGAAATGGCTAGAGAGATTGCCCGCTTTCGAAAAGACTTCGGAGACCAAGTGAGTCAGGGGTATGTAATTCACCCTGGAGATACAATGCTCCCCCTGGGAGAAGGAAACGTCGCAATGCCATTTTCGGGAATTTGATCGATTTCATATCGAGAGGGTAGCTCCACAGTAAACCGGGGTTATGTGCACCTTCTGGCAATAAACGCTTTTTCTGTCTGAGAACGCCATCCCCGATGATTGAGTGATTGGTCGCCAGGTGCTGGTATCTGAAATAAGAATAGCTCCTCATCAGTCCAAATACGATCGATATCATCGGCGACAATGACGGGTGTGCGAACGATTCACATGTGACTGCCTATGACACCCGGCCAGCATAGGCTCTTGTGCTCAGTGCAGATGTGTCAACCGTGGCGCATCAAGTACATCAGTGGTTCCGGGTTTGCGGATTACGGATTACAGCTCGACTGCACCATCCCAAGACCGCCAGACGGGAGTACTAGGTGATGTTCAACCGATCAATGAAAGCGATATTGAGCTTTGTTCCACAGTGGCTCCGCTCAATCAGAGCCAAAGATTTATAATAGCAGCCCTATTATTCATCAGGGAACATCAACGACCCGCTTGCCCTGATAACGTTTGAAAACCTGACCGATGTGAATGATTGCCAGGGGATTAACCAAGGACGCCAAGGATTGCCGTTCGGCAACGGAGTACGAAACACCTGCTGAACAACTTTCACATAGGCAATGAAC
>JAQBDA010000312.1:0-2536 GCA_032124675.1 Chloroflexota bacterium
ACTATATTGCGCATGTTGTGGCAATGTTGATTGTTGCGTTCGGCTACAGGTTCATCTACCAGCGCGTGAAAATGCCGCCTCTACTGGCTGGGTGGGTCCTGGTCTTAGCCATTTACTACTTTGTGGGCGTTATATTACAAGTGTCCCTTTTCAATATCGCCGTTCCAGGCCTGGGAGCCTCCTACGTAGTTTATTTCAGCAATGTCCGTCTGGAGTTCATACTCGTCAGCGTGATCACATCTCTCGTCTTGCTGGCCCTTCCCGAGCGCTTCCGCCGCCCGCAGTGGTATGAGCCGAATGAAGCGTCGGATCAAAACGGTGATATGCCAGAGGGATTCAAAGATGGTGGTCTATGAACGTAAAAAAGACGATCTGGATACCACTAGCTCTTGGGATCATGCTCGGGTTAATGGATTTTGTAAGTTGGATAGGCGACTTTACAATACCCCTGGGACCTTATGGAGCTACAGGACCGCAAGAAATCTTTATCACACTATCAGCCGCACTGGGCGGACCCTTGGGGTTATCAATCACTTGCTTACTTCATGAGTTGGGAAATTACTATTTCGACCTAAATTCTCTGTTGTCGCCAGAACAGATGTCCTCAACGGGGAGATTGTATTCAATAGCAGATTTCTCGGCGCACATAGTTGCAGCATTGGCTGTAGCTTATTGCTATAAATTTCTCCATCAACGCACGAAGAAGGTCTATGTCTTGTTCGGTGGTTGGATCCTTATCGTAGTTATTTACTACAGCTTGCTGGTGCCGTTGCAATTTTTCCTGATCGGCTTCGTTATTGACCTGCCTCCATTATCGGTGCTATTCAGGAGTTTCCTGCCGGAATTCCTGGTGGTTACGATCATTACCATTCTAATTTGGGCTGCCCTACCGCTGCGCTATCACAGACCGCTGTGGTATGAGGCGAAGCAAAAACCATATCGAAGCGGCGAAGTCCAAGACGAATAGGAAAAAGGTGCTCTATGCACGTGAAAAACTCTATCATCTGGAGAATGCTGGCCTGGTTCCTCTTGCTGGCGCTGATCCCGCTCGGCACCGTAGTTATATTCGTTCAGCGCCAGGTAAACCAGACGATCGTGAATGTCGAGTTACAGGCAGTTCGAAAGGAGGCGCGCTTGCACGCCGCGGAAAGCGCCTACCATCCGGATGCTTTTGAGCAGCATACCAAAATATATGACGGAAGTGATGAGGTTGCCTTCATCTTGGGAACGGGGGGCATGTATCTGGCCCATACCGACCCCCAAAAGATCGGGCTTCCTGCTGGAAATGACTTCACCGACGAGATCCTGGATACTTTCTACTCCGCCGAAAGCGGGAGCCTTGACAATAGCGATGCCGGTCAGATCGTCGGCTATGCAGCCATCCCGGGTCAAAATTCAGTGATGGTCATTGCCAAAGATAACCAGGCTGTTCAAAACACCCTGAGTTCCCTATCAAGATCCATAACCTTGCAGCTTTCAGTCATCCTGTTGATCACGTCCATTATCAGCGGGGTAGCCATCCTGGCGGTGATCCGTCCACTGCGGCAGCTGGCAAACTATGCCGATCAAGTCGGCTCGGGAGACCTGGATGCCACGATCGATCAGACCGATCTTGAAGGGGAGATCGCGGTGCTGGCAACCAGCCTAACCAACATGACATCCCGCCTGCGCGACCTGATTTCCAACCTGGAAAGCAAAGTCGAAGAGCGCACCCGCGACCTGGCTATTGCATCGGACGTATCGCGGCAGATCACGCGCGTACTGGATATGGATCTTCTCCTGCCGGAATTGGTCGAGAAAACGCAACAGGGCTTCAACCTGTACTATGTCGCCTTATATTTATACGATCACCAGAAGGAAGAACTGACCCTGGAGGCAGGCGCAGGCAGAGATGGCGCGTCGTTGAAATTTGAATCCATGCCCATCGGCACGCGACCGAGTGTAGTGGCGCAGGTAGCACGTGAACGCCAGGCTGATATCATCAATGATACCGTGGGATCAAGCAGTTATTTATCCGACCCGCACCTGCCGGAAACGAGGGCGGAAGCGGCATTCCCAATGTTGGTGAGCGATGAACTTGTGGGCGTGCTTGACCTGCAGTCTGAGATGGTGGGTCGCTTCCAGGAGAGCGAAGCGCAGATCTTCTCTACGCTGGCCGAGCAGATCGCCATTGCTGTGCGGAATGCACAGTTGTACCGCCAACAGGAGCACGTGGCGCAAGAATTGGAACGCACAGACCTGATGAAGAGCCAGTTCCTGGCCAGCATGAGCCACGAGCTGCGTACGCCGCTCAACTCCATTATCAATTTCACCCAGCTGATCGCCATGGGCGTTGCCGGGCCGGTGACCGAGGAGCAGGTGACCATGTTGAATACTTCCCTGAGCAGTTCCAGGCACCTGCTGCAGCTGATCAACGACGTGCTGGACATGAGCAAAATACAGGCCGGCAAATTGAGCCTGTACATAGAAGAGGATGTGAACCTGAATGAAGAGATCCAGACGGTGGTTGACATGGCTGAGCCTTTGCTGGGTAAAC
>JAQBDA010000313.1:0-4977 GCA_032124675.1 Chloroflexota bacterium
CAAAGCTGTCCGCCCGTGAATGCCCTCCAGCAGGTCGTGGCTGAGCAGGGAATTTTCGGGGATGCAACCCTCCAGGCTGCGCTCGAAGCTGTCGATCTCGTAGGCACCCTTACCGACATAGCTGCCCTCTCCGAAGAGGTCTTGATAGACATCCGATACAGCCCGGGTGTATAGGTCAAGGCCGGTATCCCCCGAAAAGGCTCGCGTGAAGTAAGAAACCCCGCTGCTAAGCGGGTTGATATCGGTGCGTGGCTGGAGAATGGTATAACCAGCGACTACTTTTTCGCCGCATTCACCCGCCCTCGCCGGTTTAAGGTGGGCTCGATTCAGGGGATGAGCCAGGACCGCGATCAACTCCCGGGCTGCGTCGCGCGGCAGGATTGTATCTGCGTCTAAGGTAATTACATAGCGCACGCGCTGAAGGAAAGATAGATCCCCCTCACGGATTGGGAATGAGGGTATGTTATCAAGAGAACGGCTGCCCAAGGAGGCGTCTCTGGCTGCCAGGATCAAGCGATTGAGATCATGCAGCTTGCCGCGCTTGCGCTCCCAGCCCATCCAAACACCCTCTGATGGGTTCCAGCGCCGCCCCCGATGAAGGAGGGCGAAGCGCTTTTCGGTAAACTGACCCACCTCTGGCTGAGGGTATTTTTCATTCAAACCGCGAATCCCTTGCCGCGCCCCTTCGACCAAGTCTTTATCACCAGGCTGGTTTTCCGCCGGTGAATCCATGTAATCGGTCACCAGGGCAAAGAAAAGGCCGGGGTCGGAGTTGCGCAGGTAGTGCTGCTCCAACTGTCCCACAAGCGAATCGACCTCATCCAGCCCAGCGAGCAAGGCCGGGATGACAACCAAGGCCGTACACTCCTTTGGTAAACCCTGGCTGAAATCCATGCGTGGTAGGCTTTCAGGCTTGACAACCCGGGTGACCGCCCAGTTGACCAGGTCCACGGCGATCGTTAGCGCTGGAACCAAAGCGAGAATGAATACTAACAGGAGTCCGGCTGCCGGTGCCCCGACCATAGCGGCATAGAACAGAGGGATAATCATCAATCCCAGCGATAGGAAAGCAATTGACCCCAGGTAAAGTAGGGTAGGCTGGCGGCGAGAAAAACGCTCCAACCGCCGCCAACCTTTTGGAGAGTCCCCGACAGTCTGTTCCAGTGCCGGGCGGCCTCGGCCCAGGAGATAATACCCGATATGCTCGCCAGTATGCGAACGGAACCGATCCCAGCTGCCCGGCTGGTCTCCCAGGAATTTATGACCATCCGGATCCGGCGATTCTTGCAGGTCAGGCGCGGGATGCAGGCTAAGCTGGTCCACTTCAGCACGTGCCAGGCTTACGGCAGCCCGGGCAACTGCCAGTTCATCAGCTTGCCCAGAATTGGCGATTTCTTCCACGGCCTTCCGGTAGCGGTCACGTGTCTCGAAGTCCATCCCGTCATACAGCTTTGCCGGATCCTGGCGCAGGGTAACTTCAACCAGACTTAAGCTTTCAAAGAAGCGCTTCCAATCATAAACTGCCAGGGCTCGCAGGCTGCGAAAACAATTTTCCACAATGAGCTGGTCGTCGATTTGCCCATCAGGCTTCAAGACAGGTGCAGCCTCTGGTATTGCCTCCCCCACGAGCTCTGTGAGCCGGGCAACTGCCGCTAAAAGGCGTTCCAGAATCCCCAGGCGCAGCATTGTCGGCAGTGCCCACAGCTCACCCATCGTTAGCGGGAGCACTTCCTGATAAGCCACTACGAAGCATTGGACACGCTCAAGGTTGAGTAGGGTATGCTCAGTTTGGATGATCTCTACTGAAAGGTCGTAGATGCGCGGGTGCTCGGTTTGCAAGCGGGGGAGCTGGTGCTCATAGTGTGGCGGCAGATCTTCCTGCACCTGGCGGAGCGCCTGCGCCGCAATGTAATAGTTGTCCAGCAGCCATTCAGCAGCCAGCGAGAGCTGTCCTGCTTTCGAGGTTTGCGTTTGCAAGCGTCCAGCAGCATCTTCCAATATTGAGGTAAATCGGGGGAGACGAGCCGACAAGAGCACTGCTGAGCCCGGCGAGCTGTGACTTACACCGGATGATCCGGAGCGGACGCCAGGCGATACCTGGGCATGGCGGCGGTGATCTTCAGCCAGCAAGCGACCTTGGGCCTCCAGGTCGACTGGCGGAATGTCCGGTTGGGTCTTGGGCAGCCCTGCCGGCATGATGGGAGCCTGATCCAGCACAGATTAGTGGCCCCCGGTTTCACCGGCGGCAATCTCCGCCTGGGTTGGCTCGATCCCATTGGTCGGCAGATCCTGCAGGATCAGCAGCGGGGTGCTGCCGTAAACGATAAAGCCGAGCCCCACGCTGCCATACGGCCAGCGTGTATCGCCAGAATAACCGTGGGCGCACATGATTGTCAGATCGACATTGTTTTCATCAGCAATCCGGTGCAAAGAGCGGCTGATACTGGAGCTGACCTCCAGTTTCGTCTGGATGGGCAGGTCTATCCGGGATTCTAGCTCAGCCAAATATTTGAGCGCTTCGGCTTGATTCCGATCCATCAATTGGTTGACCAGCAGCAAGTCTTCCTGCGATGCGGACGTCCGGCGAGGCAATTCCGGCTGGCGGACAATGTGGGCAGCCAGGATCTCGGTGTTGTGGGCGCGTGCCAGAGATTCAGCGAGTTTGAGTGGCATCTCCGCTCGCTGGGAGCCATCCAACGGAAGGAAGATCTTGCGGTAGCGCAGGCCTGACAGTTCTGCGGTTACGGGTTGATAGGCCCGGATGATCATCAGGGAGCGGTGGGCGCGCAGGATGACCTGCTGGACAACGCTGCTGACATTCCAGGGACTTATACCACTTTGCCCGTGGCTGCTCATCAAGATCAAATCTGCATTCCAAGAGTGGGCAACTTCAATAATATGTTCAGCAGGTCTGCCATCTTGAAGCTGCGTGGAGACCCGCAGACCGGCATTCTGTAAGCTAGCAGCAATACCAGCGAGATAACTCTCTGTCTCAGCTTTACGAATCTGCCAATCCACCGGGTCGATTATGCGCAAGCGCGCTGTCACCCCATAAGGTTCCGAGACACGCAATAAATGCACCTCTGGTTCACAGATCTGGGCAATCGCGACCAGATGCGGCAAAACACACTCCGCCAATTTTGAGCTATCTAATGGGAGGAGGATCCGTTTAAACATCGCCCTTCCTTATATGGATACAAAACTTATGAAGAAAAGGGCCTGGTTTCCTGGTGATGATTGTAGGGATGGCTTTACAGAGCCAATTTTGGAGGGTAGAGATGGGAAATGATGATTCCCTTTTCTGGTTTATTAATTATACCCCATTGCATTGTCACCTCTATCTACCGCCGGTATTCTGGTAAGTCAACACACTGGCTATCGATCTGGTTTGGTCGATAGCCTGTTCGGAGCTTGAGAATCGACGTGACGCTCCGCTGAGAGGCAGACCACCCTCTCTGCTGGGGAGGGGAGTCCGCGAATTTAGCCTAACTTGTTAGGTGCGAATGGGTGTGGGGGGGGGAAGTGCGAAGTGCCAGGTGCGAGAGGGGGGTGGGGGGACAACACGCTGCGCCAGGTACACCTGCTGAAAATGGCCCCTTTGAGCGTCTATTCTGCACACATTGCTCAAATGATGACCTGGATCAAGAATCCAGCGGTAAATGAGCCTGACTGACAGGATATCGTGTAGAATCTGTCTTAGATTGAGTTGATTGCCAATTTACCCATTGGTTATGTACGGATCGAAATGGGCTTTACGAATTTTCCTGTACAGTTGACGAGTTTCATCGGGCGCGAGCGGGAGATCGCTGACGTCAAACGCCTGTTATTCAGCTCACACCTTGTCACGCTCACCGGCGTGGGCGGCAGCGGTAAAACACGGCTGGCGATCCAAATTGCCAATACCGTGAGCGAAACCTTCGCGGATGGCGTGTGGCTGGTAGACCTGGTGCCACTACGCGAGCCTGCCCTCGTCCCGCAGCTGGTTGCTCAGGCACTCGGTTTGCGCCCGACCGCAGAGCAACCAGTGACGGAGACGCTGCGAGGCTTTGCGCGGTCAAAACAGATGCTTCTCGTTCTGGATAATTGCGAGCACCTTAGAGAAGCTTGCGCCCAGCTCACTCAAGAATTATTGTCCCAAGCACCTGAACTGCGCATTCTGGCAACCAGTCGCGAATCCCTGGCGATAGCCGGTGAAACGATCTATCCTGTCACCGGACTCGCCTGGCCTACTAATAATGCGGAGCTGGAAGACAACTCGCAAGAATTAATGCAACATGACGCCATCCGTCTGTTTGTTGAGCGGGCGCGTGCCATCTCGCCTGATTACAACCTTAATTCCGAAAATGCCTGGTCAACAGTTGAGATTTGCCGGCGGCTGGATGGCCTGCCCCTGGCGCTAGAACTGGCGAGCGTACGCGTCAATGTGCTGACTGCTCAAGAAATTGCCGCGCGCCTTAATGACCGATTTTCTCTGCTCATATCCAGCCAACGTAGAGGATTTGAGCCGCGCCATCACACGCTGCGCGCAGCCATCGATTGGAGTTATGATTTGCTCTCTATTGAAGAGCAGACATTCCTTAGCCGCCTGGCGGTGTTTACAGCCGGCTGTACTCTTGACATGGCGGAGGCTGTCTGTTCCGGGGAGGGGATTGGGGAAGAACGCACGCTGGCCCTGCTCTCGTCACTGGTGGATAAATCCCTCATTATTGCGGAAACAACCGGACGCACCCAGGCGCGCTACCGCCTGCTCGAAACCATCCGCGAATATGCACTCGAAAAACTAGATGAGGCGGGTGAAATGGCGCGGCTGCGCGATAGGCACCTGGACCTGCTCCTCGCCCGGGCGGAAGAAGCAGCGCCGAAATTGAACGAAGCCTACCAGCAGCTGTGGCTGAACTGGTTGGAAGGCGAGCACGAGAACCTGCGCGCCGCCATGATATGGTCAATTGAAAGCGGTCGGATTGAGGCGGGACTGCG
>JAQBDA010000314.1:0-2599 GCA_032124675.1 Chloroflexota bacterium
TCGGTTTTGGATTGCTTCGCAACCAATCGCTTGAAACACGGCTGGTCTTGATCGCCCTGGCTTCCGGTTTTCTGATCACCCTGGTTACCCAAAATATGATCCCCACAGCTAACCGGAAGGGAGAGCCGAGCTTCGCAGGGATCTTATACATGGGCGGTCTGTCATTATATGGGTTGATGTCGCTCGCTGCCCGGTGAGCATATGTATGTAGTGTGAGTCTTTTATGGGCGAGATAATCATACAATTAACACCGTTCATCATCGGCAGCGCGGTAGTCCCGCTGCAAATCATGATGGTGATCCTGCTGCTGAACAGCCCCAGACAGGGTTTAGCCAAAGCAATCAGCCTGGTTGCAGGTATGACGGCTATCCGGTTGTTGCAAGGATTCTTTTTTGGACTGATTCTGTCTCCTGAACCAGGAGAGACCAGCGGGAAAAGCCTGGTCGTATCAACATTGCTCGTTGTTTTGGGTATCCTCCTGCTCATTACGGCATACAAGCAATGGCGCAATGAGGACGACCCGGATGGGCCGCCCCCCAAGTGGCTGGTCACGCTGGACACTCTTACACCGCTCAAGGCATTGGGGATGGGGGCTGGTCTTGTGTTAGTCAGCGGTAAGCTGTGGGTATTTACACTGAGCGCGATCGCTGTGATCGAGGAGGCACAATTAGGACAGCCTTCCAGTACAGTGGCATTCTTGATTTTCCTGCTGCTGGCTCAGTCTCTGCTGCTGCTGGCGATCGTTATTCGGGTCATTATCCCTGAGCGGTCCAAGTCCATCCTGGTGAGCATATCGGCCTGGTTGACCACGTATAATCGCCCGATTGTTATCGTTGTCTCGCTTGTTTTTGGACTATTGTTCTTTGCTCAAGGTGCAAGCGGCTTTTTGCAGTAAGGAGTGATTTTGCGTTTCAAGACTGTACGAAAGAGTATTTCATGACGACCCTTTCACCTACTACTCCTCCTCGACCCTCCGGTGCTCCGCCAGCCTTCCATCTGTTGGCAAAACCAACGGGCGCCGCTTGCAACCTGGACTGCGCATATTGCTTTTTCCTGGATAAGGAGGCGCTATATCCCGGCAGCAAGTTCCGCATGAGCGAAACGCTGCTGGAGCAATACATTCGCCAGCTCATCGAATCTCACCAGGAAAACACAGTCAACATCGCTTGGCAGGGCGGTGAGCCGACGCTGATGGGGCTGGAATTTTTCCGGCGGGCGCTGGCGCTGGCCGAAAAACACCGCCGTCCGGGTATGACGTTTCTGCATACGATGCAAACCAACGGCACGCTGGTGGACGACGAGTGGGCAGCTTTCTTCAAAGAGCATGATTTCCTGATTGGCATCAGCTTGGACGGGCCGCGCGAGCTGCATGACATTTATCGCCTGGATAAAGGCGGTAAGCCGACCTTCGATAAAGTGCTGCGCGGGGTGCGGCTGCTGCAGAAACACGGCGTTGAGTTCAACGTGCTGACCACGGTCAACCGCGTCAATGGCGACTATCCTTTGGATGTCTACCGTTTCTTGCGCGACGAGGTCGGTACAGACTGGATGCAGTTCATCCCGGTTGTCGAGCGGATCAACGCCGATGGACTGACCCTATACCAGGAGGGGACGACCGTTTCGGAGCGCTCAGTGCTGCCGGATCAGTTTGGCCGTTTCCTGTGCAACATCTTTGACGAGTGGGTGCAGCATGATGTAGGCAGTATCTTTGTGCAGACCTTCGAAGCGACCTTGCGCAACTGGCTGGGTATGCCTTCTTCGGGTATGTGCGTTTTCAATGAAACCTGCGGGACGGGACTGGCAATTGAGCACAACGGCGACCTCTACGCCTGCGACCATTTTGTTGAGCCAAGCTACCTGCTGGGCAATATCGAGGAGACGCACATGCTCGATATGGTGGCTTCTCCTCAGCAGTTGAAATTTGGTGCGGACAAACGGGATAGCTTGCCTCGTTACTGTCTTGAATGTGATGTGCGCTTCGCCTGCCATGGTGAGTGTCCCAAGAACCGTTTTATCCTGACACCCGATGGAGAACCCGGGCTCAACTACCTGTGCGTAGGGTTTAAAGAATTTTTCCACCATGTCAGTTTTCCTATGAAGATTATGTCCGGTTTGATCCGGCGCGGTCGTGAAGCGAAGGAGGTGATGGATATCCTGGAGCGAACATTTGCCGGCGTGCGTCGCCTGGATCCCTGTCCCTGTGGCAGTGGTCGCAAGTTCAGGCAGTGTCATGGACGCCCACCTGCCAGCCCACAGATAGGGACATTGCCCCCTCCCCAAGCTCGATCAACTATCCACCGAAAAGGAATGGATGGTTTACAGACTAGCCAACCCTCTCTATCGTTGAGGGAAGAATAAGCCCAGTTCACAGTTTATTTACTAAACATCAAAAGGAGTACAGATTATGCCAAACGGGAAACCCAATATACTTGTCCTTTGGGGCGATGACATTGGCATCACCAACCTGAGCTGTTACAGCGATGGGCTGATGGGCTACCGCACCCCCAATATCGACCGGATTGCCAATGAAGGCATGCGTTTCACCGATTCGTACGGTCAGCAGAGCTGCACTGCAGGCCGGGCGGCCTTCATCACCGGG
>JAQBDA010000315.1:0-79723 GCA_032124675.1 Chloroflexota bacterium
CTTCTCCGAATCCGGCTGCCTGGGCGACATTCTTGGCTTCCGGATGCTGGCGAGCAGCAGCCATGGAGGCAGGGACATGCAGGAATGGAGCCAGCGTGGCAAGCCTGATCCACAAATGGTGGTCGAGCAGATAATGGTAGCTGGCATCCAGCATACCTGCCTTCTCGACCGCCGAGCGGCGCATGAAGACCGCCGGCTGGCAGATGATGCGAAACGCCATCAAGTCCAGTAGTTCGTACGGAACAAATTTAAGCTGCCCCAGCAGGTTTCCATCTGCATCGATCGTGACCGCGTCCCCGAACACGAACGCCAGCTGGGGGACTGCTTGGAGCACAGAGACTGCCCGGGCAACTGCTCCGGACAAATAAACGTCATCCGAGTTAATCCAGGCCACGAATTCCCCGGTCGCCCGGGAGAGCCCTTTGTTGATCGCTTCTGCCTGACCGGAATCGGGTTCCGAAACCCACCAGGAAATCCGATCCTGGTATCTGTGGATGATGTCCAGGCTGCCATCGGTCGAACCCCCATCTACCACGATATATTCCAGCCCGGGGAAGTCCTGCTCCAACACAGATAGGATGGTCTCTTCCAGGTAGGCAGCCTGGTTGTATGAGGGGGTGAGGACAGAGATCAGCGCCATTTGTCTGGGTAAATAGAGCCTATAGTCACTGCAGCGGGTTTTCTAGGTCATAGATCAGATAACCAACCCCTTCAGCAAGGACAGGATAGTTGTCCTCCAGGTATTCTTGCAGATCGGGCTGGTCTCTAAACTGGTTGAATGCAGTGATCAGGAAATAGCTTTTATCTTCGGTGCGTTTATTGAAGTACTCCTCGAATTCTTTCTTACTGCCGCGCAGCTTGGCAACGTTGAGCTCACCTCGGTTAGGCCACAGCGTGACCTTGCGCCACCCGTAGTACATCAGCCGATAGCCATAATCCTGTGTCAGAGCGATGATCTTGCCATCGACCGGGAGATAGGAGGCGATCTCCTGCCAGTAAGCTGTCTCCACCCGGTGGTCTTCCTGCTTTTGTTCGCCGACGGAGATTACGGCGGTGAACGCCAGACCTACGATCACCACTCCTGCAAACGCTACCTGCCATCCCCATCGCTGCTGGCTGATCTTCTCCAGGATCACCTCGATCAGCGGCACGAGTGATAAGGCTATGATGGGGATCAGCTGCAGGTGGTAATAACTATGGGTGGTCATCTGGTACGGCAGGAATAAACCGTAAATGGCGTAGCCGGCCCACAGACCAATCAATAAGGCGCGCGGCCTGGGCTGTGCGATCAGCACCCCGACCAGAGCTGCCAGCAGAGTGGCAAACCCCATCAAGCCCTGCACGATGTTCAGCCAGCGGGCATAAAAAGATGGCTGCAGCAGCAGGTGAGAAAGCTCCACCGTCCAGGTGGTGAAGAATTCAGAAGCCCTTCCGCCGCGCCCAAGGTAATAGATTGCAGGAGGTGCCAGCATTATGGCGATCATCGCCCAGACCTGCGGGTCGCGCCAGAAGCGTCTGACTCCCAGCGTGTACAGGACCAGGGCTGCGCCCGCTCCACCAATAATGTAGAACGCCACCACTTTGGTCAGCACGGCAATTCCACCAAAAACCCCGCCCAGGATTACCCATTTCCAGCTGCGCTGCTCCGACCAGCGATAGAGCATATTGACCGACAGCACGATCCACATCACCATCCCTGGGTCGGGTTGGAAAGAGCGGCTGGCCTGCACTGCAAATGGCAGGAACAGGAAATATGCAAGGGCGAGAAGCGCAGCCGCCCCGGCTACCAACGGTGCCGCGGCTGCGACCAGGGAGCTGCCCTGCGCCGGGCTGGCTGCCAGACGCCGGGCAAGATCGAACAGGGCGATACCGCTGATGATCCAGAAGATCGAGGTGAAGATGCGCGAGATCCAAAGGTATTCTCCACCGGCGAGCAGGTAAGCATAGGCTACCAGCCGTTCCAGGATGGGCGGTTCGTACTGCCCGGTGGAATACCAGGAAGCGACCGCCTGTTCGCGCAGCTCCGGGTCAGCAGATGGCAGCATGTCGTAATACATGCCGCGGGCGATGATCGCCCCGCGCAGCTGGCGCGTGGGGTGGAAATCGATCGGCTGGTCGGTGAGATCGTAGAACCTCAGTGCCAGGCCCGCCAGGAGCAAGACAGCGAGCAGGAGATACTGCATGTTCTGAAGTTTACGGTTCTGCGATGAGTTCAATGCTGACATGACTTATATTTCAATATTATTGCGATGTGTCCGGACTGGCCGGCTTCAAGCGGTATATGCGGGCGTAATCCACACCGTCGATCCAGATGGTATGTTCGGGTGTCTGCTCCTCCAGATACTGCAGCAGATCTTCCGGGTAGTTGCGCTGCCGTTGGTTGATATAGATAATGGCATAATCGAAATTATCCAAATAGTATTCCAGGCTTTTATCGGAGGAAAATTCGACCGATTGAGCCTGGCACCCGAAGCTGGTGCTGTACCAGTTATAAGCTAGCGTGTACCAGGAGATGATCCTCTGGTCGCAAAAATCGGTCTTCTCTTCGAGGTAGAGCGCAGCCTCGTTAAGCCCTTCACCCCAACCGATGGACATCATCCCCGGTGCTTTGCTGATTCCGCCGAGCAGCGGGTTGTAGTAAGTCAGGTAGTAGGGTGCAGTGCGCATCGTACCCAGGACCTCGATCAGCACCAGGCTGCCAAGCATAACGTACTGCAGCGAGTATTTGCGGATAAACTCGAAACTGGCAGCCAGCCAGTTTGCCAGGGCATACCAGCCTGCGGCAGCAACCAGAGACAGCGGCAGGTAAGCAGGCAAGAAATAACGGTCGCCCTTTTTGGCACCGATGGTCATGGTGACTGTGTAAACCCCAACGTACGCGAGCAGCAAGATGAGATTCCAGCGCGCGCCTGAAACAAGCCGGTAAGCTGCACTGCGTCGCAGCAGGAGCGGTATCGCCAGAATCAGACCGATAAGGGTCACCGGGGTTGCCCGCCATAGATATGTGAGCGGATAATAGTGCAGGTATTGGTACCAGACTGCATTCAGGGTTTCCTGTGCGTCCGGGAGCCTCACGCCGACGACATTGCCCTCCGTCACGCTGACGGTATAGCGGAGGATATTCAGAAGCGATTCAAGCGGCTGCACCCACATGGATGGCCAGACGATGAACACAGTCAGCAGGCTGACCAGCCCCCATAGAACCAGGGGGACCATGAGGCGCTGCGCCCACGCTTTGAGACGCCACTGGCGGTATTCCGGTCCAGCATGCAGCAGCGAGAGCAGGGTCAACAGGAAAACGACCGGGATCAGGTTGAAGGAAGGGGTGATGGTGAGGTAGCTCAAGCCGGCAGCGGCACCCGAGACGACCAGGGGAAGCCAGCCACGGAACTGCAGGTAGTATAGATACCCCAGCACTGCCAGGAACATGTAGCTACTGAGCATGCCATTGGTGTGCAAGAAACGCGAGTGTGCCACGTGCATCGGCAGAAAGGCGATCAGCAGGAAGGCGAAAAAGGACAGCCAGCGCCCGAAGAGCCGCCTGGCAAATAGAAAGCTGGCTGCCAGGGCGATGACGTTGGCGATAACCACATTGAGACGGGCGGCAACCATCAGCTCCAGAGGGTTAGGACCGTGTCTTTGGAAGATCTGCAGCAGCTTGGTGTCGCCCAGCTCTGCCTGGCCGAACTTCAGGTATTGGGGGAATTTGAGATGGTAAGCAAGCGCGCCGGCCCACATGGTCAGCACGCCTGGATGACCGGTCTGGTATGTGCTGGCCCAATCTCCGTTATCCAGTGCGTAGTAGAAATTGGCCGAGCGCTTGCCCCAGGTAGGCTCGTCTGCGGTGACGAAGCGCCCCAGTGCAACCAGGCGCGGCGCGAGCATCGCGACCAGCAGCACACCCAGCAAGACGATATCCAGCCAGCCGAAGCGTGCAGCAGGAGCCTCGAGTTGTGTTTGATTGTTATCGGTCACCGGCTTGTTTCACCTCAGCTGACCTGTCGAACAGGCTGTTGTAGTCCACTTTTGGAAAGACCTCCAGCCTGCCGCCCACAGTGGCATCCAGCACCTGGCGACCATCTCTCATGTAGGCATCATTTGCCATTCGGTAGGCGCGTTCCGACGTTTCCAGGTCCGGAAGCTGCCAGCGGAATCCTTTGCCGAAATACCCGGGGTGGAAGTGGTTGGGGTCGTCACCCTGCGAGACAACCGTGGTGTTGGGCGTGCCCTGAGTGGTGAAGCTGTGGTCTACTCCGATCAGGATCGCTTGACTGAAGCCCAGATGATATGCCAGCTGCAGTGCGATGTAGGTGACTGTTGCGCCTTCCCACAGCCTGCCGCCGGCGTCCGTTGCGAAGCGTGGTCCGCTGTAAGTCGTGTGCAGGAAGATGTGATCTGCGGCGGGCTTGACCAGATGGCGCGAGCGCCAGGAGAGGAACTTGGGTATCGGCAGGCTGCGGAAATCCGCGGCGCACTGTTCGACGACCAGGCTGTTGACCGATAGGAAGTAAGTGGTGGTGAATCCCAGCTCTGGGAAAGCCATATAGAAGCGGTTCATCCCGAATGTGTTCTCATCCCGCAGGCGGGAGAGGTCAGTCTGCTTCAGGCTGGGACCATTGCCAATGATGAAGCAGCGCTGGCCGCGGTGGATATCTCTGAGCGCTGCCAGTCGCTCCCGGCTGGCGCGCCGCCAGGGGTGGAAAGTCGCTGCCGGCCACAGGGCGGCGCGGTTGAAGGCGTAGCGCGCCTCGCTGGCTGCCCGCCAGGCAGCCGGAGGGATATATCTCTTAAGAGTCTGTCGATCCATTAGGGATGGGGATTGCGGGAAAGCGGGAAATGAGTTGCAGGCTACTCGGTGCTCAGGCGGGCGGTAGCGCCGCCGTCGACGATCATTGCCTGCCCGGTCATGAACGACGATTGGCGATCATCAGCCAGGAAGTAGATGGCGTGGGCGATCTCCCCAGGCAGACCAACGCGCCCATTGACGGTCTTCCGGGCCAGGTTGTCCAGCCTTTCCAGGATGTCGTCCCCACCGACATGGCCGCGCCCCAGCCCGGCGCGCAGCATGGGGGTGTCTACTGCGCCGGGCAGCACGGCGTTGCAGCGGATGTCATCGGGAGCGAATTCGATGGCGATGGCACGCGTCAATGCCAGCAGCCCGCCCTTGCTGGCGGCATAAGCGGCAATATTGGCGGAGGTTGCCACGGCGTGTACCGATGAGACGTTGACAATCGCACCGCCCCCGGCTGCCTTGAAGAGCGGGTGGGCCAGCTTGATTCCCAGGAACACCGAGCGCAGGTTGGAGGCCATCACTGCATCCCAATCTGCAACACTGGTTTCGAGCAGCGGTTTGGCCACCTGGACGGCAGCATTGTTCACCAGGGCGTTCAGCGAACCGGTGTATGCTCGCGCTTGCTGGAATATGGTATCCAGGTTCTCGCCCACCGAGATATCCGCTTGGATGAACAGCCCGTTATCCGGGAAGCTGTCACCGAATGGGGCGCGGTCGACGCCAATCACACGCCAGCCCATCTCGGCGAATAACTGTACGGTGGCGCGGCCGATGCCGCCGGCTGCGCCAGTGACCAGAGCGGTTCTAAGGGAGTCTTTCGTTTCAGTCATCAGGTTTTCGCGATGCTTCCTTCAGTAGATATTCAGCATGAGCGGACGATGGGTCGCTTCACCAGCGAGACCAGCTCATCGCTCATCTCGAAGCCGAGCCCTTCCAGCAAGGCGCGCAGCGTGCTCCAGTGCACGCGCTCCCAGGCTGAGGGGCTGGAATTGGCATTGTGGGGCGCCAGCAAGACGTTATCCAGCTTGAGCAGCGGGCTGTCTTTGGGCAGCGGTTCGACTTCATACACGTCCAGCGCTGCTCCGCCGATGGCACCCCGCCGCAAGGCATCCACCAGGGCTGGCTCATCCACCACCTGCCCGCGCGCTACGTTGATCAGCACGCCGGTGGGCATCATCTGCGCCAGGGTGCGAGCGTTGATCAGGTGGTAGCTGGTCGGGTTGAGGTCGCAGTTCAGGCTGACGTAGTGCGAACGCCCGAGAAGATCCTCCAGGGATGTCATCTCTACGTTGTTCTCCAGCAGGAAATCGTGGGCGATCTCGATGATATCGGTGCCCAGCACCGTCATGCCGAAAGCACGCGCCCGGCGGGTGATCGCTTTGCCGATATTGCCCACGCCGACCACGCCTAGCGTAGATTCGCTGAGCGAACGACCGGGGACCTTCTCCCACTGCCCGCTTTTCATCGCCCGGTCCATCCAGGGCTGGCGGCGGGCAAACGCCAGCATATAGCCGAAGACCGTATCAGCGACGGGCAGCGTGAAGGCGTTGAGCGTGCGACCGACCTTAATTCCCAGGCGGTCGCAGGTCTCTTTGTCGATCGAGTCGATACCGGTGCCCCATTTGGCTATCACCCGCAGGCGAGGCGAACAGGCCTCCAGCACACGGGCGGTGAACTGGTCATCGCCACACAAGGCACCGTCGAACTGCCCGGCATAGCCCATCAGGCTCTGCTCATCCAGCCGCTCCTGCACATCAGCCACGATCAGCCGGATGCCCAGGTGGTCGAAGACCGGCATGAAGCAATCCAGGAATGGGAGCATATATGGCGCGGAAAAGAGTACGTTGAGTGGTGTAGAACTTTCGGCTGGCATCGGATTACTGCCCTCCCGCCCCGGTAAAGCCCAGCTTCATCAAGGTGTCTACGACTGCAAAGTCGATCTCATCGTCGATATCCCAGGCTTCTGCGGCGCTGATCTCGTACATCAGCGGTCTCTCCCCTAACCGGTTGCGCCGGGAAATCAGAGTCTGGCGGGTGAAGATATACATACAGGAGTTTTCTTCATATACGGGAGGCAGGTCCTGGGTTTGCAGCAGGATGGCCGGGTTGTGGTTGATTGCCCTGCCCAGCTGGTCCCATAGGCGGGTTTGCAGGCGGGTGACTGAAAACAACGAGTCACAGCCCGGGTAGTTCTCCAGGAAAGTCTGTGCAGCACCGGAGATGCTGCTGGCTTGCAGGAGCGGGTTGGTGCTGTGGGTCTGCAGGTAGAAGTCGGCCTCCACCTGTGAAGTGTCATAGACCAGCACCTCGTTCATCGATGTTTCGTCGGCACGCAGGTGTTCCGGGCGTTCCAGCACCCGCACTTGCGGGTAGTGCTCTGCCAGGCCGTCGATCAGTGCCGGGCTGTCGGTATCCACAACCACCTGGGCGATCTCAGGGCAGGATAGCAGGCTGTCGATGATGTGCTGGTAAAGCGGGCGACCAGCCAGCGGGCGGTAGTTCTTGCCGGGCACCCGTTGGGAGTGATGGCGCATAGGGACAAGGGCGACGATTCTACTCATAGGGTCTCTTTCGGGTCATTATAATGGATGGGTTCTACATCCCGGGTACGCTGAGTATTTACCAGGGATGCGCTTTGAGGGTAGTAAAACGTCTGGCGCAGCTGCCAGGTGAGCTCACCCGACTGCCGGTAGCCCTGGTAGGTGCCCCAGAACTGCATGCAGCGGAACCAGAAGATGCTGACCAGGCTGCGCCGCAAGAGGCGCTGGTGGGAGGCGTTTTTCAGGTCACTGGCGATGTTGCTGCTCACCAGACGTACGAAATCTGAGAAGCGGAACTGCTCCTGTGGGAAGATGCGCTTGAATGCCATCGCCTCACGGCGATAGCGATTGTAGACATCACCAAGCTTCTCTTGATGCACGTGGGTGACCTCTGCTTCAGCAACGTAGGCGATGGTTTGCCCCTGTTCCTGGGTCCAGCGCGCCCAGTCCAGGTCCTCCAGACCGCTCAGGCCCTCATCATAAGGGCGCACCTGCCACACCGAGCGGCGGATGGCTGCGTTGGCATTGTTGCAGAATGGGTGCTGTTGGTCCGGATCAGACTGATCTGGAAACCAGCGCGCCAAGACCTGACCTTCAGAGAATTTCGTGGTCTGATCCCCGCGCTGCTTGCCGTAGGAGAGCGCCACCGCTGGATTATCGAAAGGCGCCAGCAGGTGCTCCAGCCAGTCGGGATAGACCGGGTAGATATGCGCGCTGGCGATAACCACCACTTCGCCGTGGCTGTGGGAGATGCCCAGGTTGAGCGACCGCCCAAAGGTGAAATCTTCGGGCCGGATGTGCACCACCTGCACCGGGTATCGCCGTGCGATTGCCACGGTGTCATCGGTCGAGCCTGAATCCACCAGGATGATCTCTGGATCGATGAGAGACTGCTGTTGGATGCCGTCCAGCAGCCGCCCGATGTGTCGGGCTTCGTTATAAGCGCGGATGACGATCGAGCAGGCAGGCGCACCCATTTACCAGCCAGTATCCTTTTCGTATCCCAACTGGACCAGCAGCTCTCCAGCCACGTCTTTGAACAGCATCTTGTTCTCGGGATTGAAGGCGGTCTTCCATCCCCCGGCTTTGCCGCTGCGGAAGGTGGGTGATCGCTGCGGGTCGATGCTCTCACCCAGGAGGCGCACTGCCTGGCCGCGCTCGAACGCGGCCAGGAAGCCGCGGCTGGCGGCGTGATCGTAGATCGCCCCCAGAGCCTGCTCGCGGTCTGACAGGAAGTCTTCGAAGCGCAGGGTGAGCACCTCGGAGCGTTCCAGCCAACCCAGGTAAGGTTCGAAACGCCGGCGGATGTCGGGGAATGGGATCTGCTCGCCCGGCAGGCCGAGGATGCTGGTGCGCAGGCGCTGGTCGAAGTCCTTCAATTCCTGGGTGTAATAGGCATGGTGGATGTGGTTCGTCTCGATCTCGGTTACGTAATGGACGTGCGACACCACCACATCGCGCGGGTCGCGCAGGATAAAGTATACGGCCGCGGCAGGCTGGCAGAGAAATTCAGCCACCTCAGGCAATGCGTGCAGGTGTCCATAAGCGATATCCCCGGGGAGCAGGCGCTCAAGGTCGTTCAAAACCTGGGAGGGTGATCGCTGCCGGCCGGTAATCCCGTCGTATGTCACGACAGCCGGCAGACCGCTGTCCACAGCCGGACCCAGGCGTGTGAAGCCCTGCAAGACCTGGGTCAGCAAGTGGGTGCCGCTTTTCGGGAAGGAATTGGCGAACAGGACCGGTACGCCGGAGAGGGATATGCGGTGCCAGCGATACATTGCCTGCCAACGGCGCAGCCGGCGGCGGGCAAGGCGCGACTGAATATAAAGTGTCATTCTGAGGACTACCAGTCGCTGCCTGTCTCGTAGCCTAATTTCAGCAGCAGGTCGCTGGTCTTCTCTTTGAACAGATCGATATTGCCCGGTGTGAAATGCTCACGCCAGTTGCCCGGTTTGCCTTTGCGGAAGGTGCCCGATTTCCGGGGTGAGACGGCTTTCTCCAGGGCATTGACTGCCTCCTGAGTCGGTATCCGGGGCGTGTGCCCGCGCTCTTCCAGGTAGCTCAAGAGACTACTTAGGGCAGCAGAGCGGTTCAGGATCAGATCCTCGAAGCGCAGGCAGAGCACTTCCGGCTGCTCCAGCCAGCCCAGGTAGCCCTCATAGCGGCGGCTGATGGGGGTCAGCTCGGAGCCGGGCTGCTCCACACCATTGATAGCAGCGTTGATGCGCGCTTCCATGCTGTCCAGCTCTTGAGTATAGTAGCGGTGCATCCAGTGGCTTAGGTGCATTTCGGTGGCGTAAAAAATGTGTGAGACGATCATATCGCGCGGGTCACGGTAGACGAATATCGTCGCCTGTCCGGGTCCGGCAAGGGTCGATATGAATGGTTCGTTGGCGCTGATATAGCCGTAGCCGATATCCCCCGGCAGCATGCGTAGAATATTATCCAATACTGCCGCCTCCGGGAGCTTGCTGTTATCCTCGGCCCGGTTGACCGGGGGGAAGCCCGGGTTGACGAAAGGACCCACCCAGGTCAGCCCTTGAAGCACCTGGATGATCAGGTGCGAGCCGGATTTTGGCATGGCATTGCCCAACACGCTGGGTGTCGAGGATAGGCTGTCGGCACCCCACCGTGCGGCCGCGGCGGCTCGCCTCGCCCGCCAGCGGGCGAGCTTGAGGCTGTGTTTAATAATGTAGTAAACTTTCATAGATCATAGCTTAACCGCACCAGCTTTTTATCTGCCAGCTGGTTGACCACCTCCCAGGCGGATTGAAACGGGATCTCCAGCTCGGTAGCGATATCAGCAATGCTGCGCGTTCCATCGCAGTGGTCCATGATATCGAACAGGCGGCGGTGACCTGCCGGGTTGGTGCTGTGGTCGACCCAGATGCCGTACCCCGAGCAGAAGACCTCGCCCTTGAAATCGTTTACCGCGACCTGGTTCTTCTCCCAGGCATCGATCAGGCTCAAGACCAGGTCGCGCGAGACCTCCAGCCGCTCCTGGCTGACGATCTCCGGAGTATCCAGGCTGGAATGGTACTGCGGGTATGGCGGTCGCCCGGAGGCTTTGGGCGCCTCGACCCGCGAAAGCGACAGCATGGGCACGCGCACCCCGGGAGCATTGAACTGGCGTTCATCGTTATCGATGATGCCCCGGAACTCGCCCAGGTAGCTCTGCGGGTCGAGCTTGTGCAGGGCGCTTCGCAGGCAGCGGTCAGGCTGGCTCTCGGGCTGGAATGAACCCTGCAGAGCATGCGGCGAGTCGTTGCCCAGCATTTCTAGGAATAAGCCGCCAACCATCTTCGGGATTAAAGCCTCATTGTGGCTGAGATATGCCACCGAGCCGATCGTCTCGGGCAGGAATAAGACCCGGTAGGTGTAATGGCGGGGCGGTCCGGCCAGCAGCGCCCGCGCCACTTCCACGCCTACCACCACGCCGGTCAGGTCATCGTTAGCCATCGCCGGGTGATCCAGGTGGGCGGCGAGCACGAAAGACTCGTCGGTCTCGCCAGGGACCACAACTTCAGCTACTTTCAGCGTGCCTGGCTCGAAGCGGGTGCGGATGACAACCTGGTAGGCATTATCCTGCAGAGAATCTCGCAGCTGCTGGGTTGTGCACAACCCCCAGTCGCGGTCGTAATACTTGAATGCGAACGGGATGGCGTCCGGAAGGTTTGGGTGCACATGCAGGTGGCGAAGCAGCTCATCCCGGCTGACCAGGCCAACATATGGCAGCGAGTATGAGACCACATGCAGGGGATGGTCGGCGTAATCGATCAGCCTTTCCCCTTCGAGCGTCTCTAGGTAGGCTTCCCGGCAGCTCCATTTCTCGGGTATGTGCCAGGTCCAGCAATTTTCACCGGTCGGGTATTCGTGGATGGTCATCGGCACTTCATCAGCCAGCCGGGACAGCGACCGGTCGAAATCCTCCGAGACAAGGTCGCGTTTCAGGTACCAGAGTTCGTTGATCAGGTCAAGCATGTCAGTCATAATAGATTGTCCTATGGATAGTAAGATGTTGGGGTGAAGCATTTACCGCTGCATTCCCATAAACCAGAAGCGGCGATCAGGCAAATGCTTCGCCCGTACCGGGGACAGCTGCGTATGAACTTCACCCGTTGACCGGGCGGTTTGTAACCAGCGACCAGGGGTCGTCAGCCAGGAATTCGTCCACTGCGGCCATGAAATCGACCAGCCGGCAAAGGGCGACATGCCCATAATTCAGCTTCACACTGGACCACAGACCGCGCTCCTGGAGGACTTCCTGCACCGCGTACAGCTCGATTTTCGGGTCGATCTCCATGTCGCGCACGAACATGCGGTAGGTGCGCTCTTGCCATCCCCGGTCGGTCTTCACCTGCCCGGTGAAGTCTTTCCAATAGCGGTAAGGGACGGAGGCGCGCTGCTCGCAGTAATGCAGCATGGCGGTTGCCTGGATATCGGCGCCGAGCAGGAGCAGCTTGAAATCCAGATCCAGCATGCGCTCGAAGGGCGAACCGGGGTCGAAGGCAGAATGCGTGTCACGCCGGGCAAGGTCAGCGGCGTGCTGCCCCACAGCTGCCAGGGACTGCATCGGATGTGGGCTGCGCTGTGCGAACGGGAGCTGGCGTACGTACTCAGAAAAGACGCCCATGCCTGCTGATGGCGTGCTCTGCGGGTCGTAGGCCTCGCCGCGGGCGAAGGCGAAGTTGAAGGTAGGTACGGCGACTGTACCAGTTTGGAGAGGGGAGATAGGAGCGGCGATTTGCGAATTAGGCGTTGCGAATTGCGAGTCAGAAGCGGCGAGGGGCGTGTCAGGGGATGGCTCACCTTCCAGGACGGCGTGTAGAGCCCAGTAGTAGATGCCGATGCCCCCCACCGGCTGCCCCAGGAACTGGATGGCAGAATGCACCAGCAGGCCATCGCCCTGGCGGACCCCGGCTGACTTCAGCGCGGCAGCGATCTGGTTCTGCGTCACAGGCTGCATCAGGCTACCCGGCGCCTCCATCTCCGTCAGGCTGCTCGTCTACGTACTCATCCCAAAGCAGGCGTCCCACGCGGAATTCAAGCTGGAAGCCCATCCGCTCATACAGCTTCCAGCTGGCCTCGTTATCTTTGAGCACCTGGATCTCGATCGAGTGCGCCCCTTGCTGGCGCATCCAATCGATCGCCAGCCGGGAGAGCCGGTCGCCGATGCCCATACGCCGGGCGCTGGCATCGATCCACATATCGCTCAGCTCACCTACCATTACCCCACCCATATATGACGGCACGCGCTTCAGCCGGCAGAGCATGAAGCCGACCACACGGTCGTCGACCTCAGCGATGAAGACATTGCTGAAGCGACCCAGCGTGCGCTGGAATGAGTCAAGCCATACCTCACCCACATTCTCCGGGTGCGGCAGGCGGTAGCCCATCGAGTAGAAATATGTGTTTAGGTTCTCGTAGAACTCCAGCAGGACCGGCAGGTCGGATTCGGCAACCGTGCGGTAGGAGACGCTGCTCATCTCACTGCCTCCTGTACTGCGGGCGGCCATCCCCCGGGGTCCAGACCGTATTGTGCCAGGAACGCGTAAGCCATGCGCTCCAGCCCAAAAGCCACACAGCCGGTGTGGGCCGGCGACCCGTCCGGCAAGGTGATATCCAGATGGCGCCCGAAGAAGTTCTGGTGGTAGTTGTACGACCCGACCGCCAGGGTGGAGTCCTTGAAAGGCAGGCGGGCGCGGATCTCGAACTTGAGCTGGAAGGCACTCTGGAAGACCGTCTGCTTGCGGAACTCGCCGATGAAGAAGGGATCGGTAGCGCTCTCCACCCGGTAAGCCAGACCGATCTCTTCGAACACCTGGCGCATGTGCTTGCGGGCGGCTTCCCGGTTGTCGAGCACGAATTCCTTGGAGCCGACGAAGATCACTTCGCGCATGGTGAAATTCCACAAGCGCTCCAGAGAGGTCAGGTTGGTTGACTCATAACGGAAGCAGTTGCCAACCGCAGTGGCGGTGACCTGACCATCCGGGAGCGGTCTATCCGCCAGGGAGAAATATAGATGGTAGCAGACCGCCGGGGAGAGCAGCGCCTGGATGGGCGAGAACGAGCCCTCCGGGGTGTTGAGCCCGTGCGCGTCACAGGCGGCGTGCTGAGCGAAGTGATCGATCACATCCAGGTCTTCGCGCAGGTGGGTGGCAAAGGTCAGCGAGTGCGGGAAGGCGCGGAAGTAGTTCACCCTTTCCAGATAACGGGCGGGGATCAGGGTCGGGAAGCGGTAGGGCTCGGCGCCAAACCTTCCTGCCAGGTCCAGAAAGCGACCTTCGAAGTATTCCATCACCCTGGTAAGGAGCGGGCCAAAGACGAAAATGCCCTGCGCCTCTTTGGATATCTGCCTGCTAGAGAGCAGTTCTGGATGCGGGTCGGTGTGGTATGGGACGGGGCGATCAAGGTAGTCTTCCAGCACCTGTATCTTGGGTTTCAAGGTCCCTTCAACCATCGTGGAGACCACCCGCTGGACTTTGGCATCGATCTCCTCGCTTTGCTGCGCGGTAACCGGTTGGCTGAGAGCGAGGCTGATCAGGTCTCCTTCTGGAGAGACGCGGGCGCTGCGGATGCGCTCGTCGACGTAGGCCAGCTTGGACTGCACCTCACCGGTCAGGTAGCCGGGGATATCAATGGAAGGTCTGATATCGAGGCTGTTCTCAGGCATGACCGTTCTCCTCAATATAGCTGCAGATCGCCGGAATGCTGGTCAGCTGTTCGATGGTGTCCGTGTTGATATCGATGCCAAACTGCGCCTCCAGCGCCATCATCACTTCCATATGTCCCATCGAATCCCACTGCGGCAGGTCGCCGAACGCCAGCTCTGGGGCTATCTGCTCAGGGGATATTCGCAGAGCTTCGCTGAGCGCAGCCTGCACGCGGGCGGTCAGAACCTGGGTATTAACGCTCATATGTTTTCCTTATCATCTATTTGCTCATTGGATTTTATTTTACAGACGCCCACCGGCTGGTATTGGGGGGCCCATTTGCCCCACGGCATGCCGTTATCTCCAGACTGGCTGTAAAAAGAGGCCAGACCGTCGCGCAGCTCGGCACAATCGACGAGCGCAGCGAACAGATCAGCATACCGGTCGTAGTTGGAGGGGGTGTCCGCGGGCAGCTTGAAACAGCGCCGCAGGCTCTGATCCGAATAGCACCAGCCATGGGATGGCTCATGGTACCAATCCTGGTCGGAGGCTGCACCGAGAGTAGCCAGCAGCAGGCCACCGGGTTTCAGCACGCGCAGCAGCTCATCTACCACCAGCTCCAGGTCGTGGGGTGAGTTGTGTTCCAGGGCAGATACGGCGACGACCGCATCCAGTGAGCTGTCTGGGATATCGGTCAGCTTTTTTAAGTCCTGGTTGTAAACAACAACCTTGCCTAATGCCTGGTTCCCCTGCAGCGCGGCTGCCAGATCGCGCGCCTGGGAGGTGATTTTCGTCCTCAGTCTGCCGGGAGCGAGCATTCTCGCCTGGAGCATCTGACCGGTGGGCAGCAAGTCCTGCTCCCGCAACCCGCGGGTGCGGAATCTGCGCCGGAAGCGCAGCGGCAGATCGGCTCGGCTGGCGCGGTCCACACTGAGCACTTCTGCGCCATGCTCTGCCAGGTACCACTGCATCACGCCCGTCCCGGCACCGGCATCCATGATGCGCTTCCCGCCCGGCACCCCTAGCTGGCGGATGATCCAGGTCAGATCAAGCAGGTAGTGCCAGCCAAACTCAAGACTCAACGAGCGAGCGATCCGTTTCAGATCATCGACGGTTGGACGCTCTTCATCGAGCAGGGTGACCGGTAGGATTTCGATTTTATCTGGCATAGATTCTGGGGGTCAGCCTTGATCTCTTACGCTTCGGGCATCAGGAACGGCTCGCCCATGGTGATGCCATCCACCAGGATGCGCATGGTGGTGGAATTTTCTGGCAGGAGCTGCTGCCAGCTGAAGCGGCGCAGGTGGATGAAGCCCATGCGCGGTGCGGCCTGGATGTAATCATCCAGGGGGAGCGAGGCACGGTAGAGCTGGTAGTAGAGGAACCGGCGGGCATTGCGCCGGAACTCCGGCGGTGCCTGGAGAGAATCTGCCTGGAGGAATTTCTCCGCCCGGTGCGTGAACTCCGCGATGCTCTGAGGGAAGGTGACAATCGGGTATTGAGTGTAGCGCGCCTTCCCGCCGCACAGCACGCTGGCGCCCATCAACGCTGCCTCCATCCCGATAGAGGAGTTGTAGACGATGACGAACTTGGCGCGCTGTATCAGTTCGTAGGAGCTGATGAATTCCTGCGGGTCGATGAAGACCACATTGGGCAGGCTGTCAACCTGGTTGTCCTGCACCCACTGGCTCACGCTCTCATTGCTCAGCTTGCGCGTCCCGGCGCGCAGCTCATCCGGGTGAGCGCGTATGACGAACAGCGTCTCCGGGTGGGTGCGGAAGATGTCCAGCAGAACATCCAGCCAGGCGAACATATTGTTGAAGATCACATTGGCATGCACCTGGCTGGTGTCGTAGACTACGTTGGTAAACACCGGTACGACCTGGTCGAACTGGGCGGCTTTGCGTAGTAGTCCCTCGTCCAGGCCGCGCATCTCCGGCCAGAACTGGATGCCTGCCATGCTGAACTTGCCCTGGAAGCGCTTCTCCAGATACGCATCCAGGCGGGCATTCTGCTCGTCATCCAGGTCGAAGCTTTCCGGAATGTCGAGCGGGTACGCAGTTGGCTCGCCTTCGGTGAAAAATGTCGAATACTGTTGGAAGCCAACTTCGTGGGCAACAGGACGCACGCCCATCTGCCGGGCGGTCCAACGAGCGGCTGCCTCCGGGTAGAGCGCGCCGTTGAAGATCACCGCCGTTTGCGGCTGCACCTGTTCCAATAGGCTTGCGAACTCCACCACGACCCGGTAAGCCGAAAGAATGTACTGGCGCAGCAGGTAGCGGGTGGGTTCGTCATCCGGCAGCGTGTGGCGGCGCAGCGCCCAGCGGATGGAGGGCAGGATGAGCGAGCCAAGGGGCACCGGGGGCAGGGATGAAGGGGGTAGGGGCGTAGGGGTAAGGGATGGATCGAGCGGTATGGTGTACGTGAAGCGGCTCAATTCTTCCACATTCAACCCCTGCAGGGCAGCTTCCAGGTACGGGTCAGGCTGGTAGCCGAATGTGCGTGCATCGGCACCGTGGTAGAAACGCTGCGATTGTGCCACACAGGTCTCACAGGGGGGTCTGGAAGTGTAATCAGCCCGGTCCGTGCCCAGCACGCAGGGCTGCAGCCCTGCCAGGCAGACGAAGTGCAACACAGGTACGCCCGACAGGCGCAGGCTCCAGCCTGCGAGCAGGGCGAAGGCCGCGTTAAGGCTCAGACCGGTCAGGCGGGTAGAGGCGTTGAAGATCACCACCGGAGGCTGGTCTGGATCTACCCAGGCATGCATGGCAACCTGGCGTGCCAGACCGGCAATTGTCCTGCGCTGCTGTAAGCTGTCGCCCTTCAGGCGCAGGCGGGTGATGAGAGATTGATTTTGCTGCATTTGGGTCACTGGGATGCGGATGGGGAGACCGTTTTATGCAAACTATGCCTGGCGGCGGGCTTCGAAATAGGCCTGTGAGAGCCGCTGTATGGCGATCAGGAAGCCCTCGCCCTGTCGTTGGTGGCCGCGCCAGATCTCAGGGATCATCGTGCCGTGATAATCACCGATGACCTGGAAGAACTGCACCCAGTCGATGGTGCCTTCGCCGATCTGCAGGCCTTCCCCGTCCAGCCCGGCGCCATCCGCCAGGTGCAGGTGGCGGATAAAGGGAAGCAGAATCCGCACCTGCTCGTAAAAATCAGCATGCGCCCAGTTGCAGTACAGCTTGGTGTGGGAAGTATCGAAGCACATATTAAGCCCCATGGAAGTGATAAAGTCGCGGATCTCGTGAGCGTCCATGAAGGCGTTGGTCAGCCACTGCCCGCCGAAGTACCAGGGGTGCGGGGGCAGGTTTTCCAGCAGCAGCTCGACGCCGTCGTAATCCAGCTCGTTCACCGAGCGGCGCAGGTTATCGTAGAGCTTATCGCGCTCCAGGACGGGATGGTCCAGGCTCATAGCTCCGGGGTGGATGACGACTTTAGGTGTGTCGGTGAAGCAGGGCGCCATCTCGCGAGTCAGGTTGATCGATTTCTGCATCAGCTCGACCGAGTCACTGCGCTGGCGTTCGTTCAGCGAGCACAGGTCGACCAGTGTGCGGTCCCAGAATTCGGGGGCGTGCACGACCAGCTTGAGCGCATGTTTCCCACCGGGGTAATGTTCGTCCAGGTCCTGGTCGGTGAAGTGGTACTCCAGCATGCGCGGTTTATATACCAGCATGTCTTCGTAATCCCGGAAGCGAACGGTGAAACCGTATTCCATGGGCAGGATTTGATCGGCATCCAGGGTGATGTGGATGCCCAGGTCGCGCTCCAGAAACGGCTCATCCTGCTCGATCACCCGTTCGGATGTACGACCCACCAGCTCCGCGTAGCGCTGCGGGGAGATGCCCAATGCAGGTCCTTTGACCGAGACCAGTTCAGACGTGATCACCTCGCCGGGCTGGATCGTGCGTGCTGCGACCAGGCTCTTGCCGAGCACCTCACGGTTCAGGATCTCGCCGCGGGAGATGAACTTCTCCTCCCCGGTGCCGAGCGCCATCCCAACCTGGCGGATATCGCGCACCAGTTTATTGAAGCCTTGCGGCTCGAGGCTGGCAGCATGGTCCGGCCCGTCCATCGTGCGGTCGAGGGTGACGTGGCGTTCGATGATAGATGCTCCCATAGCTGAAGCTACCGTGGAGACGGCAATGCCGCGCTCGTGACCCGAGTAACCTACCGGCACGCCAAAGCGGCGCAGCTGGTGCATGAAGCGCAGGTTGATGTCTTCGAAGGCAGCCGGATAGGTGCTGTTGCAATGCAGCAGCGCGAACTCCGCCCTGCGTTCTCTCAGGAAGCTGGCAGTGATCTCCACTTCTTCCATGCGCGACATGCCGGTGGAAAGGATGAGCGGCTTTTTCTTCTTTGCCAGATGAGACAGCAGGGGCAGGTTGGTCAGGTCGGCGGAAGCGACCTTGTAAGCAGGTATGCCCAACTTATCCAGGAAATCGGCGCTTTCGATGTCGAATGCCGAGCACATGAAGGTGATCTTCCTGGCACGGCAGTAATCGACGATGCGGTGGTATGCCTCATCGGAAAGCTCCACAGTCTGCAAGATCGGCAGCAGGTAGCGCAGGGTCTTTTCACCGGCGTTGGCGTTCTCCAGGTATTTTTTGGCATACAGATTGTCCAGGACTCGCTTCTGGAACTTGACCGCGTCAGCGCCCGCTCTGACCGAGACGTCGATTAGCTCGATCGCCAGATCGATCAGACCGTTGTGGTTGACGCCGATCTCTGCGATGATATATGTGGGCTGTCCATCACCGACCAGCCGGTCGCCGATATGGATCAAAGGCATGAGTACCTCCACAAGTGAATTAAACGATAATGGAAAATCGAGCATCGAGAGTAATGGGTGAACGGTTCTCTATTCTCTATCATCGACTCTCTTAATCTCAAATCCCAACCCCTGAAAGGTGATCTCCCCGCTCTCCAGCAAACGTTCTGCGCGCCGCCAGTCATCAGGCGAGTCAATATCGATCCACTCGCTGGCCTCGATCTCCAGGGGCAGGATGCGCTCGCCGGTCATCGAGTTCTTCTCTAGAATGGTTTTCGACCAGGCTGCATCCACATAGCCCGTCTGCCAGTATACTTCCTGGAGAGCCTGGCGGGGCAGGTTGTAGGGCTCGGGATGTTCTATCTGGATCAGGGGGGTCATAAAGCCGTCGTTAGCGATCTGCCACATTTTGAACGGGTTCTGGAACGGCACGCACACCGTGCGTACGGCGTTCGCTTCAGGGCGATCAAGCAGCCTGTGCACTGCCTGGTCGATGTGCCGGACACGGCGTAAGGGCGAAGTCGGGCGCAGCTGGACGATCATCTCGGGACGGTAGCCCTCGTTCTCCCTCAGCCAACGCAGGGCGTGCTGGAAGACCGGCAGGTCGGGGGTATCATCCTGCGAGAATTCTTCCGGGCGCATGAAGGGCGTCTCTGCGCCGTACCGGCGGGAGATGGCAGCGATCTGCTCATCGTCAGTGGAGACGACCACCCGGTTGACCGTCTCGGCGGCTAAGCCGGCGGCGATGCTGTAAGCGATCAGCGGGTGCCCGGCGAAAGGGCGGATATTCTTGCGCGGGATGCTCTTAGAGCCACCGCGGGCGGGGATGATAGCCAGGACTTCAGTCATTAAGATTACCGGTTAGCCCAGCTATCAGGTGGCAACCTACCGGGTAGCCAGCTACCATGTTGTCCAGCCGCCGTCTACCACCAGGTTGGCACCGGTCATGTACGCCGAGGCATCCGAGGCCAGGAAGAGCAGCGCACCGTTCATGTCGTCTTTGTAGGCCATGCGCCCCAATATCGCCTGGGCGGAGTAAGCGCGCACGAAATCCTGGTCGTGGTCGTTGAAGACACCGCCTGGGGAGAGAGCGTTGATGCGGATATTCTTCCCAGCGAAGTAGGCTGCCAGGTACTGGGTCAGCCCGATCACGCCGGCCTTGGTCACCGAATAGTAGACCGGCTTGTACTGCGGCGGCTGGCCCTCACGCTGGTACAGGCGCTGGTCGGGAGCGGTCAGCCCGTAGATGGATGAGAGATTGACCATCACCCCCCGGCCCTGATCCAGCATGGGGCGGGCGGCAGCCTGGCAGCACAGGAACATGCCGGTCAGGTTCACCCTCAACGCCTGTTCCCAGGCCTCCAGCGGGTAGTCTTCGAAAGAATTGGTATGCCCGCCGTGTTGGGGATCGAATTTCGGGTCCAGCACGGCGCTGTTGACCAGGATATCCAGGCTGCCGAACTGGCTCAGGGCGGCGTCCACCATCTGCCCTACGGATTGCGAGTCTGCGACATCCGTGGGTAAGCTGATCGCCTGGTGCCCATCCTGGGAAAGCGTACCTGCTAGCGAAGCAGCTCGATCCGCATCGATGTCGGCGATCACGACCCGTGCCCCGGCCTGCGCCAGGGTGCGGCAGAACTCTGCCCCCAGCAGGCCGGCGCCGCCGGTGACCAGCGCTGTGCGATCGCTCAGGTCGAATAATTTTGGTAGATTGGACATAAGAGGGTGGAGAGGCTGGGTGGCAGCCAGGCACTCCCTACTGCCACCCAGTATGGTTGACGATGATCAGGTTGTTACCGGGGATACCTGCTCCGCCGGTTCCTGTTCCGCATTGCCATTTCCGTCGGGCATCAAGAAACCGCGCTCTTCCAGATACTTCACAATGATGCGTGCGTTCTCATCGGGAGAAGTCTGCACGGTGTATAGGGTGATCTCCGGGTTCACCGGCTCTTCATACGGGTCATCCACCCCGGTGAAGCCGGTGATCTGACCGCGGCGGGCACGGGCGTAGAGGCCCTTCACATCACGCTGCTCGCACACGTCGATGGGCGTATCCACATACACCTCGATGAAGCGTTCTTCGCCGACCATCTTGCGCGATTCGTTGCGCGTGGAGCGGTAGGGGCTGATGGCGGCGCAGATAACTGCCCCGCCGTGGCGGGCGATCTCGCCAGCCACGAAGCCGATACGCAGGATATTGGTATCTCGGTCCTCTGGCGAAAACCCAAGACCTTTCGACAGGTGTGTGCGGACGACGTCGCCGTCCAGCACGGTAATTTGCTTGCCGCGCTCCAGCAGCAGCGAGGTGAGCACTTCGGCAGTGGTCGATTTTCCCGACCCGCTCAGACCGGTGAACCAGATGCAGAAGCCCTGTTTGTGGCGCGGCGGGTACATCTGCTGCAGGATGTCCGATGTCTCTCTGCGGGTGAACCACTCGGGCAGCGAGACGCCTTTGGCGAGGTATTCTTCGCGCACCTGGGTGCCGGAAATCTCGAAGACGCGGGCATCTTCAGGTACCTTGGTATGCTCCTCGTAGCGTTCGTCATCCGCCAGGTAGACGAGATTTTTGAACTCAAGGGGATGCACGCCTAGCTCTTCCCCATACTGAGACATCATCGCCTGCGCTTCATATGGACCGTAGAACGGACGACCCTGGCTGTCGCTGCCAGGACCCGCATGGTCGCGCCCGATGATGAAGTAATTGGCGCCATAATTGCGGCGGATGATTGCGTGCCAAAGGGCTTCTTTTGGTCCCGCCATGCGCATGGCAAGCGGCAGCAGGCTGAGCATGGTTTTGCTTGAATCGTAGTAGTTCTCTACCAGGGCGCGGTAGACACGCACCCGGGTGTAATGGTCGACATCGCCGGGCTTGGTCATGCCGACGACCGGGTGGATGAGCAGGCTGCCCTTCACCTCTTCGGCGGCGCGCTTGGTGAGCTCTTCATGGATGCGGTGCATCGGGTTGCGGGTCTGGAAGGCGACCACATTGGCATTGCCCATGCCATCCAGAGCGCTGCGCACCTGAGCCGGTGTGCGGCGCAGCTCGATGAAATCGTTATACCTTGGCAGGTCGAGCACTTTCAGCTCTCCGGATACGTAAACCTTGCCCCAACGTCCCATCTCCGAGATCAGTGGGTGGCGGGAGTCGGTGGTGCCCAGGACCAGGCGCGCCTCCCGCTGCGGATCGTAGTGGTACACCTCTTCGATCTGCATCACGGCGATGGTGTTGTTGCGCGAGTCGCTGAGCGTGATTTGCTCACCCCAGGTGGGCAGGGCGTTCTCTTCGACCGGCAGCGTCACCGGGATGGGGAACAGGGTGCCGTCGTTGAGGCGCATTTCGGTCAGCACGCGCTCATAGTCAGCTTTCTTCATAAACCGGTCCAGCGGGGAAAACGCGCCGGTTGCCAGCAGCTCCAGGTCGCACATGGCACGTGCGGAGATCTGGACCGAAGGCAGACGCCTGGATCGTTCCTGAAGCTCCTGGCGTTCATCGCCGCTGATCATCAAGTTGACCAATGGTCCTCCATACGGGCTGACCAGTTTTTTATTCGCTTTTGTCATATTGCTGATACTCCTGATATTAGATTAGGGTTTTCGAATAATTGCAGCGCAGTTAATGATTGCGGCGCAGTTTGTTACGGGCTTTCATTTCGCTTTCGTATACTTTTTTCTCGCCATCGCCCATGGCGGTCTCGATCACGCGGATGTCGCGTATAAGACGCATCAACCCCCACGGTTCCACCGAAGCTGCCTGGTCGCTGCCCCACATCGCCCGGTCCAGGGTGATGTGGCGCTCGATGAAGGCAGCCCCCAGGGTCACGGCGGCGTAGGTGGTCTGCAGACCGACCTCATGCCCTGAATAGCCAACCGGGCAGTTGAATTCAGCACCCAGGCTGTGGATCATGCGCAGGTTAAGCTCCTCCGGCGGGCAAGGGTAAGTGCTGGTGCTGTGGGCGATGAGCAGATTCTCGCGTTCGAGCTGACCCACCGCTGCCTTGATCTCATCCATGGTGGACATGCCGGTGGACAGGATTGCCGGTCTTGCAGTGCGGCGGATCCTCTCCAGCAAAGATGCGTCCGTCAGGCAGGCAGAGGCGATCTTGTAGCAGGGGGGCGAAAACTGCTCGATGAATTCCACCGAGTCTTCATCCCAGCAGGAGGCAAACCACTGGATGCCTTTCTCCCGGCAGTAGCGATCGATGGCGGCATACCCCTCCTGGCTGAATTCGACCTTGTGACGGTAATCCAGATAGCTCATCAACCCCCAGGGGGTTTCACGTATCACATTCTGGTATTCTGGGGGTACGGCTTTTATCGGGGTGCGTTTCTGGAATTTGACCGCATCACAGCCCGCCATCACTGCTACATCGATCAGCCGCCGGGCGATATTCAAATCCCCATTGTGGTTGATGCCGACCTCGGCAATGATAAAGGTCGGGTTTCCCTCGCCTACCCAGCGCTCTCCAATCTTAATGGCTGCTGCCATTCGTACTCCTTTTCAGTTTCATCATGCAGGATTGCCTGCCCTCTATCTGCCAGCCTGCATCTCGAGGATCAGCTCGCATATCTCGCGGATAGCCCCATCGCCGCCGCGGTGCTCCAGCACGATATCTGCAACCGCCATCACCTTGGGATAAGCATCCGCCGGGGCGACGGCACAGCCCACGCGGGTCATGCAGGGCAGGTCATTGTCATCGTTGCCAACATACACCACAGAAACCGGGTCGATGCTGCGCTCTGCCAGCCAGGCTTCGAGTGCGGGCCATTTATCTTGAATGTCCTGCAGGCAGGGCAGATCGAGCTTGCCGGCACGGGCGGCGACCACCGGATTGGGTTCGGTGGAAAGCACCAGCATCGGCAGCCCGCTCTTTTTCAGACGACCGATCCCCCACCCATCGCTGCGGTCGCAGACTACTGCTTCACGCCCATCCTGGAATACGAGCACCTTGTTATCGGTGAACACGCCGTCGAAATCCAATACCAGAGCGCCGATCTCTTCCGGCAGGGCGCTGGTCTGACGCATGCGCCCCTGCTGGCTGACCAGCGCTTCGGCGATGGTGAAATCTACCGGGTTGTCGATCTCCAGGCGGCGTTCGGCGGGCATCTGGTACAGGGCTGTCTTGCCGAAGAAGCGGTGCTGCGCCTGCAGGAAGCCGGGGACGCGCATTACATAAACCGCGCCGGTCTCCAGGTACTGCGCCTCGCGCTCCTGACGCAGTGGGCGCACAGTTTTGCTGTGGTTGAGTCCGATGGCATCGCCGGACGGGTCATTCTGCCAGAGAAAGTAATGAAATGGGATCACTGCCAGTCCACTGTCCGCTCCGGCATCCAGCAGCGCCTGGATGGTTCCGTCGATATCCTCAGCCTGGGTCAGCGGGGATGTGCATTGCAGGAATGCCAACAAGTCGGGCTGGTAGCCCTCGGTCAGGGATAGATACTCCAGGGCGTGCAGCAGGGCCGACTCGGACGAAGCGCTGTCTCCGCTGATATCTGCCGGGCGCCAGACGACTTCAGCCCCATATTGCTGGGAGATGGCACCGATCTCGGTATCATCGGTCGAAACTACCACGCGATCCACCAGGCGAGCCCGCAGTGCCGCCTGGATGCTGTAAGCGACCAGCGGCACCCCTAATAGGGGCAGAATATTTTTGCGCGGGATGCCCTTAGACCCACCTCGGGCAGGGATAACGAGCACACATTTCATCTTATTGCTCACAAGTGAACCAATTTACCTTCCTGAGCGGAGCTCAGTGCTGCCAGCGACAGCCTCAACGCCTGGATGCCATCATCCAGCGAGCACAGCGGCTGCGCTTCTCCCCGGACCACCTGCAGGAAGTGTCTCATCTGCGATAGGAACAGCTGGTTGCGTTCGAAGCCTGCCGGGGTGGGATGTACCTCCCAGGCCGGTTCTGTTGAATCATCTGCCGCTGTCCGGGAATCCGGTGCCCGGAAGAGGCGTACCGTGCCATCAGAATTATCCCAGAGCAGGCTGCCGCGGGTCCCGGTAATCTCCAGGCGGTGGGCTGCCGGGCGCTGATTATAATCCAGGTGCATGCTGCCCAAGGCACCATCGGCGAACTTAAGGCCGATCTCGGCGGTATCCTCCACATCCAGCGTCAGGTCGCCGCTGCTTCCGGTAAAAGCCCACACCGCCTCCACCTCTCCAACCAGCCAGCGCAGGTAATCCAGCGGGTGGGATAAGGTCAGCACCACGCCGCCACCCAGATCGCTGCGGGCGCTGTATCCCTGGCGGTAATCCTCCCAGGGGTGCCACCCGGGCAGGTATTCACCCCAATGGGCGCGCACCGATAGCACCCGCCCAATGGCACTCTCACCCAGCAGGGCAGCGATTTTTCTCAATCCCGGGTGGAAGCGGAACTGGTAGCCCACCAGCACCTGCCCGCCGCCGCGCTGCACCGCGGCTGCAAGCTCGCTGACCCGCTCCATGGAATGAGAGACCGGTTTCTCGATCAGCAGGTGGCAGCCGGCTTCGGCGGCAGGGATGGCTGCCTCCAGGTGCATGGCGGTCGGGTTCGAGACAATGACTGCATCCGGCTTCCAGGCCAGGGCAGCCTGCGGGTCGGTCTCGACCGGGTAGCCCTCCAGCTCATCCTCAGGCAATGTGGAGCGGTGCGAGCGGTAGAGCAAGATGTTGCCCTCGCCCAGTGCAGTCAGGTTGCGCAGGTGGCGGCGTCCGATCGATCCCAGGCCGGCGATCAGGAATTTCATCTCGCGCTGACCCTCACCAACTCACGTCTTTCTCGTAGCCCCAGTCGACCAGGGTCTCCCCGGCTGCCTGTTTGAAGACCTGCCGGTCGTGATCGGTGAAAAGCTCCCGCCATGTGCCGCGCTGGCCTTTGTTCAGCGAGCCGGCGATCTCGGCAGCTTTCTCCTGTTGCCAGTCGGCATCTGGATTCTGGCCCAGCTCTGCCTGCAGAGCGTCTTTCAATCCACCGTCCGAGACGTCCACACCAAGGAATGACCACAATTTGCACATCTCTTCCCAGGCGCGCGCCAGCAAGTCTTCGTAGCGTAGGTGGATGTAGCGGTCTTCCAGGAGCTGGCGAGCGGCTCGATCTGTGTCTAGGATGTTATGGCTCCAGCCCTGGGCTGTCTGGCGCAGGCCTTTCTCGGTGAAGATCGAGCGCTGACCGGTCAGGTAGGGGGATGGATTATCTGCAAAGCTCTGGCGGATGCGGTTGTCTTCGGGGGACAGGTGCTGCTGGCGGTCGATGAACGCCTGGAAGCGATGCGAGACAGCCGCATCACGCCCATCGCGCACGATGAAGATCAATTTTGCCTCGGGGAACACCTTGACCAGCTTGTGCACTGCATCGCCGTCCAGCAGGCTGTTCGGGCTTTTATCACCCACCACACAGCCCGGCCCGGACTTGCCCGCCGAACGGGCATCGCGCTCCATGATGAATTCCGCTGCTGCTCTCAGCACAAGCGGTGAGAGGTCACGACCCTGGTTCCAGCGGTTGCTGCGCCGGACCAGCCATGCGCCTGTGCTTTCATTGGCGACCAGCGATTCAAGCAGCGGAGGGCGGGTGAAGAAGTGCCCCTGGTAGTTGCAGTGCACCTGCGGGTGGACACGGATCAGCCGTGTGAGCAGCGTGGTCCCAGAGCGGGCATGACCGAAGATGAAGAACTTGTCCAGCGGGAAGAAGGCTTTGATCTCCTGCACTTCTTCAGGAGTGATGGGGGGTATCTCTCGGTAGTGCGTGTGTCTGACACTTCCTTTTCGAAATGCGGAAACTGCAAGTTTCAATCGCTGGATAAATGTATTAGACATTAATCAACCACCAAGGCACCAAGACACCAAGTTTATATAACAATTCGCTTGATACCGTTCTTAATCAATGGTACATTGAAATTGATTAAGTATCCCAGCCGTTTATTCATTAGCTTCAAATAGGTAATGAGCTGGGCGGTGTACAGGGGGTTTCCCCCTTCAACTGCCTTTAGCTCGCATACAATCAGATCTTCATCAAGTACATCAACCCGAAAACCCTGATCAAACCGTAACCCGTCATAGAGAATTGGAATAGCGGCCTGTTTCTGGAACGATAGATCGTGTTTATGAAGTTCATGACAAAAACAGATTTCGTAGATGCTTTCGAGGAGTCCCGGTCCAAGATTGTGATGCACAGCGAAGGCAGCATCCACAATCTGTTTCCCAATCCGATCTTCTTCTAAAGAAACCTTAGCAAAACTCATAAATCTCGGTGATTTGGTGCCTTGGTGGTTGGAATCATTCCGTTAAGCTGAGTAACGAGAGGAAAAATTCAGCCGTGCGCTTGCCGGAGCTGCCATCGGTGTAAGTACATTCCCGCTCCAGGAAGCGGCGCTGAGCGTCCAGGTCGGTTTGAGGGTTTTGCAGATACTCGTTGATCGCATCACATAATTGACTCTCATCCAGCGCCACTTTGCCGGCACCAGACGTGCGGAAACGGGAATGGGTGGGCCAGACCCCGATCTGCGACATCGGCACCCAGTACTTCCCCGGGTAGCCCTGCTGCGAATCGATGCACACGCTGACCGTGGGTCGCCCCTGGAAAGCCGCTTCTACACACATTGTCGAATAAACGGTCAGGAAAATATCCGAATGCGCCATCATCGAAGTGCGTTCGGTCACATCCTCGCCGGAATAATGCCCCAACGATCCCAGCGGCACCGGCTCGATGACATGGATATGAGCGTTTTCCTCTGCCAGCTGGCGGATGCGGTCGGCCTCAGCCACATAATGCCCGCTCATATGGATCGGGTGCAGGCGCACCAGGAGCTGCGCTGGAGCCGACAGCCTGCCGGAGACCACCAGGCTCGCCAGCGCCTCCACATTTTGAATGTTGGGCGACCAGCTGACGAAGCTGCTGGCGTAGGACAGCAGAACGCGGTCGGGGTCCAGCCCGTGCTGGCGGAAATAATCCTGCCGCGGCAGAACCCACTCATCGCGCACGTAGTTATCGTAGGGCGGCATGCCGCCAACATTGACGCCCTCCGGGAGCCAATCGGCGCCGCCCACCAGCTCCTGCTTCTGGATCTCCGACCAGCAAGTGATCCAGTCCACCTTTGCGCCGGGTAAGCCGTAGCTGCTGGAGCTGTCCCAGCTGATGATGGCGGCCGCGGTCTGTATCCCCCGGGCAGCCGCCTGGCGCAAGATGAAGCGGTCCTGGCGGAAGCCCGGCGAACCGGCGATCACCAGAGCCGGGCGGTACTTATCGAATAGGTCGGCGTAGATATCTGGCGTGAAGCGAGACTGATATGCCTGCAGAGCGCGGCGCAGCGTGTAGGAGCGGCGTATCAGGCGTGCAGCGGCTTCCATCAGAGGGAAGAGCTGGCGGCGGCGAGCATGGGCTTCACTCTTCACCTGCTGGATATAGCTGTCGACCACCGCCAGGTTGATCCTGCCGGCCGCACCGGCGCGGCGCAAGAAATCCAGCCACCACTGCACGGTTGGTGAAACCGTTTTGGTGTACTCCTGCACCTGGTCCAGGCGCAGGCCTTCGATAGTCAGCCCGGGTCGTCCAAAGCGAGCGGCGATCGCCTCTTTGGTATTATCTTCGGTAAATAAAATGACCTCAAATCCGGCATCCAGCAGGTGGGCGACGATATCGCTCTGCAGGAAGTAGAAGGCTGCCAGCCCGTGGTCAGCGACGATGAATACGCGTTGCGGGGACATGTTCAGGACACGGATTTAACAGATATAGCGGATTCTTTAGACAATACGATCAGGCAACCCATGAGGGCAAGCATGTCAGCCAGCTTTGCGGTACACCATATGGTAGCCGGTGGGGGATTGACTGCGGGCATCTCCCGGAGGGTGGGTTTCCCCAGGGCCGAGCAGGCTGCGCAGACCACTGGCACTCACTTGCAGCGCCCAAGCGAGGGCACGCCCGGTGTAGTGGCGCACCCCGTGCATTTCCGGCAGCACGGCGTTCTTCAGGTTGCCGATGCCTTCCCCCAGCAGCGAGACCGGATCATAGTAGCCTTCCAGGTGGGAGACCTCCAGACCGTGCTCCGGAGCGAAACGTACTAGAGCATAGTGAGTATAGCGGGCGAAGTCGACCGGCACCTGGTGCATCTTGACCAGGAATGGGATGGCGACGATCAATCTGCCGCCGGGCTTCAGCATCTCCACCAGCGAAGCCAGCAATGCGTGCGTGTCGTAGACGTGCTCGAGCACGTTCATCAGCAGGATGGCATCCAGGCTTGCCTCACGGAAAGGGTTCGCCTGGGTCAGGTCGCAGACGATATCCACCTCAGGATAGGGGCAGATATCCAGCGCCAGGTAGTTGCTGTGATCGGTGAACAGATCGGCGAAATCGCCCCGTCCGGCGCCCACGTCCAGGATGGCTGCCTGGGGATCGAGCGCCCCGACCTGCTCTGCCAGGAAGCGCCAGTTGGCCTGCCGCCAGGGAGTGCCGACGTTTGGACCGCGCAATAGTTTTTCAGATGGGCGCAGCTCGTCGGGCGGCGCGGTGAACAGCGGGATGCCGTCCTGCAAGAGGATCTCCCGCCCGCAGGTCTGACAGGTCAGCTCCTGAGCTCCTGCGACCAGCGAGCCGTGACAGCGGTCGCATGTGAGCACTTCCAGCAGGGCGGGTTTCATTTCTCCATAGCCTCGCTGTACAGTGCACGGAACAGCAGGTTATAGAGGCGCAGGAAGAGCCGGTTGAAGCGCGGGTGCTTCGCCAGCCAGGTCAGGGCGCGCTGTAAGGTGGAGGGCTTCGCGCTTGCACGCTCTGGTATGGGCGCAGCCGGGCTCAGGCTTCCGGTGATGCGACCCACTTCTTCCCGCAGCCGCTCATTGACCGTATTGCCCATGTGGAATACATACGAATCTGGCGTGGAGAGGTGCAGGTAGCCCAGTTCGTCGATCTTGTAATCGATCGACATGGTCTCCTTGCGCAGCAGCCCTTTGGTGGAGGGCAGCGGCACGACCTGACGTGCCACCTCCCGGGGGATCAGGAACTGCATGTGCGAGGCGCCGGTGACCGCCTGGACGCCAGACTCGCGCTCGGTGATGGCGGGCAGTGGTGTGTTATAGAACTGCGCAGCAAGCTCTTCACTGGCACCAATACCGAAGCAGTACTCGTCGATCGTGTCTATTTTGGGCCAGTAATCGCCGAATTTGTAGGAGTGGTCTCCCTGCAGCGCCAGGTGGGCTTTACCTTCACCAGCCATGACATCATAGAAGTTGGGCTGGGCACCGATCATGCCTGCCATCGGGAATGCCTGCAGCACCTGCAGGCTGGCGTCCAGCCAGCCCGGGCGGAAGAGTACATCCGAATCGGTGTAGCAAATTAGCTGGTTGGGCATACTGCTGAATATCCAGTTCCACGCGCCGGCTTTGCCCATGTTGTGGGCAGACAGGATCAGCCAGTCGATCTTGCGTTGGTCGTACAGTTCTTTCAGTGCAGATACAGCCCGCGGGCAGCTGCCGTTATCGAAGACCAGCAGGTCGAACGGCTCACCGGTCGCCGCTCGCAGGCTGTCGAGCTGGTATTCGAGGATCTCAAGCGAGTTCTCGAAATACCCCTCGGTAAAGGGGATGTATACGATCAGCGCTACCCCCAGCCGGTGGGGGGTATAAGCCGGCAGTCCGTCCTTGGCGGGGTTCTTTCCAGTCCTCATTGGTTATAAAGCCTGAATATAGCGTCGTAAAGGCGGAGCAGTGGCTTGCGAATAAAAGGTACATCCGCCAGACGGTTGGCTCGCGATGAAACCGATGCGGCTCTGGTGACCGTGTCATCCGGCACCTGGTTGCCCATGTGGGTGACCAGCGGTTCGCATGTGGTCAGACGCAAGAATCTGGCCTGGTTGATCTGCTCGTCCAGCGACCGCACCTGACCCATCGGCCGGTCCATCTTGAATGGAAGGAACTGCCCCAGGTTGGCTTTACGGGCGGTGAACTGAAAGTGGGCCGCGCCGACCAGCGCCTGGACACCTAGGCGGGTCAAACGCCAATCCGACCGCGACTCGTACCATTCACGCGCCTGCTCCGCTGATGTGCCCAAACTGAGTACATGCTGCAGATACGTTTCCCAGGGAATGTACTGCCCGTTCTCCAGGGAAGCATCCGGCTGGCTGCGCGCCCATTCCAGCGTGGCAGTGTAGAATGCCTCAGGTGTGCGCATGGGGCGGGCGGTGACCATGCCTGCCTCAGGGTAGGCCTCCAGTACCGCCAGGCTGTCGGTGAGCCAGCCAGGATAGAAGCGCACGTCGCTGTCAGTGTAGGCGATATACTCGCCCGGGGCAGCCTGAAAAATAAAATTCCAGGCCCCGCCCTTGCCGACGTTCTTGTCTGACAGCACCAGATACTGGATGCGCTCCTGCCGCTGCAGTTCGTTCAGGTAGTCTCGGACCTCAGGGCAGCTGGCGTTGTCGAACACCAACAAATCATATGCCTCGCCGGTGTTCTCCCAGATGCTCTCCAGGCAGACCTTCAGCACGTCCAGACTTTGGGCGTAGTATCCGCTCAGGAAGGGGATATAGGTGACAACAGCTACGGTAACATCGGCAGGCCGGGGCACCGAGTCGATGGATTTAGCCGGGTTTTGTCCGACGCGCATATCGGCCTACTGTAGGGATCCGGTCAGCCGGCGGCGTGCCCGGCGAGCAAGGCGAGCCAACGACCAGCGCATACCGCGGCGCTGCCCATCCGGCGGGGTCAGGCGGGTCTCGATATAGCGCAGGGTGCGCATCCAGGACAACCTTGGAGAGCGCGCTTTACCGTTGACCAGCTGCTTATCGCTGTCCAATACCATATACAGGTTGGCGGCTCCCCCCGCCAGAGCCTCGTTCTGCTGCGATTCAGGCAGCTCATAATGCGGCTTGCCACCCGGGAGATGGCTGTAATCGTGGTCCTGGTGGATGGCAATGATGGAGGGCGTGCCATCCACCACGGTATAGCCTTGCTGGCGGGCGTGGTAGATCATCCAGTTGTCCCATCCGGCGCGGCCGATGGCGAAATCAGGCATCCTGTTGAACAATGCACGCGGGAAGACGAAGTAATCACTGCCGGCGGGCAGGTGCAGCCGGCCGCGGCTGTGGACGTCGGCCAGCAAGTGCTGGTCCCAGCCGCTTGAGAATCCCAGTACACGGCGTACGTCAAGGTCCCAGCGCTGACCGATGAGCAAGAAATGTTCCAATTGCTGTGATACTTGATGTACCGACTCTACGAAGGCCGGAAGCAGCATAACATCGGCGTTGATATAGGTAAACAAATTCGCCTGGCTGGTCTGGTGTGCCAGGTCGAAGATCGAGCTGACCAGCGGGGTGCCGGCCTCATTGCGCCGCACATCTGTAAGCTGCGGAACCCTATATTCTGCGGCGATTGCTGCCATGCCCGGCTCATCACCCACCAGTAGCACGTTTACCTCCTCGCCCAGGTGCAGCCAGGAAAGGATGGCGTTACGCTGGATGGTATCGATATGTGGATCGGTGAAGGCCTTGGGGGCGGTGAAGATAGTGATCTCAGGCATGGGAATAAGGAGTTAGGAGTTAGGAGCTGCGAATCAGGAATTGCGAGTCAGGAATTAGAAAGGGGGAGCCATGCCTGGCGGGGGAACAGGCGCGTTACAAGGCGGCGGTGGAATAAGCCCCATTTCCGCTTGCGCCGCACGCCTTTCTCCGCCACAGGAAACGCGTCTCTCGCTAGGTCGTTTCCCGTGTGGGACGCAACAGGACGTGCCAATGCCGTCAGGTAGAGTGGGATAAGACTAGAGCGCGGCCGACCATGGTGCTGTACGCTCAGCAGTTCGAAACCGCTCTTTTCCAGGGTCTGGGCCAGCGTGTGCGGGCTGTAAGATACCAGGTGGGCGACCTCGAAGCAGTCATGGGCATACAGGTTAGGCACTTCGACAAGCAGCCAACCGCCGGGAGCCAGCAGCGTCTTTCTCAGGTCAATCAGATATAGGACCGGGTTGGGGATATGCTCCAGGACATGCGCCATGCTGACCAGGTCAAAGGCCGGCAGCCCGGCAGCTTTGATCTCTTCCAGCGTGGAGAATACGGTCAACCCCTGGTCGCGGGTGTAGCTGCGGTACGCCTCGCCAGGCTCCAGACCTACGGATTGGCAGCTGAAGCCGAGATTCAAACGCTGCATCAGCAGTCCCGCTGAGCTGCCGATATCCAGGTGGTTCCGGACTTCCGGGATCCGGTCCTGGATGAAGCTGAAAAGTGCTTCAGCCCGCAGCCGCTGGATTGCCAGGTCTTTCGCTCCCGGTCCGGCGCTGCCCTGGTATAGCAGGCGGTATTCCTGTTCGTAAAAGGTCTCCAGCTCCTCGTCCGACATGCGCGGTGACTGGTAGACCAGACCACAGGCGGAACAAAGCTGGTTCGCTACCGTCTGTTCTCGGAAGCTGCGCCGGTCGAATAGACTGCTCCCAATGCTGCCGCACAGCGGGCAGCTCAGGACATCGATGCTCATTGCGGTCGGATGGCGTAAATTACAAAGTTTTCGATGCGCACGATCTCCTCGGCGAAATCGCAGGCAAGGGGGATCTCTTTGCTCTTGAATACCACATGCGTGATGCCATAATCATCGACCAGTGCCTGGAGCTGCGAGCACTTTTCGGCTCCCCCCGATTTGTAAAATTGGCCGGCACGCTGGACGCGGTCGTACCATTCGAGCACTTCCACATCTTTATATGGATGAGATTTCCAGTTGATAAAGGTCGGTACTCCGGTGTACAGGCGGAAGTCGTCGAAATAATTATCTGTCGGCGGGATCATGTAAAGCTCTCCGGCGCGGCGGTTCTCGCGTACGTAATCCATCATCTGCACCAGACGGCGCTCCCTGCGACCGGAGCCGTACATGTCCTGCAGGTTTAAACCACCGCCGACATTGATAAACACCACGTAGAGAGCCAGCGGCAGGAAGACCATCAGGAATTTCGGGTCGTTCATTCTAAGAAGGTCGATGAGACCGGACGCGATAAAGGCGATGATCAGCGCAGTCGATAGCGGCACCAGCAGGACCGATACGCGCCAGGGAGCCATCAAAGCCAGACTGTCGCTGCTAGTGAGCAGCTGCACCAGGCTGACGACCACGCCGCCAACGAACAGCGATAGCATGATGTAAAATAGCCGCCGGTTGCGGAATGCCAGGATCAAACCCACCACCATGATCGCCATCTGGAGGTTGGCGGTCGCGTTCCAGAATGATGCCGGAACAGCATGGTGCGGGATGCGCTCGTGCACGATGATATGCAGCGCTGTGCTCGAGGCCTCCGGCGATGTGGCGCTCAGCGCGGTCTGGTTGTGCAAGATCACAGGCAGCACGAATACCAGAGTGAACAGACCCAAGAATAACGGCTGCCGGGCTGCACGTATAACCTTTTCGAGCGAAAACGGCCGCAGTGCCTGGGCATCTCGCAGGTTATCGGCGAATAGGATCAGCAGGTAGGCAATTGTGATCAGGGCTCCGCTCATCAGGTAAGCGGAGTGGAACAGCGCAGTCACGCCAACCAGGAACGCCGCCAGGTAGTATTTCCTCTTCAAGAAAGTGAAGATCGAGAGCAGCAGCAGGACGCCGAAGACACTGTTCTGGAACTCGATACCCAGCAGGTACTGCCCGGCTACCCCGGTATGCAGAAACTCGATATTTAAGCCGTAAACTTTCTCAACGCGTACAATCGCCCAGCGGGCATGGGCGAGAAAGAACAGGGTGAAAAAAGCCATCTGCTTGGTCAGCGACCACTTGCCTTTATTGATCACTGCCATTATGCCCATGATGCTGAATATATAGATACCGAGGATAACAGCATAGTACAGGTAAAACAGGTTTTCATTTAGCAAGGCGGTGGCGTATATCAGGCTGCTGAAGACAGGCAGCGGGTCGACTGTGTTTGCCAGCCAGTCGGCCGCTAAGTACCCTCTACCGGCCTGCGCCAGCCCGTGCAGGAACTTGGTGTTCTGGTTGCCTTCGTACAGCGGGGACTGGGTGTAAGCAACCGCAAAGACTGCAGCCACCAGCAGCCATAGGCCGATCCTGGCAATGACCTTCACTACGGGAGGGATCTTGATGTCCGGTGTGACGGCGTCCATCAGCATATACTTAGCCACCGACCCCGTTCCTCGCATCGATAGTTCGATAGTCTTTGGGCTGGACGAGAGCATTGATCTGTGCCAGGTCCGGGTTGTCCTTTGCGAACTCCAGCACTTCCAGCCAGGTGAAATCGTCCCGCCAGTCGAAGTGGGCGGCGATCGATCTCAGCAGTTCCAGATCCTGAGCGGTATCGACCGTCCAGCGCAGATCGCCGTGATCGTTATCGTGGTTCAGCAGCCGGATGCGGAAACGCTCGGGCTGTTCGTAAAAGAAGGGCATCACATGCTCGCGCTGGTGGGGCTGGTCCGCCTCGCTCCATGCCAGTTCCAGCCCGGAAAATGAACAGACCTCGATATCCAATCCGACCGGATATGTGCGTCCCCAGGGCGGCGGCAGGCGGTTAGCGACGAAGTCGTAGGGATATGGCGAGAGCGGTGCGTCGTGGCCTGCGGCTCGGGATTCGCTTCCCTCGGAGCCGGTGAAGGTAGCGACGGCTTCATCGATCAAGCCCGGATCGATCAGGGGACAGTCAGCAGTGATGCGCACCACGATATCCGCCCGGTGCTGCCGGGCAGCCTGGTAGTAGCGGTCAAGCACATCAAAGGCACTGCCGCGGTAGACAGGGTAGCCGCGTTCCTGGCAAAGCGCCTGGACAGCATCATCGGAAGGAGCAGTGGTGGTGGCGACGATGACTTCAGCCATGCTTTGAGCACGCCGTGTGCGCTCTACAACCCAGGCAAGCATCGGCTTACCCCCGATATCCAACAGCACCTTATCGGGCAGCCGGGAGGAGGCCATACGGGCCTGGATGATAGCGATTGTTTTGGGTCTCATAAATAGTTATTGGCGGGCAGCGAGTGCCATGTCGTAGGCACGCAGCAGGTGCTGGAAGTTCTCTTCCCAGTTCGCGCGTTCTTCGGCAATACGGCGGGCGGAGCGACCCATAGCTGCCAGTTGTGAGCGTTGGCTGACAGCGTTCAGGATCGCTTCTGACAGAGCGTCTGCGGAGCCGTCGGCGAACAACCATCCATTCACGTCTGGCTGTACCCACTCGCGGTTGCCCGGGATGTCGGATACGATGGCTGGTCTGCCGCAGGCCATCGCCTCCAGGAGAGAGATGGACGTCCCATCGCTGTGCGAGGCACTGATGTACAGGTCGCTGGAGCGGTAGTAACGCGGCAGGTCCGCCTGGCTGACCTGCCCTGGGAACAGCACCTGTTCATGCACACCGCCTTGCTGGATGACCTGTCTCAGAACAGACGCCTGCGACCCGTTACCGAGCATCACCAGGCGCAGCTCCGGGTACTGGCGGGCAGCCTGCACGAAGGCTCTGGCGATCACATCGACGCCGTAGATCTGCTCCCAGCCGCGGGTGGAAAGCAGGGTGAAGGTCGCTTTGCAACCCGGTTCGGCGCCGGGCGTGTAGCGTTCCAGATCCGCGCCCCAGGGGAAGGTCACGATGCGCTCATCGGGCATGCCGTATGATCGTGCCAGCAGGCGGATAATGTCAGAGTCGCCGACCATCACTGCACTGCGCTGCAGGGTGTAGCGCGTTGCCCAGCGCCAAAATGCGTCCCGGCTGGCATCCTGGATCAGGTCGTATCCCCAGGAAGCGCTGACCAGCGGTCGGTAGCCGCTCAAGGCTACCAGGAATGCGGAGCGCTGCAGTGGTCCGGCATGCACCAGGTCGGGTTGAATTTCTTTGAGCACCCGTCGCAGGTCGAGCAGCAGGCGTGGTCCGTCCCGCAGTGTGGCGGGTCCTCTCCCGCCTGCCCACCTGACCTGTTCGATCTCGGCTGGCAGCGGGCGGTCTTCCAGAGCGTACCCGCGCTGCTCTAACTGGAGATAAAACACCCTGTGCCCGGTTTTCGCCAGTGCAGAGAGAAAGCGGTGGTCGTGGGTGGTGTAGTCGCGGGTGAAATATAAAATACGTGTCAAGTGTCAAGTTGCCCGGTGTCAGGTGTCAGGCGGATTTCTTTTTACGAAGAGCGTGTTTTAGACCGCCGATCAATGCTTTGGTTTTGCCGGCTTGATCGTATTGTTCCTGGAATATATCTTCATTGATGTAACCAGCATCTACCGCAGTATAGAGCAAAGATTGGACCTCTCCTGCCGAGCGCCTGGCAATGCCTAAGTAGCGAGCGAACTCGATTTGCGAATCACAGTCAAGGCCTTCGGCGATATTCGTCATAACAGAAACGGAAGCTCGTCGGATCTGGTCCCGTAAGCCCAAGTCTTTAGCAAATGCTCCAGTTTGTGTCAAGTCGTATATCTGCTTTGTCAATTTGCGTGCCTCTTACCAGGCAAGAATATCTTCAAATCGCTTAATTAAAGGCATAGATATTCCTACTTATCCGATCTAAAAGATTTTCATCTGTCAGATAACATGACACTTGGCACTGGAACACCTGGCACTTATACACTCGATAAATCTCCCCATCTGATCTCCTTCCCCGCCGGGATGTCCCTGATCGCCTTTGTCCCAATCACATCATTGATCTCGTAAGGCGGGATCGCTCCTGGGGTGGCGGGGCGCAGCACATCGATCACCTCCCGGGTAATCAGCTCGCCGGGTTGAATGTCTCGGGCGGCGCGCAGGCAGCGGCGCTGTACGATTACGGTCTGCCCCTCGTTGCTGCTGACCCGTTTGTCCGCGGAGCCCAGAGCGCGCTCCATCTCGCGGGTGCGGTCGACCATATCGCGCCAGGTGGCGGGGGTCATAGAAAATGGATGGTCGGGACCGGTGCGGCTGTTGTCGTCGGTGAAGTGCTTCTCGATCACGCGCGCTCCCAGCGCCACTGCCCCTAACACTGTGGCGTGACCGGGCGTGTGGTCGGAGAGCCCCAGGATCAGCTCTGGGAACATGGCCCGGTACGTATTGAGCACCTGCAGGTGGATGTGGTCGAAGTTCTCCAGGCTGGCAGTGTAGTTGGTATTGCACTGCATCAGCACCAACAGAGGGTTGATCTGCAGGATGGTGTGAACGGCGCGCTGCACTTCGCCGATATCCGAAGCACCGCTGGCAAGGATGACCGGCTTGCCCTTGCGGGCGATATGCTCCAGCATCTCCAGCCAGGTGATATCCCCTGAGCCGATCTTGTGCGCTGGCACGTGTGGGTCGAGCATATCGACGGCGTCGAAGTCATAGGGAGATGAAAAGTAATCGATGCCCACATCAGCACATTTTTCTTTCAAGACCGGCGTCCATTCGAATGGGATTGAGGCATCCGCATACACTTGAAAAACCGATTTTTTCCAGGCAGACTGGTGGGAAAGTTGCCCTCCCATGCTTTTGAAGCCATAATCCGAGACGATCTGAGGGGCACGGAAATTTTGAAACTTGGCGGCATCCGCCCCGGCTTCTTTCGCCAGATGGATAAGCAGTATGGCGCGTTCGATCTCTCCATCGTGGTTGGCGGAGATATCAGCGATGAAATACGTGGGGTGATTTTCGCCGATAGTGTGGGGGCCGATTTGGATATCCATGCTTGCTTTCCTTATTATTCAATCAAGACGCTGGGCTGCCATGCGCTGGATGCGCTGTGGATAGCCATCAAGGTACTGCTGGTGGAAACGCTCCAGGCCGGCGGATATATCCGGCGGTTTCTCGCCCAGGGCGCTGGTCAGCTTATCTGTTCGCAGGGTAAGGTTGGGAGAACGGGCGGCCACCAGACTGCTCTGTTCTACCAATACGGGGGTGATCAGAGATGCATCCAGGTGAAACTTGTTGGCTACACGGGTGCCAAACTCGTGCTTGCTGAGGCACTCACGGCTTACCACGTGGTACAGTCCGGTCAGCTTGTGCTCCAACATCTTGACCAGGATCGCTGCCAGGTCGGTTGCCAGCAGCGGGCAGAAGAATACATCGGTAAACCCCATGACCTGCACCCCTGCCTGCAGATTGCTGACAAAGAATTCGCCCAGGCTGCGCCTGCCGCTCATGCTCCAGCCAAAAAGGTTGACTCGGGCGATGATCGCCTCCGGGTTGGCGCTGGCTACGCGGCGCTCGCCATCCAGCTTGGTTTGGGCGTACACACCCAGCGGATTGGGTGCATCCTGTTCGGTATATTCCCCGCGACGGCCATCGAACACAGCATCGGTTGAGATGTGCACCAGGCGCGCTCCGCCCCTGGCGACATTGGCAGCCAGTCGGGCAGGTAGATCGCTATTCGTTTGTTGTGCCAGGACCGGGTCGGTCTCGCAGGCATCGACGTTTGCCAGCGCTGCGCAGTGGATCACCCAGTCGGGTTGGGTCTGGTCGAGCACCCGTTCCACTGCTCCCAAGGCGAGCAGGTCGCTCTGCAGCACAGTGAAGGCGCTGGTGTTTAGAAGGTGGTCCTTGGCAGTTCCATATACTTCGTGCTCCGCCGCAGTCTCCAGGGCCAGGTTCAGACCGAGCAGACCGCTAGCTCCGGTGATGAGGATACGCATGATGGTATTTGTCCGCCAAAAGTCAGCAGTGAAAGCGAATAGTGTTTCACTCCTGACCTTTGGGCGCTTCACTCATCGCCGGTCCAGCCTCCTTCATTCAGCTCGAAAAGTGCGATCATTTCGCGGATTTGGTCGATTGTCAGCCACTGCGGGTTGGTATCGCTGGCATAACGGAAACCGTCAGGCAGCTGGCGACCTTTTTCCTGCCATTCGTGCCCAAACCAAAGCTCGGTGGTAGGCTGGACGACGTACATGTCTTCGGTCTCGATGGTCGTGCGGGCTTCATCCTCGTGGATGAGCACCTCGTGCAGTTTCTCGCCAGGGCGGATGCCTATGACATCGATCTCTGCCTGGGGAGCGATGGCATTAGCCAGGTCGGTGACTCTCATGCTGGGGATCTTCGGCACGAATACTTCACCGCCGAGCATCTGCTCCGTACCCCGTATCACAAAGCGCACGCTCTGTTCCAGGGTGAGCCAGAAACGGGTCATGCGCCGGTCGGTGATGGTCAGCTTGCCGTCGTGGCGCTGGCGGATGAAGATCGGGATTACGCTGCCCCGGCTCCCAACGACATTCCCGTAGCGCACGCAGCTGAACCGGGTCGCCGTACCGGCTGCGTAGGCATTGCTCTGCACCAGCAGCTTCTCCGCGGCCAGTTTGGTGGTGCCGTAAAGGTTGACCGGGTTGACGGCTTTGTCGGTGCTCAGCGCCATCACCTTTGGGACAGACATGTCCAGGGCCGCCTCGACCAAATTGCTGCTGCCCAGGATATTGGTCTTAATTGCTTCCATGGGGTTATATTCACAGGCCGGCACCTGCTTCAACGCTGCAGCGTGGATGACCACATCCACGCCGTGCATGGCGCGCCGCAGGCGGTCGAGATCGCGCACATCGCCGATAAAGTAGCGCAGACTCGGGTGGTCGAAACCGCCCACACGCATTTCGTGCTGCTTGAGCTCATCGCGGCTGAATATGATCAGCTTGGCTGGCGAGTATTCACGCAGCATGACCTCAATGAATTTCTTGCCGAAAGAACCGGTCCCGCCGGTTACTAAGACGACCTGGTTGCTCCAGTCCATTATTGTTTTTCCTTTAAAATCACAATCAGCGGGTACTGACCAACCTCCCCGAAATAATGCGGGTAGCGCTCCTCCAGCCAGTAGAGCAGGCGCAACCAGTAGCGCCCACCCAGCCAGGGGTGGATCAGCGTGCGCAGGAAGCGCACACTTACGCTGCGCCATACGAATATCTCAAGCGGCATCTCAGCTCCCACTACGGACTGCACCCAGCGAAAATCGTGACGGCTGGTATACGTACCTTTCTGAGTGCTGCCCCCATCAGATTTGGCTTTCCCGGGTTTGCGCTCCGGACGCGGCTTACCCCGAAGCCGGCTGGCAGCCGAGCGCACCCCCCGGCTGAGGCGCATCAGCGGCTCGAAGGCGCTCATCATCCGGCTGGAAGGCCAGCCATTTACCACGACAGCCGTGCCGTCCATTGCGAGCAAACGGTTCAGCTCCTGATAAGCCCGCAGGTGCTCGTCTTCCGGTAGGTGGTGGATGGTGTGTAGGGAGGCGACCGCCTCGAAGGCCTGTTCCTTGAAGGGCAGGTTGGCGATATCGGCGACGACGAACAGTCCGTGGTCCCCGATGCGGGCGCGCGCTTCCTGCAGTGCGGTGATTGAGATATCGGCACACACCCGGTACCGGTAGCCCTGGGAATATGTCAGATATTCCGGATATTGGATCGGCCCTGATCCGGCGTCCAGGAAATAACGCCCGGATGGTCTCAGGTGCCGCAGAAGGCGCAAGTGGCAGCGGTGGATGTACTGGCGTGAGACCGGGCGCAGGTCCTCGTAATGAGTGTTCTGGTACAGCCCCTCGCTGATCTCCTGCCAGCCAACCTGGTCGTAAAATTCACGCACTTGCTGCTTGATATCTGTCTGGCTGCTCATCATCACCGTGCTTCGTGCTCTCTGGCAGCCCAGCCAATCGGGTCGCCGGTCAGGTAGCGGAATGTATCCCCGAACACCGCCTGCCCACCCTCATCGAGCACGCGCTCGAGCGGCCATTCCTGCAGTTCATCCCAGCAATGCAGCAGGTGCCAGGGGAACGGCTGGGGGTATTCGAAGAAGAAGCGGTATGCGTAATTCCAGGCCTGGTCAACCTGCTCGCGTGCCAGTCTGAAAGATCCTTGCTCTGCTATGGAAATATCCAGCAGGTCTTGATAAGCATGCCAGGTATGCGGGTCGTACGTGAAGCCTCTGCCGCGGTAGTGGGTCTGTCCAGCGACGACAACCGGCACGCCGCTCATCGCCATCTCCATGCCAACCGTGGTGGTATATACCAGACCAAAATCTGCGATATCAATCAAATCATAGGTATTGATCGGATCATCAGCCGCCACCAGGTGAATGTGTACGGGTGGTTCTGGCAGCACCTGGCGCACCACATCGGCCACCGACGGCCCGCTGGTATAGCGCTCACCAGGATGAATGCGCACGACGAGCTGGACATCCGGGCGGGTCGAAAAATATCCCACAGTGCGCTGCAGCCATTCGGTCATGCTGGCGGTAAATATCTGCCGCCCGAGTGTCAGGCTGTCTCCGATCACGTTGGCTGCCAGCAGCACGACCGGTCTGCCGTCGAGACCGACTGTCGAGCGCACCTGGTCCTCGCCCTGGCTGGGCAGACCCTGCCAGCGGCGGGAGAAGTTCTGCCACAGGTCAGCCTGCTGGCGGGAGGCAAATAAGGCCCGCGCCTGTTCGACCTGCTCGGCGCTGAGAGGTGCATCCTTGCGCGCCTGCCACATGGCATCCGTCTCCTGGCGCATCACCTCGCCGTTCTGTGCCAGCCAGATACGGCCGCGCTGCTCTCCGAATTCGTATGTCACGACCGGGATGCCCAGATAGCGCGCCACCTGGTAGATGGCGCCAAATTCCAGGATGCTGCCGTTAGGCGTGACGATCACGTCGGGACGGCTGCCTCTCAGGAGTGCGAGCGTGGCTGCGGCAGCCTGCCGGTTGCGCTCGAGGCGCAGGCGATACAGGTCGCTGTCCAGATCGACATCTTCTTCCTGCAGTGTGTACTGCACGTCGCGGTGTGATACCACCTCGATTGCATTGAGGAGCCCGGCTGGCAGATCATCCGGTCTGGAGCGCGCGCGAGCATCGATAAGCGATATGCAATCTAGTAGAGGCCCGGTTTGCCCGAGGATATTCTGGCTGTAGGCTATCTGCCGGCGCAGGTCGAAGCGGTTCAACGGCTTGCGCCAGTTGGTATACGGCAGGTAGGCCAGGCGGACCTGGTGCCCCAGCCCGCCCAGTGCCAGACCCATCAGTACCGCATGCTCGATCCAGTAGCGCAGGGTGGCAAAGAACAGCACTTTTTTCCCGGACGGGAAACGCTCTGAGGCGGCCTCCGCCTGGCCGCGCCACTGAGGCAGCCATTCTTCGGTGCGCTGCAGAGAAAAACTCTCGCTGAGCGGCTTGCCGCTGTGCCGTAGCTGCCAGTAGAGTTCAGCGCTGAGCGGAAGCTCGCCCAGGATGCGTTTGACGGTGGTCTTACTGATCATGTTTACCGCCTACGCCTATACGATCTCCTTGCGAGTTTAGTTGTGCTATCCGCCACTCAAGTCTCGGGCGTACTGCCCCGAGACGCGGTTCCAGCCACTGCATACCCGGTGCGCCGGAGGCATCCACCGTGAAAGCCAGGGCATACTCATCCTGGAAGTAGCGGCGCACCCGGAAGGTGCTGGCGTTAATGCCGATCACGTAGCGCCCTTCGTTCAAGAAATCAGCCGGGATGGTGCAGCGGCTGGTGTAGCGACTGGCAGGTCGAGCACCATACTGCTCGTACTGGTCCCGGTCATCGGTGTCGAATGATGTGAAGATATGCTCACCGTGGGTGCTCATCAGGTAGATGCCCACCCGCAGCCCGCTGAGGGCTTCTGCCAGGGTGTACTCGATCTCGATTGTTGCCGGTTCGACAGAGCGGATTGTGTCCACGATCCGACCGCCCTGGTTTCGCACCCGCAGGGCGACAGGACAGAAGGGGGCTGCTTCAGCAGGGATCTCGTCCGGCTGCCAGTAGTGTTCTCCCGTCCGGGCGAATCCGGAAGTCAGATAGTAATCGACCGCCTGTTGGGAGGCAGCGCGCATCACCAGTCTGCCCTTTTCCAGGATGATCGTCTCCTGGGTTAGGCGTAAGATGGCGGACATATTGTGGCTGACGAAGAGCACGGTGCGCCCCTGGCTGGCGACATCGCTCATCTTGCCAAGGCACTTGCGCTGGAATTCCGCGTCGCCTACCGCCAGTACTTCGTCCACCACCAGGATCTCCGGCTCCATGTGGGCTGCGACGGCGAACGCCAGCCGAAGGTACATGCCGCTTGAGTATCGTTTGACTGGAGTGTCAATGAATTTCTCCACGCCGGAGAAATCGACGATCTCGTCGAATTTGCGCTCGATCTCGGCTCGCTTCATGCCCAGGATCGCGCCGTTCAGGGAGATATTTTCTCTGCCGGTGAGTTCCGGGTGGAAGCCGGTGCCGACTTCCAGCAGTGAGCCCACCCGCCCGTGGATCTCGGCATACCCCATGCTGGGCTCGGTGACCCGGGAAAGGATCTTCAGCAGCGTGCTCTTACCGGCGCCATTGCGTCCGATCACGCCGAGGACATCGCCCTTCTTGACCTCGAATGAGACATCCTCCAGCGCCCAGATCGTGTTGTTGGACCTGGCGCGCAGCTCCCCGCGCGCCAGCTTTGCCGGGAACCTGAATGCGTCGGCAATCGAATCACGCAGCGTGCGGTAGCGATCGATCTCCCCACCGATCTTGTACTGCTTTCCCAGGTTTTCAACTTTGATGGCAATCTTGCTCACTGGATACTCTCGTTATATTCCTTGCTGGATGCAGCACCTAAACCAGGTCTGCAAAGGTGCGCTCCATGCGCCGGAAGTAGTACATGCCGGTGATCAACAGGATCACGGATATGCTGGCTGAGATCAGCAGCGTTCCGGTGGGGGGCGGCGTTGCGCCCAATAACGCCCAGCGGAATCCTTCGACGACACCCACCATAGGGTTCAGGGCATAAATCAGCTGCCATTGTTCCGGCACAACTTCCTGAGCCGAATAGGCTACCGGGGTGATGAGCAGCCACAGTTGTGTCAAGAACGGCAGGATGTAGTTGACATCCCGGTACAGCACATTCAGGGCGGAAAGCCACAGACCGACTCCCAGAGCGGTGACCAGTGCCAGCAGAATGAAGAGAGGCAGCGTGAAAGCTGCGGCTGTCGGCGCGAACTGATAATAGAACATCATCCCGACCAGGATCACGAACTGGATCGAGAAATCGACCAGCCCGCCCAGCACCGATGCCAGGGGGATGATCAACCTGGGGAAGTAGATCTTGGTGATCATGCTGCGGTTGGAGAGCATGGACCGTCCGGTGTCGGAGAGGGCCTTTGAAAACAAACCCCAAGGCAGCAGGGCAGCAAAGGTAAAAATCGGTCGGGGAATCCCGCCGGTGGGCATCTTGGCGAACTCCCCAAAGATAACGCTCAGCACCACCATGTTTAACAATGGCTGCAGCACTGCCCAGCCTGCTCCGAGCAGGGTCTGTTTGTAGCGTACGATGACGTCCCGCCAGGTCAGGAAATAAGCCAGCTCCCGGTAGCGCCACAGGTCGCGCAGGTTCAGCGCAATCCAGCCGCGCGATGGGCGCAGGGTGATCACTTCTTCCGGGGATTTGGTAGTGATTGCAGTATCAGCCATTTTTCTGGTACCACTCGATGGTGCGTTTTAGACCCTCTTCGAACCTCATCTGAGCGCGGAAGCCAAAGTACTGTGCTGCGCGGCTGGTATCCAGGGCGCGCCGCGGCTGACCGTTCGGTTTGCTGGTATCCCACACAAACTCACCTTCGTAGCCGGTCAGCCGTGCGATCAGCTCAGCCAGCTCGCGGATGCTGATCTCCATGCCGGACCCAAGGTTGACCGGCTCGCTGTCGTTATATCGCTCGGCGGCGAGCAAGATGCCTTCTACCGCGTCCTCCACATACAGGAATTCGCGTGTGGGGGTGCCGTCACCCCATAAGACCACCTGATTTTCGCCACGCTCCTGGGCTTCGATGAACTTACGGATAAGTGCCGGGATGACATGGGATGTTTGCAGGTTGAAATTGTCGCGCGGCCCATACAGGTTGACCGGCAGCAGGTATATGGCATTGAAATCGTATTGTTCGCGGTAGGCCTGCGCCTGCACGAGCAGCATCTTCTTCGCCAGCCCATATGGTGCGTTCGTCTCTTCGGGGTAGCCGTCCCACAGGTTCTCTTCGCGGAACGGCATGGGGGTGAACTTGGGATAGGCGCAGATCGTGCCAATAGCTACGAATTTGTTCACCCCGCGCAGCCAGGCCTCGTGCATCAGCTGCACGCCCATCATCAGGTTGATGTAGAAGAAATCCGCCGGTCGCTCACGGTTGGCGCCGATGCCGCCCGCCAGCGCTGCCAGATGGATGATGATGGTTTCCAATGTGGACTCTGAGTTTTCCCGACCGGCTGCGGCGCCGGCATCGTCCAGCATACGCCGGATGTCTTCGGGTCGTACCAGGTCGTATTGTTCGACACGCGGCACAAAGACCTGGGCTGCGCGGCGCCCTTTCAATCTCTCGACCACGAAAGAACCCAGGAACCCAGCCCCTCCGGTGACGATCACGCGCTTGTTCTCCCAAAAGGGCTGAGTCGGGGGAGTTGATGTTTGTGAGCCAGATTTCATGGCAGCATTCCCTTATATAGTAGTGCCGGTCATGCCATCTCAGGCATACGCAGCTGCACCTTCATCCCGCGTACTTCGAGGACAGGCAGGTTTGCAACTGACCCATCCGGGTTGGCTGCCACGTCGATCGCCGCCTCCAGGCAGGTCAGCCGGCAGATGTCGGCGATATCGCCTTCTCCGTCGATGATGATCTGCCTATACCCGGTCTCTTTGACATCTGCCAGCAGCTCACGCACCCGCAGGCGCGTGCGCCTGTACAGGTGCATCGAGGTTTCGATATAATTCACCGTAAGTCGAGCTCGAAATGCCAGCCCCTCCGGAGTGATGATATAGCGCAGCTTGCGGCGCTGGGCACGCTTTACTTTTACGTAGCCTTTGGCGACAAAGCGTTTTATATGCCAGTTAACCGTGCCGACGGCGATGCCCAGTGTGGCTGCCAGAGATGCCTGGGTCACGTCCGGGTCACGCTCGATTTGTTCGAGCAGGACGAGCTCGCGAGCTGGATCAGGTTGTGTTTCCATAGACGACTCCAAAATTCAGTCGCTGAATTATAACCTATATTGATCTGGTTGAGAGGTGATTTTCAACCGAGCCCGAGGCGGTTTGATTAATAAGTGGGGTAGATGCGTGCGTACTCAAGGCCATTCAGATAGATGACTTCTTCGGGAGTTTGGGCTGCGAAGAATTCCAAAAATACCTGGCTGGGAAGCTGGCGCTGCCATTGATGGGAATACAGGACAACATAATCCGCTTTTGGCAGCTCTTCAGGACTGTCGGGGAAGTCTCGCTGCAAGGTTTCTCCAGCAAAGAAATAGGAAAAAGGCCCATCCGGGTACCAGGAGGCCACGCGCAGCTTCTCGGCACCCGGCTTGCCGTTCAAATAGCGGGCTGCCTGATCCAGGCCCTCTCCCCAGCCGATCATCATCACCCGGGGTGCTTTGCGGCTGCCACCAACCAGCGGATTGTAATAGCTTAGATAGTACGGGTGCGTTCTCCAGGTGCCAAACGCTTGAGCTAGGACCACGACCAGCAGCAGTAAACCGGCTCCGATGCCAGCCCATCTGGCGACAGAAAACCTCGCCGGGGAGCCAACCCGTACCCTGCTCAACAGCGGGCTTAAGACAGCCACCCATCCCATCCCTGCCAGCAGGTCGAGCGCTGGGAAGACCGGCAGAAGGTAGCGATCGAACTTCTTTGCCCCAAAGGTCATAAACAGAGTGTAGAAGAGAACATACAGAGCCAAATAGAGTATTGTGCGCCTTTGCTCCCTGATCGACGGGAACCTGCCTGGCAAGATTAGGGCTGCTGCCAACAGCAGCAGCCCAACCAGCACTGCAGGTGTTGACCGCCAGAAGTAGCTGATGGGGTAGAAGCGCCAGTCCGAGATGCCTGCCTGGTGTATCTCGCCATTGAAAAAGGTGATGCTGTCGTGCCCTTCAGATGCGTAGCTGGCAGCCCCGCCGAAGACCTGCTGCAGGGCAGACAGCGGGTCGGTCCACATCGCAGGCCAGAGCAGGACAAAAACCAGGGCTGCGGTGGCTGTCCAGATCAAAGCCGGTCTGGCAGCTTGCCACAGGGCTCCCCAGACAACCTGCCTTTTGATCCTCCAGGCGCGAACTGCCTCGATCAGGCAGGTCAGACCGATGAAAAGCAGCAGGAAAAATGCTGGTGATTTGGTCAGCCAGCTCAACCCGGCGGCAGCAGCCGAGAGGAAGAGATCCCGCCGCCGCCCTCCGCGCAGCAGGTAATTCAGCCATGCCAGCAGGGAGAGCAGCATCAGCGTGCTCACCAGACCGTCCAGATGCAGCAGACGGGAGAGGGCGACCAGGAAAGGATCGAAGGCGATCAGCAGGAATCCGACCAGGGCGGGCAGCAGACCAACCAGCCTGACCGCTGCCAGATATGCCAGACCCAAGGCAAGCACAATCCCGATGACAACCATCGCTCTTCCGGCGGCCAGCAGCTCGAGCGCATCGACATGGATGCTGTCCAGGTAGCGTTTGAATCTCTGTGGTCTATCCTGCTGCCCGGGACCCTGAGTTACGTAGGATGGGTAGCGAATGAGAAAGCCGGCTGTCCCGGCCCACATCACCGTGACTCCGGGGTGTTCTTTCTGGAATGTGTTGGGGAGATCTCGCTGCGCGAGGGCCAGGTAGAAATTGGCAGAGCGGGTCAGCCATTTTGGCTCGTCCGGGGTAACGAACCGGTCCAAATCCAAACTGCGCGGCAGTGCCACAGCAGCCAGTACCAGCATCAAGGAGAGCAGAGTGGGCCAGTTCTTCATACCGGGTCGATGGCCTTATCCCTCACTGGCTGCTGGGCAAGTCCCAGGCACACTGCGTGGTTTGAGCAGCTGGATCTTCAGCTCACGGAATGTCCTGAACGGTTCGTAATAGCACAGGATCGGCTCAGCGACGTTCTTAACCCAGGCATCATTCTCCTCGCCGAAGCTCTTACCGCTGCCTTTGAAGCGCACCGCCAGCGGCTCGCTGACGATAAGGTCGTAGCGCTGTTCCTTCAAGTCCTGGTGGAGCTGTCCCAGGTAGGCCGGGTTTCCAGCCATCGCCATTTCCATTAAAAACACCTTCTCGTAATCCGGCACCAGAGGTACGTCCCGCAGCGTGTCGAAGGTTATCAGCTGTCTTTCTGAGATCATAAGCACTTCGCTGCCATTTTCCCGGGCTGCTGCTGCCGCCGAGTTTATTGCTTCCAGCGCCCGCTCCAGGCGAGATTGGTCGGCAGGCGGCGTGACCGGACCCAAGAAGATGGTGAAATAGACAGGGACCACCAGAATGAACAGGTGTGCAGCCCAGTGAAGCCGCACGGCGGGTTGGCCGGGCTCGGGTGCGCCGGATCTAGAGCGGTCGGGCACAGCTCTGGCGAAGTATACCCAGGCGCTGACTACCAGCAGCAGGGTCAGGTATGCATCCAGATTGTGCAGGTTGCTGCCCCCGCCGATCTTTGTGCTTACCACCAGCCCTCCGCTCAGCAGGACCAACAGGATGGCGGCTATTCCAGCCATACGCAAGGGATGCCAGTCTCGCCAGCGCCCCCTCAAGCTGGCATAGATCGCCCACAGTAGGGGAGAGGTGAGCAGCAGCAAGGCAGGTAAGACGCCCATCGGGTAAGTGGGGTTGGGCAGCAAGCGGTACCATAACAGATCGGAAGAAAAGCTGGATGTGAACTGTTCGACCGGGTTGCCGGAGATCAGGGCATAGGCCGATTGAGAGGCAAATGCCGCCAGGGTGCCTGCAGCGACCCATAGAACCGGCTTGAGCAGATATCTCCAGATCGCGCGCCCGGCTGCAGGTTCTTCCAGGAAATAGATTATCGCCGCCAGCATACCGGGCACCGGGAACCAGTTAATGCGGCTGATACCAGCCCAGATGGACGCGATGATGATGGCAGCGCTAGTTTTCCAGAACCTGCTGCGGTCACAGCCAAGCAAAGTGATGATAACGATCACCTGCAGGTGGTAGTAGACCGGACCGATAAGCAGGAACAAGAAGCTCCAGGCCAGGAAAACCCAGCTTTTCAGGGCATCGTTGATCGCAAGCCGCCGTGTGAGAAGCGCAGAGCTGGCGAAGGTCATACCCAGCCATAAGAGAATCTGCCATAAACGGTGCAGCCATAACGGTGAATCAGGTATCAAGAACGGTGCCGCCTGCAGCATATAGCGGCTGGGGTGCAGCACGGTGGGCGGGATGCTGATGCCGTATATTTGTTTTGAAAAATACAAAGAAGCGTAGTAGTAGCGGCTTGCTTCAGACCACCCCAAAGTCAATGGAAAATTCGTTATCTCCGGCAAGTAAACTGCAACTTTGTATACAACCGCGGCCAGCATAAGCGATGCCGCAAACAGCTCGAAATATGTCCTTCGCAGCCCATAGCCCCACAGAAGCACACTGCTGGCTATGACGACCAGCCAGCAGATCAGCACACGGAAATAAGCTGAATTCAGGTAGCTGATCGGTGATGCGATGACCAGGTAGGCAAATAATGCCAGCACTCCCCCCAGGACGAGCAGGTTTAGATTTCCCAACCCTCTGAAGAGTTTCAGGATGGATTCGAGCCAGTCGAGCAGCCTAGTCTGCAGCGAGGTCCAGGTTGCAGCAAGAAGTCCCGCTTCGAGCGCAACCGTCAACCCGAGCAGAGCGGCAAATGCCATGTGGCGCTGCGACGCGAATAACAGCCCGGCCCGGTAAGAGCGGGCTGCAAAATGCAGCACAGCCGCAGCCGTCAGCAGGGCAGTGATCGCCAGACAGGCGCGCAGCAGAGTTAGACGGGGTGCTTGGCTCATAAGTCGGTCCGGTCAGCCGGGGGTCATTCGCCGGAATCGTCCGGGTTGGAAGCTGGTGCGGCGGCCGCCTCTGGCCGGGCGGCTCCCGCATCCACGCTGCGCGCGGCCATGATCCCAGGCACAAAGGCTGCCCCTGGCAGACTGGCAAGCATGAAAAGGGTGCGGATCAGGATCGCCAGCGAAAGGGCGCTGGAGGTGGAGATCCCTGCAACCCGCGTGAAGATGAATGCCAGGGACAGCTCTTGCAGCCCGTAGGCATTGATCGATATCGGCAGCAGAGTGATGAAGTAAACCGCGCTCCACATCCCGGCGATCAGCCAGAAGGACACCGGCTCGCCCATTCCGAGCAGCAGCAGCCAGAGTGAGGCGAACAGGCACAGCATATGCAGCCATGTGAAACCCAGCGCCTGGAGCAATGATGACGGCTGGCTGACCCACAATTTTAGAGATTGGAGCATGCGCCGGAAGAAGCGGCTCAAGCGCCCCTGCATCTTGCGAGTGCTTGCCTGCAGGCGCGCTCTGCTCGACCCCCCAGCCGCGCCAATCACCGGGATGGTGAGACCGCTTGCGCCTGATTCCCGCAGAACGGCATCGAAGGCAGGCAGCCCGAGAAGCAGCGCCATCGCCATTCCGGCCATGCCAACCAACCGGTCAACCACCAGGGATGCGGCGCTGATGGCGCTGTCGAAACGCAGCTGTATAGCGCCTGCCAGCCGGACGACATCACCGCCGATGGTGGTAGGCAGGAAGTTCGTGGCGAATAATCCAGCAAAGGTTAGCCGGGTCGTCTGACCGAACGTTACCGGCAGCTTGGCAGCCCGCAGCAGCACATGCCAGCGAGCGCATACTGCCAGACGCGAGAGGAGCTGCAGCGCCAGCGCCAGCAGGAACTGCCAGATGGTGATTTTCTTTATCGCCAGCAGGATTTCCTCCCAGCCCTGCTCGCTGAACAGGTATAGAAGCAGTGCCAGCGCGATGATCGTACCCCCAAGCCTCAGCCAGAAGCCGGTATTGAACTGCTTTCTCGGCGGAGTGGTCATCTTCTTCCTTCAAGCAAGCCCGGTTCTGCATCCGGAATCCATTCGATGCCGATCACTCGCCGCACGCTGTAAGTCGGTTTGCGCTGCGACTCGTGATAGGTGCGAACCTGCATCTCCGCGATCAATCCCATCAAGATCGACTGAAAGCCGAGGATGAAGAACATGGTGCTCATCTGGAATAACGGGGATGAGAGCACCGGGACGTCAAAGAACAGCCGCCGCACCGCCAGGAAGAGGAAGGTCAGGCTGCTGATCAGCATCAGGATAATTCCCGTCCCGCCGAACAGGTAGATGGGTTTGTTGGCGTAGCTGAGCAGGAATTTGACGGTGAAGAGGTCCAGGATTACTTTAATCGTGCGGTTCAACCCGTATTTGGTTTTGCCATACCTGCGCGGGTGGTGCCTGACCTTGACTTCGACCATGCTCGCCCCGACGCTGCTTGCGTAGGCCGGGATAAAGCGGTGCATTTCACCGTACAGCCTGAAACCGGTAATCACTTCCCTGCGGTAGGCTTTCAACGTGCAGCCATAATCGTGCAGATGGACGCCGGTGACCGTGGAGATCAGCCAGTTTGCCATGCGGGAAGGCAGGGTGCGGGTGATGAATTTATCCTTGCGGTTGGCACGCCAGCCGCTGACCACATCGTATCCCTGGCGAATTTGGTCGATCATCATTGGGATATCTGCCGGATCATTCTGCAGATCAGCATCCATCAGAACGATGGTCTCGCCTGTGGAATGATCGATGCCTGCGGCAATAGCAGCTGTCTGCCCGAAGTTGCGGCGCAGGTCTACAACTCGCACATGGGTTGGGTCCTCACCCGCTAGCTCTTCGAGCACCTGTATGCTGTGATCCTGGCTGCCATCGTTGACGTAGATCACCTCCCAGTCTGGTACTGCATCAGATAATGCCCCCTGCAGGGTCTGGTGGAGTGCGGGCAGACTCTCTTCTTCGTTATAGACGGGTATGACAACAGACAATTCCACGCTCTTCTCCGAGACAGTGCTGATATTTTGCATCATGTTTCCAGGCATACGGTCTTTAATTGTACTCGCTTTTCTTTTCACCTATAGCATGTCGCCTCGCGGTATGCTTACCAGAGGTGGGTTTCGACAGCAAACTCGCTCGTTCCGCGACTTGTTCTCATGCTGTCCGTAGATATATAATGATATATGATGATTGGAGCTGCACGGTTCAACGACAAGTAGGTCATCCCAACAACTGTGTAGAGCTTTAAAGAACAACATTGCATAGTCAATGAAAGGAGAATGCTGAAATGGATTATGGAGGAGTACTCTCACGAGCCTGGCAGATCGTGTGGAAGCACAAAGTATTGTGGATTTTTGGTATCCTGGCGGGGTGCGGCGCTTCTGGGAATGCCGGGAGGTTCAGCTCGTCATATCGGGCCAATGATGTCCCCCCTGGCGTTGAGGATTTCTTCCTGCAGTTCGAGCGGATTCCAGACTGGCAGATCGCCGCATTGATCGGGGGTCTCATTCTGGTCGTCCTGGTGCTTGTGGTGCTGGCGATCTTCCTGACGACAGTAGGGAAGATCGGTGTGATCCAGGGTACCCAGAAAGCGGATCAGGGGGCTTCCAGGATGAGATTTGGGGAGCTGTTCAGCGGCAGCCTGCCCTTCTTCTGGCGGGTATTCCTGCTCAATCTGCTGTTTGGTCTGGCGTTCGCGGCACTGGTCTTCATGCTCGTGATCATATTTACATTTGGGGCGATCCTGACTCTGGGTATTGCTCTGATATGTATGATCCCGTTGATCTGTTTGTTGGTGCCGGTCTTCTGGCTGCTGTTCCTTGTGCTGGAGCAGGCCAATATCGCCATCGTTGTGGACAACCTGGGAATCATGGATGGCCTGCGGCGCGGCTGGCAGGTGTTCAGAGACAATCTTGGCGCGATTATCGTCATGGCTCTGATCCTGGGAATCGGTGTCTCGCTGATCGGAGGGTTGCTCATCAGCGCTCCATTATTCCTGATCGCAATTCCGGCGATGAGCGCGGTGATGCTGGGCTCGGAGTATGCTATCTGGGGCGGTTTGCTGGTCGCCGGGCTGTGTTTCCTGGCTTACCTGCCGTTCTGGCTCGTGCTGAATGGCATCCTGACCGCCTACGTTGAATCGTCCTGGACGCTGACTTATATGCGCCTGACGCGTCGCCCAACTGCCTTAGAGCTGGTTGCAGAACCGGAGAGTGCCTGACGCAGACGGTTGGATAATCGTATTCCCGACACCCGCCACGGCTGATCCCATTGCCTGGCGGGTGTTGTGCTAAAATTCAGGCATGTTCAACCACCTGCGCTGGTTGGGTTTGATCCTGATGTGCATGCTGCTGGTTTCTGTCAGAGCGGCGAATGCCCAAACCTCTACCAGCGCGACGCTGTCTCCCCCAAATACAGATTCTTTCCCCCAGATTCAGGTTTACCTGGATGTACACCGAGAGGACGGCTCTTTTGTGCACGGGCTGCAAGCTGCTGATCTGCGGGTCATGGAGGATGGGCAGGCTGTAGAGATCAGCGAGTTTTCCGAGCTTCGTTCAGGGGTCCAGGTTGTATTCGTGGTCAATCCGGGCGATTCTTTTACTGTTCGCAATTCACAGGGGCTTTCACGTTTCGATTATATCTCCAGCGCGCTGAGAAGCTGGGCAGCTTCCCGCCAGGGTTCGACCGTCGATGACCTGAGCCTGATTGTGACTTCGGGTCCGGGACGCTCACACACGACCGATTCGACAGAAATCCTGGCATCATTGGAAAGCTATCAGATCGATAGCGCATCCCTCAACCCCGGTCTGGATAGCCTCTCGCAGGCCCTGGATGTCGCTCTTGATCCTGTCTCACGAGCCGGTATGGAACGGGCAGTATTGTTCATCACCGCGCCACTGCAGGGCGACCTGTCTTCAAGCGTGCAGGATCTGGTAACGCGCGCCCAGCAGCAGGGAGTGCGGATTTATGTGTGGTATATCGCGCCTGAAGACGTTCTGGATGTGCCCGCTGCCCGGCAATTACAGGAGCTGGCAGCATTCACCGGTGGGGATTATTGGTCCTTCTCTGACATCGACCAGCTTCCCTCTCCGGAAAGCTTCCTTAATAAGCTGCGTGATATCTACCTGCTGAGCTATGAGACACCGAACGGCTCAGGCGGCGCGCACCGCATTGTGGTAGAAATCCAGGACGGGGACGCAGACATCGTTACCCCAGAGATGGAATACAATCTGGATCTCCAGCCACCCGATCCTGCCTTTATATCTCCGGTAGCCGAGATCGATCGCCGGGTCCCAGAAGATCGTGCCAGAGACGTCTGGGTGCAGACCGGTGCGGCTGACCTGGAGCCGGATGAACACCCACTGCAGCTGCTGATTGACTTTCCGGATGGCAGGCAGCGTCCATTGACGCTCACCAGGTTGTATGTTGATGGCCTGGTCGTAGCTGAGAATACCGCCCCGCCGTTTGACCAGTTCACCTGGGATTTAAGCATATACACCACGACTGCCCGGCATGTTCTCCAGGTGGAGGCGCTGGACAGCCTCGGATTGAGTGGAATCAGCATCGAGACCCCGGTGGAGGTGAAAGTAGAGCTTCCCGGTGCTAATCCGCTGATACTGCTTATTCGCAAAGCCCCGCTTGCGGTCGGTCTGCTGGTCTTGCTGGGTGGGGCGCTGGTGATTTTGGCGCTCATCGTCAGCGGGAAAATCAAGCCGCACCCGCTGCGTGTTCCGGCCGGCTTCCGCTATGGCCGCCGGAAGCAGGGTGAGGTCACGCAGTCGACCCCAGAAAACCCTGCGCCGCTGCGCGCCGAGTCGGATATGCGCCGGTTTTCAGGCTGGGTCAGCCGCTTGCATTGGCCTCAGCGTCGTCTCACACAGCAGGCGTATGCCTATCTGGTCCCCATCCCCGAATCGGATGCAACCGCGCCTGAGACGCCGATATCGATCGATTCGAGCGAGATCACGTTGGGGAGCGACAGGAATCAGGCTGTCCTGGCATTCGATGACCCATCAGTAGATGCGCTGCATGCGCGTCTTATACGTATTGAAGATGAGACCTTCCTGCTCGCCGACCAGGGCTCCGTAGCTGGGACATGGATCAACTACCAACCGGTCACCAGGGATGGCGCGCCGGTCCAGCACGGCGATATTATCCATATCGGGAGGGTGGGATTTCAATTCAAGCTGCGCAATCCCCGGCACCTGCGGAGACCGGTCGTCACTCGCGCGGGGCCATCAGGCCCGGCATAGTCCTGATCAGCGCAGTACAGCGTAATAGACTTGGTTGCCTTCCGCCAGAAATGCGGTGCGGGTGTCAGGGCTGATTGCAAATGCAGTCGCTGGCCCACGCGGTGCTGAGACCCCAGACGAAGGATCATCCTGCGGGCGGAATTGACCGTAATATGTCAGCACCCGTAGGCTGAAGCGGTACAGTGCTTGCTCCTGGGACTGCAAATAATAGAGTGATGGGTCGGGGGGTTGTGTGGCCACCAACTGGGTAAAGGGCGGCTGGATCGCCATTGGCTGGCCCTCACGTCCCGGACGCGAGTCTATATAGGGCAGCGGGTCGGTACAGCGGGAAGGAGAAACGGACAGGTCGCTGTAGGTGCAGAGCGTGGTATGACCATCTTCATGCAGCAGGTAGAGGTCAGTCTTATCAACAACCAGGTCGATGACTGACTGCATCGGGAAATCAGCGACGAAGAACTCTTCCGGTGGCTGCGTATAGGTGCTGTTCCAGTAAATCCAAACAGTGTTCTTGCCAGAATCCAGCACATATAGGTGACCGAGGTCTACCGTCAAAGCCTGAGGGGTGCCCCAGCCCTTGGTCGGCGCTGCCAGCGGTGTGAACACCGGCGGCTGACCGGGGATGCAGTGAAGCAGGTTCCCGTTCACATCCAGGGATAACACGGTCGCGCTAAACTCGTTGGTCTTGGACGCCATGGCGATGTCGATCGGCGCGCTGCTCTGTCCCGCCGGGGTTCCGGCTGCGCACTGGAAGGTCGGGTCGACCTCATAGCCGCTTCCGGTCGACAGGGTTCGGATAACATTGCCGCCTTCCAAATTTAGCAGATAAAGGTCGCCCTCGGTGGCTACCATGCGGGAGATTTTGGTGCTCTCCGGCAATTTGGTGGTAAGAGCTGGCTGGTAGATCAGGCGTGTGACCATATTCAGCTGGTCAAAAGCCTGGTTTGCCTCGCCGCGCAGCGCCTGGGTATCCGTATTCTGCTGGTAGCTCTCAGCCTGTTCGACATAATTAATAACGGTCTGCCATGCCTCCGCCCTGAGTATGGGATCGCTCTGAGTGCGGGCATAACCCGCAGCCTGGACGGCCTGGGCGTAATAAGCCTGGTATTGCCCTGTGCGCCCACGCTGGAAGTATACGACAGCCGCAATGGTGACAACTACCAGCGGGACCACGACAGCCACGATGATCATCACTGAAGAGGGCAGGGTGGACACAGCCTCGCCGGGCAGCATGCGCAGGGCAAAATTGCGCATCCCCAATCCCGCCCTGGCGAGCGCCCCGGATACAGCAAGACTGATGCGAGATAGACCATCCCGACCTGGTGTGCGGCGTGCAGGCCGCTCTTTTGGAAGCGCTGCCGCAGGAAGGCTGGCTCCTCCGTCTGCAGTTCCAGGCTCAATATCAGGTTGGACTGGCGCGGCTGGGGGATACGGCAATGGGTCAGCAGCCGGCTGTTTTATTGGCGCCCCACTGTCTTGCTGCACACTCTGCGCTAAGGCGGCTGCCGGGATTCCAACTGACAGCGCATCCTCAGACGGGGATGCCCTGCTTTCTTTCCTGGGCTGGACATATGCAACAGTTGGCCCTGGCTTGGGGCGCAGCAGGAAGATTTTTCCGGACCCAGGCTGGGTCTGCAGCAGAAAAGCATCCAATGCCGACCCGGCCTGGCTGAGCAGGCTGCGCCTGAGATTTTCCAATCCCTGGTTATACAAGCCACCCAATGTGCTGGCAGTCCACCCGGGAGGCGGTGCAGAGCTGAACACCAGGGTTTCGCCGGGTTTCAGGTCTGCCTGGTAGTAGGATATTGGCGGGGTGCGGCTTAATCCCAGACCTCGTCCGACAGCCCCGAGATCCTGGATATGATTGGCGCCTGCTGCTGTAATGTGAAAGGCGTGCACCGGACCGCAGAGCGCCAGATATAAGCGGTCATTGCGGACGGCGATGATGCCGAGCAGTCCAATACCCTGGCGGCCAGTGCTGGCTGCGCGCTGGTTGCGGTCCAGCAAATACTGGTTCAGCGCTTCGGCTGCGGCCTTCTGGGCGGCGGTCACCGAGCCGGATGTTTTATAGAAAGTCTGTGCCAGGTTCGCCAGCAGCTTGGTTTGCTGTTCGTCGGTCAGCGGAGCGCTGCCTGCGATTGCCAGGTGTAATATCAAGCGGTCGGTCTGGCGTCCCCGGGCTGGACGGCGGGGCTGGGAGGCGATCAGGAGACCGGATGGCTCCGCGAGTTCTTGTCCCTCCCGGCGGGTCAGTGAAAGGATGTTTAGATCCAATTGGCTCATAGGTCATCCGCGGATTGCAGGCCGTGTCCTGCGTGGCAGCTTCCGGTGATACTCGAGGTGTATTTTTGATGCCGGAATGCCTTGAAGACATTATACTGGTAAAATGCAGGATTAGTGAGATATGGTGGGGTATTTCTGCAGCTCAGAGTGCTTGAGCGAACCCTGATGGAGATATTATGCAGCTTGAAATCATAAAAACCAGAGAACATTTTGATACCCTGGGAATCGAGTGGAACCAATTATTAATGCATAGTGCAAGTCACGTGCCGTTTTTGCGTCATGAGTACCTGAGCACCTGGTGGAGCACTCTGGGGGGTGGAGAATGGAGCCGCGGTGACTTGTGCCTGGTTACAGCACGGTATAGCGATGGGGTCCTGTGCGGGATCGCTCCATTGTTCGTCACCAAAAATCTGGATGGAGAAGCTGCGCTGATGTTTTTGGGCAGCATTGAAATCTCGGATTATCTGGATGTGATCTGCCGCCGGGAGGATGCAGAGACGTTCGTTACAGCAGCCTTAGACCGCCTGTTGGAGGCGGATTTGCCTGACTGGCAGGTGCTGGACCTGTACAATATCCTTGAAGATTCTCCGACTCTGCCTGTCCTGGAAGCAGCAGCCAGAAGGCGCGGTCTGGAGTACAGCCAGGAGAAGAATTATCACTGCCCATTCATCTCGCTCCCAGGGGATTGGGAGAGCTATCTGGCAGGAATTGATAAGAAGCAGCGCCATGAGATCCGCCGCAAAATCAGGCGGGCAGAGAATGCAGACTTGCCGGTGCGCTGGTATATCGTCGAAGAAGAATCCAGCCTGGAAGACGAGATCGGGGCTTTCTTAGGCTTGATGGCACAGGACGCAGACAAACAGGCGTTCTTGACCGACGCAATGCGCACCCAGATGAACAAGGCACTGCGGGCAGCGTTCCGGGAGGGCTGGCTGCAGCTTGCCTTTCTGGAGGTTGGGGGCGAGAAAGCTGCCGGTTATCTGAATTTCGATTACCGCAACCATATTTGGGTCTACAATTCGGGGATCGATTACCGCTTCACTGCCTATTCACCGGGCTGGGTTCTGCTGGGTTATCTGCTTGAATGGGCGAACCAGCAGCAGCGCCAGGCGTTCGATTTTATGCGCGGCGATGAGGACTACAAATACCGTTTTGGAGCCACCGACCGCTTCGTGGTACGCGCGCAGGTAAGACGTCCGTTAGAATGATACCGGACGGGGGATACCGAATCCTCCGATGCGTACTTCTGCCGGCTGGTCGGTCCATACCCCAGGGATGGTTGAGCCGCACTTGCTGCAGGCACCGGACGCGGTCAGATGATACCCCAGAAGGACATATCCGTGGCGCTCGATGACGGTTGCACCGCACCCCGGGCAGTAAGTGTTCTCATATTCGTTGACGTGCCCGGGCAGGTTGCCAGCATATACGAACTTCAAACCAGCCTCCTGACCGATTTCTGCCCCGCGCAGCAGGGTATCCGCGGCGGTGTGCGAAGGACCGGTCATCTTATAATCCGGGTGGAAGGCGGTCACATGCCAGGGTATCGTCGGTGAGATGGTAGCAATATAGCGTGCGGCATCCATTAACTCTTCCGTGCTGTCGTTGAATCCCGGCACCACCAGGGTGACGACTTCTACCCACAGCCCGAGCTCGTGGGCAAGCCGGATGCTGTCCAGCACATGGTTCAAGACGCCGCCCAGCTTCCGGTAGTGGCGGTCCTGCATAGTCTTCAGATCAATTTTATATCCCACCAGATAAGGACGCAGGTAATTCAGCACTTCCGGCGTGGCATTCCCGTTGGAAATATAAACGCATTTGATGCCCGCGGAGGCTGCCTGGCGGAATATCTCCACCGACCATTCGGAGGTGATCAGCGGCTCGTTATACGATGAGGCGAGCACTCGGGCGCCTGAGCGATCAGCGTATGCCACCAACTGCTCGGCAGAAGCGCGGCGGATCGAGTGTACGGCGATATCCGATTGTGGGTCTCGCAGCGCCTGCGAAGTAATGTGGTTCTGGCAGTAATCGCAGTGAAAGTCGCAGCCAAGCATGCCGAAAGTCAGGGCATCGCTACCTGGCAGAATGTGGTTGAACGGCTTTTTCTCAATGGGATCCACCTGTAAAGCTGCCACATAGCCCCATGGAGCATAAAGCTTTCCATCACGGTTGAAGCGCACTTTACAGATGCCGCGCCGCCCATCCCGGATGAGGCAGCGATGTCCGCAGGCGTAGCAGCGTACGGCACGATCCTCCAAAGTCTCATAAAGTTCGGCCTCGACGGTCAGGTCGTCGAGGATGTCGGCAAATGCAGCCATGACCAGTTGCTCCTTGCGTAGACAATGCGGAATGATGGGAATGCGCGGGCGGCGCCCGCGCGAACATCCCCGTTCCCCTTGTACTGCGCAGTTGCCGAAATTATAATCGTTAAATGCTGACAGTGGTTATTCAGGCAGGAGGCGAGTCCCGGCGAATGGGGAGAGATAAAGCCCTGCTGCCGTTTCGCGGGCAGCCGCTTGTCGAGCGTGTGATCGGGAGGGTTGCCCACCTGGCAGATGAGCTCCTGGTTACCACCAACCACCCTCTGGATTATACGTTCCTCGGGCTGCCGCTTCACACCGACCTACACCCCGGACGGGGCGCATTGGGCGGGTTGTTTACCGCCCTGAGCGCGGCCAGCCAACAGCTGGTTGCCGTGGTTGCTTGTGATATGCCTTTCGTGAGTGCCGACCTGCTGGTTTACCAGCGGGACTTGCTGATTGCAGGTCTGCATGACGCCGCTATTCCCCTTTCCCCAGGTGGTGTAGAGCCATTCCACGCCGTCTACAGCCGGAGCGCTTGCCTGCCTGCGATTGAAGAGTCGATCCTCGCAGACCGGTGGCGGGTCAACTCATGGTTCGATAGAGTCGATATCCGCTTCCTGTCACCGGCAGAGGTTGAGTCCCGCGATCCGCACCGGCTGGCATTCCGCAACGTTAATACACCTGAAGAGCTTGCAGAAGCTGAGCAGTTCGCAGAAGGGCTTGATAATACGCTCTGATTTACCCAAGCATGGGCATTTTGATCCCATGCCGCCGGGCTGCATCGATCGCCTGCTGGTAGCCCGCATCGGCATGGCGGACAATCCCCATACCGGGGTCGCTGGTCAGGACGCGTTCCAGCCGGGCAGCCGCTTCGCGTGTGCCATCGGCAACGATCACCTGTCCGGCATGTTGGCTGAAACCGATGCCTACACCCCCACCATGGTGGAATGACACCCAGGTCGCTCCGCCCACAGCGTTGATCAAAGCGTTCAGGATAGCCCAATCGCTGACGGCATCACTGCCATCGAGCATTCCTTCGGTCTCCCGGTTGGGAGATGCAACCGACCCGGCATCAAGATGGTCGCGGCCGATGACGATCGGAGCTTTAACCAAACCTTCGGCAACCAGGTTGTTGAATGCCTGTCCCGCCTGGCTGCGCTCGCCATATCCCAGCCAGCAAATGCGCGCTGGCAGACCCTGGAAAGGGATTTTCTCGCGCGCCATCCTCAACCAGCGATGCAGGTGCTCATCATCGGGGAAAAGTTCCATCACGGTTTCATCGGTGGTGTAAATATCCTCGGGATCACCGGATAATGCCACCCAGCGGAATGGCCCCTTGCCCTCACAGAACAGCGGGCGGATATAGGCGGGGACGAAGCCCGGGAAGTCGAAAGCATCTTTCACTCCCTGCTCGAATGCGCGCTGGCGCAGGTTGTTGCCGTAGTCGAATACTTCCGCGCCGCGGCGCTGGAATTCGAGCATCGCCTGGATATGGTCTGCCATGGACTGCATGGAGGCGCGTTTATAAGTATCGGGATCCCTGGTGCGCAGGCTATTTGCTTCGTCTACATCCATCCCGGCCGGGACATACATGAAAACATCATGGGCCGGGGTCTGGTCTGTGACCACATCCGGTGTAACCCCGCGAATGACCAGCTCGGGATAAATCTCTGCTGCGTTGCCGATCAGCCCGATAGACCTTGGTGTCTCGCTCTGACAGGCTTCTTCGACCAGCGTCATGGCTTCTTCTAACGTGTCTACCACCACATCGATATAGCCCATTTCACGCCGGCGATGAGCGCGCGCCGGGTCAACTTCCACGACCAGACCAACGCCGTCATTCATGGTGATTGCCAGCGGCTGTGCGCCGCCCATTCCGCCCAACCCGGCTGTCAGCACGAATTTGCCTTTTAGAGAGCTCCAGCCTCGCTGGCTGGCGAGTGAGCCCAGTGTTTCATAAGTGCCTTGCAGGATGCCCTGTGTGCCGATATAGATCCAAGACCCCGCTGTCATCTGCCCGTACATCATCAATCCTCTGGCAGATAGCTCGTCGAAATGTTCCTGGGTCGCCCAGTGCGGGACAAGGTTCGAGTTGGCGATCAGCACCCGCGGGGCATCGGAATGCGATCGGAATACAACCACCGGCTTGCCGGATTGGACCAGCAGCGTCTCGTCATTCTCAAGTACGCGCAGCGCAGCCAGGATCGCATCAAAAGCTTCCCAGTTTCGGGCAGCCTGCCCACGACCGCCGTAAACCACCAGATCCTCTGGCCTTTCGGCAACTTCCGGGTCCAGGTTGTTCTGGATCATGCGGTATACTGCTTCGGTCAACCAAGATTTGCAGTTCAGCCGGGTCCCCCGGGGCGCACGGACCAGGCGAGCATCAGACATGATAAGCCTCCTTGTTAAACGAAAACTCCCCTTCCAATCCTGAGTAATCGGCTGAATGGGTTTTGAATTAACCAGATGGAGATTTTAGCCGATTACTAGCAATTTGCCAGCAATTCGCCATATATGATATCGCTTTTAATAAAGATACTTTCGGCGAATTGCCTAGCAGGTGAAAAGGGATCAACCCCTCTCCATTAATCTGCGCAATCAATTATACGCTGGAAGGGGAGGCGAAAGGTCTGTAATTAACGGCTGAAAGGTGCAAACAATGAGGCATTGGCTTCGGAAATCCCGAAGCCAATGCCCCACAATATTATCCGGTATGGAAGAGGCGCAGTTTAGTCTGCAGCGACCGCGAGCGCAGATTCTTTCTGGGTGAACTGCCCGAAGGTGGTGTTTTGGAGCCGGCTTACCAGCTCGAATTGAGCATCGCACCATATCGGCTGCATGGGGCAAGTTTCACCGAACGTGCAGCTGCCACCGTTATCAGCCACGCACTCATTGAGCAGAATGGGGCCATCAATCGCTTCTACTACTTCAAGCATCGATATCTCTTCTGGTGTGCGTGCCAGCGATACGCCGCCACGTGCGCCGCGAGAAGTTTGCAGGATGCCTGCTACGGATAACTGAGAAACAATTTTTGCCAAAAAGGATGGCGGTATGCGCTGCTCCTGGGCAATCTGGCTTGTCGCGGCCCGCTGGTCGGAGCCTTTTTGGGCAAGATAGAGCACAGCTCGAACTGCGTAGTCTGCTTGGCGTGTGATTTGCATGTCTTAATACTCCCTTTCCGGTCTTACGGATAAAATTTATTAGTGATATTTTAGACTGGTTTTAGCCTATTCACAAGTGACAGACATCATTGCTCAAGGATGACGGTTGTCTCAAGAATGTGACATTTTAGCCAATTCTGCTGCTTTACTAGGCGAGTCCGGATTCTGTAAACGATTTGTAAGTAGTGGATGGGGTAAGTCGTGCGAGTTTATGGTAAGATTGCTGCGGATGCTTGCTGTTACCTGGCAATTCGCTGAAAGAAATTTAACAAATTCTTATACTGTTATCAGCGAATTGCTTAAGCAAACCACCATTCAAGCTAATACTTTTTGCAAAGGTTTCTTCGGTGGTTTGCACCGCATAGCAGGTATATATTTTTCGCTAGGGGTTAATCTGCGAATATTTCAATAATCTCAACCAGGAACAGAGATAGTATGTCACGAGGATGGTCAGTCTCTTAACCAGTGGAGGGTTAAACTGCTCATGAAACAGATTTGTGTAATTGGTGTTGGTTATGTCGGTATCGTCACTGCAGCCTGTTTTTCGGACCTGGGCAACAGAGTGATTGCCCTGGATATCGATGAAAAGAAGATCGATGGGCTGCTGAGGGGAGAAATGCCCATATACGAGCCAGGATTGAAGGAACTGATCGAGCGGAACGTCCGGTCAGGGCGGCTGTCGTTCACCACTTCCTATACCGAAGGATTGGATGGCAGCGAGTTTGTTTTCATCGCTGTCGGGACTCCTTCTGGGGTAGACGGTGAGGCAGACCTGCGCTATGTAGCCTCTGCGGCGCGCTCGGTAGCTGAAAATATGACCGCTCCGCTTATTGTGGTCAACAAATCCACAGTCCCGGTTGGTACTGGGGACTGGGCGGCTGACATTATCAAAAGCCACCAGAAGATGCCGGTACCATTCGCGGTTGTATCCTGTCCGGAGTTCCTGCGGGAAGGCTCCGCGATCAGCGATTTCATGCAGCCGCACCGCACTGTGCTCGGTTCGCTGGATGCTGAGGCTGCCGACAAAGTAGCCCAGCTGCACCTGCCGCTGCGAGCGCCGATCGTCATTACCGACCTGCGAACGGCTGAGATGATCAAGTATGCATCGAACGCTTTCCTGGCTACGAAGATCTCTTTTATCAACGAGATTGCCAATATCTGCGAGGCGCTTGGCGCTGATGTCAAGGAAGTCGCAGCCGGCATGGGCTACGATAACCGTATCGGTTCATCTTTCCTGGAGGCCGGATTGGGTTATGGCGGATCTTGTTTCCCCAAGGATGTGAAGGCTCTGACCTATATGGCTGCAGAGAAAGGCCGTCACCCACAGCTGTTGAACGCTGTGATGGAAATCAACAACGACCGCCGTCCGATGGCAGTTGTCCGGCTTACCGAGATGCTGGGTGACCTTTCGGGAAAAGTGATCGGTCTTTTGGGGCTTTCCTTTAAGCCGAATACAGACGATATGCGCGATGCCCCGGCGATCACCATCTCCGATGCACTCCTGGCGGGCGGTGCAGCCGTGCGGGGATATGACCCGGTGGCTATGAGCGTCGCCAAGGCATCACTGCCGAGTGTTGAGATGTGCTCCGATCCATACACAATGGCAGAGGGGTGTGACGCGCTTGTGGTTGTTACTGAATGGAACGAGTTCAAGCAGCTCGACCTGGAGCGCATCCGCAACCTCATGCGCCGCCCGGTGGTTTTCGATGGGCGCAATATATATGACCCGGCGATTATGCGCCAGCTCGGTTTCGAATATCGCGGTGTGGGGCGCGGCTTTAATGGCTCTAAGCTCAACCTGGAGCCGAATGATTTCGAGGTCCATGTTCCTGCATAAGTCGTAGAACTTCGGAAATGCCATTTTCGAAGCACCATCAAGATGGATCGGCAGTTAAGTCCACCCTTGATGGTGCTTTGGCTTTGTTGATAAATCCATGATAATCACCCCTGAAGTTATAATAGCAACCGCGTGGTTTGAAGATGGCAAATGACCGACCTCCCGTGTGCGATTACGATGGCTCTGACTACCAGACCAGTTTCTGGGAGCAGGGCGGGCGCGCCTACGAAGATCAGGTCGAAGCAATTGCTTTAGGCCGGTTGCTGCCCACAAGGGGAGATTTGATGCTGGAGATCGGGGCTGGTGCGGGGCGGAACACAGAACGTTACCGCCATTTTGGGCGTATTGTGCTGCTGGACTATTCTTATACCCAGCTCCGCCAAGCTCAGGCCCGCCTGGGTGATAGCGATCGCTATATCTATGTCGCTGCGGATGCCTACCGGCTGCCGTTTGTGCCCGGATTGTTCGATGCGGCGACGATGATCCGCACGCTGCACCACATGGCTGACGCGCCCAGAAGCCTGCACCAGGTGCGGCAGGTGCTTCAGCCACGTGGAGTGTTCATTCTGGAGTATGCTAACAAGCAGAACTATAAGGCTATCTTGCGCTACTGGATGGGCAGACAAACGTGGAGCCCCTTCTCGCTCGAGCCGGTAGAGTTTGCAGAACTGAATTTTGATTTTCACCCGATGGCCGTGCGCACATGGCTCCAAGCAGCGGGGTTCGACGTCGCCCGCCAGCTGACGGTCTCTCATTACCGTATTGGCGTGCTCAAGCGCTGGGTGCCGCTGAAGCTGCTGGTCGCCATGGATTCAGCAGCGCAGTTATCAGGAGACTGGTGGCAGTTGACCCCCAGCGTTTTCGTTCGAGCCGAGGCGCAGGGGGATGGAGAGGTTGCTGGAGAGGGTGCCTTCTTCCGCTGCCCGGAGTGCGGTCACCACCCGCTGGAAGAGGTACTACATGGGTTTGTCTGCCCGTCCTGCAAGCGACAATGGCGGCAGCAGGATGGCATCTACGATTTTCGACAACCAGTATAGCTGCCGGCGATCAACCTTCGATCACCTTCTCGATCACCCAATAATGTGAAAGCCCAAAAACACCCAAGGGCGTTCTCTCCATTCGCAGCAGCAGCGACCGCAAATTACGCCCCAGGGCAGGCGTGCGGGCGATGATATTGTCGTATGCGCCGAAGATCACCGTTCGCTCGATGTATTTCAGGGGCAGCCCGGCAAACAGGTGGGATAGATCGCGGCGGGTGTAAACTCGAACATGCGGTGCAAGGCGGTCCCGGATGCTGCGAGGCAGGTAATTAACCAGCGGGATATTCCCAAAATGATAGCGGCCACGCCAGAAGATGCCGTGCGTCTCGAAGGGATAGCCGCGGTTGGGGACGAACAGCGCCAGCCGTCCACCGGGGCGCAGCACGCGCAGCATTTCTTGGGCTGCTGATCGATCGTCCAGGACATGTTCCAGCACCTCGTGACTCAGTATGAAATCTATGCTTTCGTCGGGGAAGGGTAAATGCTCGCCGGCCGCGTTGATGACACGCTCTGACCTCTGCCGGGCTTGTACGGCACGGTCAAGCTCGTATTCCAGACCGATCACCTTTCCTGCGTGGGGTGCCAGATGTTCGATATACGTGCCTATCCCGCAGCCGTTTTCGAGCACCAGTCCTGATAGGCGCTTGCCGGCGGCCTGCAGGATCATATTCAAGCGCCGCTCCTGCCCTGCACGCCAGACATACGAAGGCTCCCCGCGCAGGGCAGCCTTTTCCATATTCCGCTCAGGGTGAGGGAGGGTCATTTGATATCCCATTCCTGTTTAAAACCGAACCCCTGGCGGTTATCTACCAGGCGCACCCAGCCCGGGAGAAAGGCATACAGGCGGTTCAGCGCCATGATATCTTTCATTCCAGATACAAAAGGGAATTTTTGCAGGTAGGCTTGCCAGGCGATCTCCCATTCCAGTCCATCTTCCACCTGGACGACCTGGCCGCGCATCTGCAGGCCGCGAATATCCTGCCAGTCAGAGCACTGCGGGTATATGGCAGCCCCAGCGCGCCGTTCATAGGCAAGGTCTTGACCGTGCTGGCTTTTAGGGTCGGAGAAGAAGTAAAATCGCAGGCTTTCAGGGGGAGAAGTGGGAGTGCCGGTAAGTTGGGCGGCAAAATACACGGGCGCGGCATGCGGCAGCCCGGCTACCCCGGTCGTGGCCAGGGTCATGGTGGATAGGGACAGCAGCTCAGTCAGGAGGTCGATTTGTCCATCCCTTTCCATTCCAGGTACTCCTGGTTTTCGATCCCCAGTCGGGCAAGGATTCTACCGGCGGTGTTGTTGATCACATCCTGCAGGGTTTGCGGCCTGGCATAATAGGCAGGCACAGGCGGGAAGATGATCGCCCCAGCCTCAGCTGCCTGGCTAAGCAAGCGTATGTGGCCGCGGTGCAGCGGCGTTTCCCGGACGGCAAGCAGCAGCGGGCGGCCTTCTTTCAATGTCACATCAGCAGCACGTGAGATCAGATCATTGGCATATGAGTTGGCGATAGCAGAGAGAGTCTTAATCGAACAAGGGACGACGACCATTCCCAGCGTGCTGAACGAGCCGGAGGCGATCGCAGCACCGATATCCTGGTGGTTGTAATTCACCTGTGCCAGACTCTGTACATCACTGACCTTCCAGGTTGTTTCCTGGGCGATCGTGGCGCGCGCCGCAGGGGAAAGCACCAGATGGGTCTCGATGCCCCCTGGTGCTAAGATCTCTAGCAGGCGGATGCCGATGATCACGCCAGAAGCCCCTGTAATGCCGATCACCAGGCGGCGCGGCGGGACGGTTTTGCGTTCATCATTGCTCATTTTTTACCCCAATGGATGGCGACTGTGTCCAGCATATAGCGCCGGAAACCGACATTGCGGAATCCTGCCGAGAGCATGCGCTCTGCCAACTGCTCGGCAGGCAAGAATGATTCGGTAGAGTCAGGCAGGTAGCGGTAGGCATCTGCTTCACCGCTGATCATCCCCCCTAAGGTGGGGATTACGGTATGCAGGTGGAAGTTGATGAACGGCGCTAGGGGACTGCTCGGCGGGCGGGTAGTATCCAGCGCAACCATTACCCCGCCTGGTTTCAGCACCCGGTGCTGTTGGAACAGGCATCTGCGGATGTCGCTGACGTTGCGCAGCAAGAAGCCCGAGACAACGGCATGGAAGCTCTCATCCGGGTATGGGAGCCACAGTGCGTCGGCTGCGTTCCAATCGAAGCGGGATGCGCCCAGACGTGCTCTGCCCGCCCGCATCATTCCCAGGGTGAAATCTGCGGCAACCGTGCGGGAATCCGGATGCTGGCGGATGGCTTCTTGTGCCAGGTCACCGGTACCGGCACCCACATCGAGCAGATTGCCCGCCGGGGGAAGGTCTGCCCTGCGGATCACTTCTCTACGCCAGCGCACATCCTGCCCGAAGGTCATCAGGCGGTTCATCAGGTCATAGCGGTGGGCGATGCGGTTGAACATTCCCTGCACGTAGCGGGCGCGTTCGTTGCCAGTGAGATTGGCCATCATTACTGCGCCGTACTCCCCTGGAGCAGGGCAGCGTCTTCTTCCCTGGCGACCCGGCGACCTTCATCGACGTTCACCCGGGTCAGCAGGTAGCCCCCGATCACGAAGAAAGCGATGATGCTCAATACTGCTGGACGGCTGCTGTTGAATGTGGTGGCAGCAAATGCGAACAGCAATGGTCCCAGGATGGCAGAGAACTTCTCCATGACACTGAACATACCGAAGAACTCTCCACTCTTGGATGCCGGGGACATGACCGAGAACAGGCTGCGGCTCAGCGCCTGGCTGCCGCCCTGCACCACAGCCACCATCCAGGCCAGGAACCAGAACTCCACGACCGAGTTAACGAAGAAGCCCCATACGGCGATGACTGCATAGACGATTAGAGCCAGCAAGATGCTGTTTTTCGTGTCCATCTGCTCCGCCAGACCCGAAAATAACGGCCGTCCAAGCAAGGCTGACAGCAGCAGCCCGAACAGCTCGACAGCCAAAATCAGCCCAATGATCAATCCCAGGTTGCTCTCACGCTGCGGGGGCATAACCTCGAACTGCGCCAGGCTCATCTGTGAGCCGCTGGAAGAAGAGTTTTGATCGCCCGTGTTGATCACAATCAGTGTGTGCTCGCCGGGTTCTTCAGCCTCCACAATCTCGGCTTCGCCATAGCGCAGCGTCGGGTTGTAAGCGTCGATCGTCAGCGGCTGGTCTGTTTCCGGGTCGATCAAAGGCTGTCCATCCATTTCTGCTGCCCAGATCCCATGATCCGGTCCGGTGCTGTAAGTGAGCTCGACCCGCCTTCCGTTGAAAACAATCTGGTAGGCTGCCCCAGACTGGTCGGTGGTCCGGTATTCCACGCTCTGGTCTGCTCCGATCTGATTGGCGGAAATGGTTTCCTCCGCCCAGCTGCCCTGGTATTCTACCGGTGCCTGTTCAACGAGATAGACGCCTTCCCCCAGTGCAGCAGCAGTAGTTGCGTAAGGCGCAGGGGGCATGCCGCTGACATCTGCCGGCAGCAGCCGGGAACTGGCAATGCCAACCAGCGGCAGAGCCACCATGTTATAGAGTACAAATGCCAGGTAGAATGGGCGGCGGGTATCGGTTTTGCCGGGCAGGCGCCCAAATATCAAACTATAAGGGATGGCGACGAACTGGACCAGCAACAGCGCCAGGACCAGCGAAATGCTGTCGAAGCCAAGTTCTGCGCCATAGATAGCTGCCACTCCGATGATCGTGCCGATGCCATCGGCATAGATCAGGAAGGCGACCAGGAACTTCAACAGCTCTCGATAACGACCGACATCTTTCAGCGTTTCTATCAGGCGTTTGAAGCTTGCACCCACAATCGAAACACCTGGGGAGAGTTTTACCGTGGCGGAGGGTGGTTCGGGTACGCGCAGGAAGAGCGGAATGGAGAATACTCCCCACCACAGTGCCACACTGAGGAAGGATAGGCGTGCCCCCCAGGTGCCCGGGAGGAGCTGGATCATAGCGATGTTAATCGCCAGCAGCAGACCTCCTCCGAGATAGCCGATAGCAAAACCGCGCGCCGAGACACTATCCCGGTCCTCCTCATTGGCGACATGTGGCAGCAAAGCATCGTAAAACACATTTGCACCCGTCCAGCCGATGCGCCCAAAGACGAACAACAGCGAGGCCAGCAGCCAATCACCGGTATCGACCAGCACCAGCAGCCCTGTTCCCACGATCCCCATACCGAAGAAGATCGCCAGGAAGCGTTTCTTGCCGCGCATCACGTCCGAGATCGTGCCCAGGATAGGCGAGAGGAGGGCGACGATGAATAGGGAAATGCTCAACCCGGCGCTCCAATACGCCGTTGCAACAGCCGGGCTGGAGAGGGTCGATCCAGCTACCTGGCTGTAATAGACGGGAAGAACAGCTGCCAAAATTGTTGTGGCGAAAGCCGAGTTCGCCCAATCGTAGAGAGTCCAGGCACGGATGCGGCGCTTATATTCGCTTTCAGTAATCCCCTGGGATGCGGTCATGCTGATAGATGCCATTCTGTTCTCCTTAACCTGGATGTGTGACTGTGGCTCTAACTATGCTGGTTCTGTTGTAGCGGTATGTGGTTGGAGATAATTATAGCTGATTCAGCACCCTGAAGATATACCGGATAGTGCCCACCCTCCCTGGTGCCGAGTGAGAAACCAGCTCAGGTAACAAATTGTTGCAGGCATCCCCTCCCACCTGGCTTGAATCTGATTTATAATATCAATACACCCTGAAATTTATACTATAGAACCAACGCAGTTGGTGGGTGACGGGGGTGTTTGGGCGGGCATCGCCCGCCCAAACACCCCCGTCACCCCACCAACTGCGAAAATCCAATAAGTATTGGAGGTGGTTGCATGCCGGAAAAAGTAGTCATCACGGGAATGGGTGCCATCACATCGGTAGGGCACACAGTAGATGAGATCTGGGGTAATATCCTCAATGGCGTCTCCGGGGTCGGTCCGATCACGCTGTTCGATGACCGCGAATTTGGGGTACATTTTGCATGTGAGGTGAAAGATTTCCATCCTGAGAAGGTAATGAATCCCCGGGAAGCTCGCCGCCGAGACCGCTACCAGCAGTTCAGCACGGTGGCAGTACAGGCGGCAATCCAGCAGGCAGGATTGGTCGATTCGAGCACACGACCAGAGCGGGTGGCAGTCATTCTGTCCTCTGCAATTGGGGGTCTGCATACATTATCGGACGCCTTACATACTCTGGCGCAGGACGGGCCGCGACGGCTAAGCCCCTTCGTTATTCCGATGCTGATGTCGAACGGGGCAGCCGGGCTGGTTGCCATCGATTACGGATTCTCAGGGCCCAGCTTCTCGGTTGCCTCTGCCTGCGCCTCCGGAGCAGATGGGATCGGCACGGCCTGGAGCTTGCTGCGCACCGGCGTAGCCGATGTAGCCATCACCGGGGCCAGTGAAGCCACGATCACCCCGCTGGGTGTGGGTGCCTTCGACCGCCTGGGTGCCCTATCACGCAGGAACGAGGATTACTCCATGACCCCACAGCCCTTCGACCTGAACCGTGACGGTCTGGTGATGGGTGAGGGAGCAGCCATATTGGTGTTGGAGACTGAGACCCATGCCCGCCGGAGGGGAGCGCTGATCCTGGCGGAGCTGGCAGGCTATGCAGCAACCGCAGACGCATTCCATATCACCGCCCCTGCAGAAGATGGCAGCGGAGGCGCTGCTGCGATCCGTCTGGCGCTGCAGGCCGCGGGGGTAGAGCCAGATCAGGTGGGGTATATCAATGCCCATGGCACAGCCACCGAACTGAACGACCGCTCGGAGACGCATGCAATTAAGACTGCATTCGGTGATTTGGCGTATAATATACCCGTTTCGTCGACGAAATCCATGACCGGGCATATGATGGGCGCAACCGGTGCATTGGAGGCGATCTTCTGCGTGCTGGCAATCCGGGAGGGAGTTGTACCACCAACTGCTCACTACCAGACTCCCGACCCAGAGTGCGACCTGGACTATGTTCCCAACCAGGCACGCCAGATCCCGGTCCGGGTGGCGCTCAGCAATGCCTTCGGTTTTGGAGGCCATAACGCAGTTCTGGTCATCCGCGGTTACAATAATTAGGAATGGAACTGATGGAACGCCAGATTCCCGGCCTGTGGTGGGGTGTCTGACGCTCCCTGAGTTCTGGGAGGTGGAAATGGACGAATCTCAGGGTATCCATGCGGATGCTCCGGTGCAATCCGTGTCGGAGAATCCGCTGGAGAATCCGCCGGAAACACTGCCGGAAACACCGCAGGCTTTCTCTCGCCGCCTGGGGCTGCAGTTTTTAGATATTCTGCTGCTGAACAGGGCGCTGACCCACCGGTCATATTTGAACGAACATCCCGATGCACTGGAAGATAACGAGCGCCTGGAGTTCCTGGGTGACGCGGTGCTCGATTTCCTGGTTGGTGCCTGGTTGTACAACCATTATCCAGAAATGAGGGAAGGGGAGCTCACTCGGATGCGTTCTGCGCTGGTACGTACCGAAACACTTGCAGATTTCGCGGTCATAATTGGCCTGGGTGATGTAATGCGCCTGGGACGCGGAGAAGATGACAGCGGGGGGCGTGAGCGCCCGGCGATCTTGTGCGGTATGTTCGAGGCGCTCGTTGGAGCATTGTATATCGAATCGGGGTTTATTGCGGTGTCCGCCTTCATCGAGCCGTTCCTGGTAGAGGCAGCTGCGCAGGTAATTGCGGGTCGTGATGACCATGACGCCAAGAGTTTGTTTCAAGAATGGGCACAATCCCAGAGTTTGGGAACCCCCTTATACCGTACTTTGGCTGCACACGGGCCGGATCATGCCAAGACTTTCGAGGTAGAAGTCGAGGTGGATGGGACTGTCTATGGTCATGGTGTCGGTAAAAGTAAGCAGGCGGCTGCCAAAGTAGCTGCCCGGATGGCTTTGCGAGCCCTGGGTTTAGAATGACGGATAATCATCAATGGATAGGCGAGTGGATATGGCTGCCCAGTTAAAGTCGCTGGAGCTGCAGGGGTATAAGACTTTTGCCAGCCGCACGCTGTTCGAGTTTGCGGGGCGTGTCACCGCGATCGTCGGGCCGAACGGTTCCGGCAAATCGAATATCGCTGACAGTATGCGCTGGGTGCTCGGAGAGCAGTCCTACAGTCTGCTGCGCGGCAGGAAAACCGAGGATATGATCTTCTCCGGCTCCGATCAGCGATCGCGTGCCGGTATGGCTTCAGCGACGGTGGTATTCGACAACAGTGACGGCTGGCTGCCGATCGATTTCAGCGAGGTATCCGTTGCCCGGCGTGCCTACCGGGATGGCAACAACGAATACCTGATCAATGGTCAGCGGGTGCGCTTGAGAGACGTCACCGAACTGCTGGCGCAATCCGGTCTGGCGGAGCGCACCTATACCATCATCGGGCAGGGTGTAGTGGATGCCGTCCTGGCGCTCAAAGCGGAAGAACGCCGTAAGCTGTTCGAAGAAGCTGCCGGGATCGGCCTGTACCGCAGCCGGCGCGAAGAAGCGGTGCGCCGCCTGGAAACCACCCGGCGCAACCTGGACCGCGTTCAGGATATCCTGGCTGAGCTGCAGCCGCGTCTGCGAAGCCTGGAGCGTCAGGCTCGCCGGGCGAATGATTATGAACAGGTGCGGGCTGATTTGAAGATGATGCTGTATGAATGGTACGGATACCACTGGCATCGCGCCCAGATGGAGCTGACCGAAGCACGTCAGATCACCCGCAGCCAGGAAACTGCGCTCAAGCACACCCGCCGGAGCGTGGGGGTAGTGGACGAAAGGTTGGCCGCTTCTCGGGACCACATCCACCAGCTGCGCGGGCGCTTGAACGGCTGGCACCGCCTGCTGGCACAGCTGCATAGCCGCCAGGAGAGCCTGGGACGCCAACTGGCAGTGTCTGACGAGCGCCGCCGAGCGCTGGAGAGCCAGCAGATTGATCTCCAAGCAGACCTATCCCGGCTGGAGGAGGAACTGGTCTTGCACTCCGACCGTCTGGCTGGTACGCAGCAAGAGGAAGTACGTCTTAAAGCGGAATGGGATGAAGCCCGGGAGCAGCTCAATGCCGTTCAGGCGGTGCTGGACCTGCGCCAGCAGGAGCGGGCTGCTGCTGAGGCTTCCTTGCAGGAAGCCCGAGGGCAGCTATCCGCTCTAAGTGAGCGCCAGGTGCATGTTCAGGCACATCTGACCGAACGCCAGGCAAGTCTAGAAAGGCTGCAGATAAGCCGCCAGACTGCTGAGGAGGCAGCTTCAGGTCTGGAGAGCACCCTTCAAGATGCTCTGATGGCTGCCCAGGGTGCAGACCAGGCACTGGAACAGTCGAAAAACCAGCGTCAGGCGGCAGAACAGGCGCTCGACCATGTCCGTACAGAATTGGAGAACCTGGAGAGGGAGCGGGGCAGGTATGAGAAACAGCGTGCTGAATTGGGGGCGGTGGTCGCCCGGCAGGGTGCCCAACTGGAAGTGCTTCAACAGGCAGAAGCAAATCTGTCCGGCTATGCCCGCGGCGCGCAGGTTTTAATCCAGGCGGCGCGCGAGGCGCGCCTTGCGGCAGACTCAAATGCATTAGGAAGCCAGCTTGAGGTACCTGTGGAGCTTGAAGCAGCCATCGCTGCAGCCCTGGGTGAGTTCCTGGACAGCGTCACCCTGGAAAGATCGGCGCTGGTTGACTCTGCCCTGGATATGCTTGCCCGGCAATCTGCGCGCGGCGTTGTCCTGCCGCTAGATAATCTGGCAGTAGAAGCTGCGCCGGATGCTGCCTATGCCGGAATTGATGGTTATATCGGGCGCGCTTCTGAGCTGGTGGGCTGCCGTTCCGCACTGCGCCCGGCGGTCGATTTGATCCTGGGTGAAACACTGATCGTGCACGACCGGCGTTCTGCGCGGCGGGTCATCGACCGGGCTCGATCTTCCGGTACCCGTCACCTGAGAGCTGTCACGTTGGAGGGTGAGGTCTTCTCGACCTCAGGCCCGGTATTTTCTGCGCAGGACGGGAAATCCAGCACGTTGACCCGTACACGCCAGATCAAAGAATTGGGCGAGCAGCTTGCTCAGGCGCAGACTCGTCTGGCAGACCTGGATGAGCGTCTTGAGTCAAACCGCTCCCGTATACAAACCGTTGCTGAGGCTGTCCAGGGGGCAGAGCATGACCTGCGGGCCGCTCGGGGTGATGAGGAAAAACTAGAGGTTGCGCATAGACGAGCAAGAGCTGCCGTTGAGCAAGCCGAGCGTGAGGCAGCCTGGCAGGTCCAGCAGCAGCAGAGGATCGAAGCGGAGATACAGGAAGGCCGGGTGCAGATCGAGCAGGCAGACGTCGAGCTGCGCAGCCTGGAGGATCAGACCAATGCTGCCCGAGAAGCCCTGCGCAGGCGCAGCCATGCTTTTGCCGAGCTTTCGCTTGACGATCTGCAGGCTCAGGTGAACCACTGGAACACCCTGGCAGCGGTTTCCGAGCAGGCTGCTGGAGATGCCGGTGCCCGCTGGCAGGAGCGCCAGGCAGCCCAGGAGCACGGCCGCAGCCTGCTTGCCTCCGTCCAGGACCGGCTGCAAGAGAGTATGAGCGCCCAGGCATCCCTGGATGAAGAAAAAGTCACCCTGCGACAGGAAGAGGCGCAGGTAAACGATCAAATTAAGGCATTACGAGACCTTATCGATCCGGCTGAAGAAGAACTGGATAGGGCGGAGATCAGCCAGGTGAGCCTGCAGAAAGAAGAGATCAAGGCCCGGCATGCTTTGAGCCAGACAGAGCATAACCATGCCCAGGCTCGCATCGGGCAGGCACGCCGCCAGGAGGCTTTGGAGACCTGGCGCCGGCGAATCGAGGACGATTTCGGTCTGGTGGCGTTTGATTACGTTGAGGATGTCTCCGGTCCGACCCCGCTGCCTATGCAGGGTCTGGTAGAAGAGCTGCCGCATGTCGACCAGCTCGCGCCTGAAGTGGAGGAAAACGTCCGCCGCCAGCGAGCGCTGCTGCGCCGCATCGGACCGGTTAATCCAGAAGCCCAGGTGGAATTCAGGGAAGTCAAAGAGCGCTACCAGTTCATGACCGAGCAGGTTGCCGATCTGGAGAAAGCTGAAGCCGATGTGCGCCAGGTGATCGGTGAGCTGGATGGCTTGATGGAGCGCGAGCTGCACAAGACTTTTGATGCGGTCGCCGGCGAGTTCAGCGGTATCTTTAAGCGGCTGTTTGGCGGTGGGACAGCCCGGCTGATGCTCACAGACCCGGACGATATGACCAACACCGGCATCGACATCGAAGCCCGTCTGCCCGGAAGGCGCATGCAGGGGCTCTCGCTGCTGTCAGGCGGCGAGCGCAGCCTGACTGCGGTCTCCCTGGTGTTTGCGCTGCTAAAGGTAGCGCCAACACCTTTCTGCGTGCTGGACGAGGTGGATGCCATGCTGGACGAAGCCAATGTGGGGCGCTTCCGCGAGCTGCTGCGCGAGCTCAGCGAGCAGACGCAGTTTATTATCGTCACCCACAACCGCAACACCGTCCAGGTGGCGGACGTGATTTATGGCGTTACCATGGGGCGTGATACGTCCAGCCAGGTGATCAGCCTGAAGCTGGACGAAGTGTCCACGATCGTAGAGTAACTTGAGAAAAATCCTGAATATTGAGATCCCTCATCTGCTGAAGGCCAGGGATGGAACTTGTTCATATGGGTTTCAATTCAGAGAAGGTTTATTCTTATTGTGCTTACAAAGCGTAAATAGTTGATTTTTGAGGAAATGTCGCTGTAATAAGATTACGTTAACCCAAAAAACGCGGCAAGCCTAAACAACATCCGGCTAAGAACCTGGTCGATCATTTCCAGCTCCGCAAACGGGAAACACTGGCTTTTATGTATGATTTTAAGGTGCCATTTGACAATAATCAGGCGGAACGAGATCTCCGCATGGTCAAGCTCAAACAGAAAGTGTCGGGTTGTTTTCGCTCGGAGGACGGCGCCAAAGCTTTTTGCCAAATTCGCAGTTACATTTCTACGGCTCGCAAGAATGGTCAGCAAGTCCTGGATGTTCTTCAGTTGGCAATGACTGGTAGGCCTTTTGTTCCTCCTATTCTTCAGGCACGGATTAAATCCTCAGCCTGAGCAGTTACGATCCGAGTAACTAACGGCTTGGGTTCGCAGTTTGCTGATTATGCCAAACTCGCTAATTTTGCCCAGCCCGTTAGCAAATCTGCTGCACGGTTTATTGGGTGCGTAGTTTAATTTGCTCGCTATCCTATGATACGAATGATATTTGTAATATTGGTTTTGACTTCACCACCTTGATCTATTTCGGGTCTCGCTTTGAGATATTCCTGAATCTGGCGAAAAAAAGCAAGACTTAAAGGCGCTTCTTTTGACAATTCTTCGTGTCTTTCTAGAAATCCTAGGATTGATCTAATAGAGTAATGCAGAGGTATTAAGCTCCTTCTGCCCTCCATAGCCCGAAGCTTTTCCCATTCCCGAGTCACATGCTGAAGCCTATCATTAAATCCGGGTTTTTTAGAGTTCTCTTCATGAAGATATACGACAATGCGGTCAAAATCCCAAGGACTGGCCACACATCCACTTTGTTGTTCTTCGGTTAATTCAAGATTTCCACGTTCAATCCTTGTTTGGAAAGGATGTATAAGCTCATCTTTTTTCTCTGAAAAAGTCGATAGCTCCTCAAATTTCTTTGATTCAGGAAATATAGGTGGAATTAAAGTTTTTGGCGTTTTGTGATTAGGATTTTGAGTTAAAACCTCTCGGATATAATATCAAATGATCACCAAGAAGTACAAGTATCCTATAACAATAACGATGATTCTAAAATCTGAAGAGCCCAATTCGGTGGCAACTGTCGCCAGCCCAACTAAAAGTGCTGCCACACCAATAGCAAACAGAAAAGGTTCATGTCCGATCTTGCTTACAACTTGTCCTACGACCTCGTACAGGGATTTATTATTCGATTCCTTTGGCTGTTCACTTGTATTGCCAGAAGGTACTTCTTCTTTAGTCATGAATTTTCTCCTAACTTGACTCATTTACTTCAAGGACGTACACAGTTGCTGCGTTCAAACCAAATTCGCGCTATATTTACTTATACATAGTACACCTATTTTATCCGATATTCGCCAGGATGACGAAACTGCCCTAATCCCGGTATTTTGAGTTCTTCGACCAATTGTCGGAGTGTGCGTTGTTGAGTCAGTCCCAGCCCACTCATACCGGTGCTGCGCGCGGTTGTGACAGTGTGTAGGGCATCGGTGCCGCATCGACAATTGCCTTGCGGATCGTTTCTCGATCATAGCCCAGCATCCGATGGATTGCCCGAATGCTTTGCTTGTCCACAAAATATGCCCTTCGTATTCCTTCGTAGTCATCCACCGTTCTCATCTCCTTTACCTCCAGGTCCTTTATGGTACCCGGAGAATGAGCTTCGGTGGACGGTTTTTCAATGTTAAAATTCAGCCAAGGTGGTCGGTTTTTCAATTGACAAAAACACTTTTTTCTTACTTTGAGAAAGCCGTGCCGCCTAATGGTGTTCTCATTGATTAAATAACGTGAGTTCGGGTTAGGCCGTCAAGGCAGCCAGGGTATCTCGGCCAATTGACGGTTTGGTAGGCTGATGAGCATATGCAATCAGCCCGCACAGCACATTGACAAGAAAATTGGTTACACTGCGATGCCGTGAGTGTTCGATCTGAGAAATGTTCTTGAGTTGATCGATGATCGTTTCCACAATCGCACGCTTGCGAAGTAAAAGCATATCTGAGAACACCATTAGGCGGTTCTTCATGTTGGATTTGAGCTTGGTGATTAGCTGGATGCCAAAGGTTCGAAACAATTCTTCAAACAAGGGTTGTGACAGGTAGCCTTTGTCGCCAATGAGTTTGCCGAACAATTATCGCACCAGCTTTGGAACGGGTTTTCGATCATCAACATTGCCTGGTGTTAGGGTTACATTGAGTACCTGGCCGCGATCATTGAAAACCAAATGTAATTTGAATCCATAGAACCAGCCGGTAGAGGTTTTGCCTCGCTGAGCCAATCCGGCAAAAACCTTGTGTGATGAGATGCGTTGGTTCAGACAGACATCCAGGCTGGTTGAATCGATAAAGGAGATGCCCGTACAATCCCCAAAGCAAACCGTGCGCAAATAAGCACAGAGAGGAAGCAGCGCAGTGGGCATGAATTCAACAAACCGCGTGTAGCTGACCAGGCCAGGAAACTCCTTCTGTAAGTGGATCAGCACATACTCACAATAGTAGGCCTTGAAAGTGCGATAGTGAGATTGATGAAAATGGATCAAAATCGTCATAACTTCACTGATCGAGAGTGATCTGGCTCGTTGGCGCTGCATTGCGCTGTCAACGACAATTAGATTTACCCATGGCGACAATTAGAAATGCCCATGATGGCTAAGGGCACGAAGGCACTCGTGTCCACGATAGCCTGCTTCCGCCGGAGCCGTCCCGCTGCGCCAAGGGAGCTGCGGAGCCGAGCACGGTCAAGGGGGAGTG
>JAQBDA010000316.1:0-3638 GCA_032124675.1 Chloroflexota bacterium
CGAACCATCCAATGTACGGGGGAGACACGAAATATATTTACCAATATTTAATTGATATTAATTCTTACAGACTATTCCGCCTCGCGAGAGGAAAGGAAAAACCATCTAGATTATTGGAAATAAAAAAAGTAACAAACCTACCTAAACATGACAACTTATTCTGCTTCTTGCCAGACCACATTAAGAATCTGCCAAGCCGATTGTTTATTTGAATAAGGCGTCAAATAATTCACTATATCGATCATAATTACCCTACGCTACATAGCGGTTGGTGGAGTTGAAATATTGGTAACAAATCGGTAGGCAACCGAAAACTATTTATTATAGGTTTGTGGCTTCATTGCCTCGTCGTCTAAGTTACTATAAATCATCTCTATCACTTCCCCACTGACCTTTCGGATAATACCAAAAACCCCCAGATGGGGGTTGAAAGTGGCGAGAGTGGGATTTGAACCCACGACCAAGGGCTTATGAGTCCCCTGCTCTACCACTGAGCTACCTCGCCGTTAGACTATAATTTGTGTTGGAGCGGCAAAATCTTACTATGCTCATACGATTTTGTCAACCAGCACGGCTCCGAACTGGCACAGGGCTTGATAATATGGTTCGATGCTGGGGATGAAATGCTTTTCGTCCTTGGCATGCGGACCCAGACCACTCTGTCCCCAAACTAGCCCCTGACCGTTCGGCGCAAAGCGCGAGCTGGTGCCGGGTAGCTTGCGCCCCAGTTTAGGCTCCGATCCAGAGGCTATGCGCAGAGAATCTATCAACGCTTTTAGGTATGGGTTGTCCTCTCGGCACGCGATGCCATTCTCCATAGCAATAATATTCATTTCCAGATCATTCGACTGGCAATATTGGTTGATCTCTGCATACAGAGATGCCAGATCATCTTGAGGTATTGGGCGTACCTCCACTCCCAGGATGCCTTGATCGGCGCTAATATTGTATATTCCTTCAGTACCCACCTGGATGAACGGGAACTTCACCTGGGATATCCAGCCGTCTGAGCTGGTGAGCTTTAGATGTTTGCTCAAAATTCCTGCCATATCCGACTTTACTACCAGTATCCGTTCTGTTAAATCTCGTTCTTGCTTCGCGACGCCAGTATGATCACGCCTGCCCCTCCCGATAATGGTAAACCGCATCAGACCCCTGTTCTCGATACATACCTCTCCCCACAGGTCGCTGCCCGATTCTCCGGTGCGCTCACCAGCGATGAACAATTCAGGTTGGTACTCATCTTCTTCTGCTAATACGCGCAGCACATGCGGCGTACCCATAGCTTCGGTCTCGCCGTTTTCTTCATTTCCAACCAGCAGTAAGTTGACTGGGGGAAATGGTGGGCCAGCATTCAGCATGTCCTTCATCCAGACCAGGAATGTTGCCACTACAGTCTTCATATCTGCAGCTCCGCGCCCCCACAGATATTCTCCATCGATATGTGGTACAAATTGACTATCATCCGGGTCTGGAGCAACCACATCAAAATGACCTGCCAGCATTACCGGGGCGTGCATTTGACCCGGGAATCCCACCAATAAGGCAGGATATTTATCCTGATAGTAGTAGCGAACCCCCAGCCCTCGATATTTCACATAATCATAAACTAATGTGGCTGCGCGTCGCACCTCATCAAGACGTTCCTCAGGGCAGGCAGTCACAGATGGGATGCGGATCAGTTCCTGGGCCAGAGGCAGAATTTCAGATGTTTTATCAGGATAAGATATCTCAACATATTCATCCATACGCCTGTGAAACCGTATCGGAGCAAGCGGGTCAGCATGAACGTCATCCCTGGCACGCTGAAGGAATTCGCTGAACTTTGTTGCTTCCCCATACAATGTCTGATAATCCACAGCAATGGTCTCGATATCCTGTATAACCTGCTGCTTACGCTGTTGTGCCAGCTCACGGAGCAGGTCTGCCGGCACAATCCCATCCACGCCTATCTGTTTCTTCAACCTTTCCCGGAACTGTTGAGCGGTATTTGGCATCCCTTCAGACATCGAGAGCAGGGGAGTCAAATCCTGCCACAAACTTAATTCCTCTGCCAAAGGACGCAGTTCATCTAATGTCCAGCTCAAGAAAGCCCGCATCCCGACTGGCTTGCCGGTGAATGGGTTCTCTATCTCCGCATCGAGACCATATCGGGCTGCCGTTTCTTCATTACGCCGCGCCAGGGCGATATCCTCTTTATCGTACCTGAAAGCGCGACCGAATTGGGGATCGGCATAAAACCTTACAAGCAATAAATGCTTTAGTGTCAGGTTGGCGATATCAATCTCCATCGGATGACCGCCATCATCTGTCCGAACCTCAACCCGTGACATCGGCAGGTTAATTCGAGTAAATAAATTTTGCTTCTCTATTTGTGCAGCCATCTCCTCCAGACTGGGAGCGGCATCCAGGACATATAATCCGCGTGAATACAAATCATCCAACTGATCGCTGGTTACGGCGATCAACTTTTCAACCGGTTCCGCAAACGAACGCGCTCGTATGGGTGTCCAGTTGTTATTACCAAATCGGACCTCACTTTTGACGAGTTCATAGGATAAGTGGATGTAGTCATTATAAGAGCGGTACAGGTTAGGTAGATCGATATTCCCCGGGTTGGGGAATGTCAGGTTGCGGATGGAATCAACGTCTGTCAGGATGACTATAGGCTGGTTGTCGCGCATACTAGCCTGGAACGGGGTCGATGCGCTGGTCGCGATGAAAAGGGCTGCGAAAGCGCGCATCAATCGAGTTGCAGTGATGTAAACCTGATTCTTATAGTCGTCAAATTGGGAATCGCCGCGGTCGGCCGCAGATAGATGCATAAAATCCCATGCCAGTAATGGCTCAGGAAGTGACAGATTGGCGTGAGTGCCAGCGGTAGCCAAATCTTCTCCATAAAGCTCGACACACCGCTCCAGATATCGCCGCTTCGCGAGATGCCAGTAGTCCGGAATTGCCTGTTTGCTGATTGCAGTTTTATAAAGTAGGTTCCCATGCCAGGAATATAATTCTTTGTTGAATTGGCGTCCTGCTTTGCCTAAAGCATTAAGCAGGATACCCTCCATTAATCTGGCTTCATATACAGCACCCCTAGGACTGTAATATGGGCGGGTTGCCCATTCGATCATCCAATGAAAAACTTCAAGCTGGCTGTAATCTACCACCCAACTTGGCAGCGCCTCACTTCTCAGGTAATCCACAAATGACTTTTTACCTGGCCCAGATCCAACGGTTAATAAAGGCCTGAGCTGGTCATCCAGCAAATTCCACTCCAGCTCCATACCGCATAACCCGTTGTCCGGCGTCTCTCTTAATGCGGTATCTAGAGCTAGTTTATATTTTTCAGCAAACGGAACAGGGTCGAACATAAATCCTCAATCCAGAGCGGCAAGCCCTTCGACCAATCTTTCTAATGCACCCCTGGTCTTCTCGGGAGGGGTCGCATATGAGTACCTGATCCACTCTCCGCCGTATCGGGAGAAAAATGCACCTGGGACAACAGCTAGCCCGTGCTCCTCAGCCATGTACTGACCCATGGGTTCACTGTCCTGCCAACCCCGTGAGTGAAGCCATTTGCCGATATTTATAAAGGCATAATATCCTTTCCCAAGGATATATTTGAATCCCTGGTCATC
>JAQBDA010000317.1:0-2788 GCA_032124675.1 Chloroflexota bacterium
CCGGCTTCCACCGGGATACATACACTGCTGTGCCGGGCTGCCGATTCCGGTGGTGATGTCCAGCCGACATCACAAAGATGGAACCGCCTGGGCTACGGCAATAATGGTGTCCATACAGTTTCTATTTCTGTAACCAGATGAGACAGCCGCTCATTATCGACTTTTCGGGAGTGACATTTATAGTTTTTGAGAGGAGACCAGAATGGCAGATCCCTTCGACCCCCAGGTGCACTCCATGATCGACAATATGCCAGATAAGACCGGTAAATCGCTAAATAAATGATACCAGGTCATCGCCGCCAGCAGTCTGGAGAAGCACGGCGAAATGATGAAACTGTTGAAAGGCGAATACTACGTGACCCATGGCTATGCCAATACCATTGCCCTGCTCTACCGCCAGCAGGCTGCGGGTGGCGCGCCAGCCTCCGACGATGAGGAACATATATGACCAATTGCGAGGTCGCAACTGTTACCGCCCTGGTCTAATTTTCCTTTCCCCCACCCGTCTGTGGCACAACTTCGACCTAAACCATGAGACTTTTAGGACTCACGCAGTTGGCAAAGAGGGAGGGGATACCCCATAGGCAGTAAATATCCCATATACATCCATCGCCTGTTTCACCCTTTCGTTGACCGTCTCGTAGGTATGCGGCTTTCCGGCGCGTTCGACATTGTTAAGGATGAAGAGATTCCCTTGAGCATGGATGGTCAGGTAGGGGGTCCGCGCCAGCCGCCGCAAGACGGTCTGGTTGAGGAAGCGACGGGTGTTTTCCGGTTCGGGCGAGGTGACAATATAGCGGCGCTGGAATTCGGGCACCTCGGGAAATTCCACCGGGGTATCGAATTTTGACAGCACCCAACCCAATAACCTGTTTGCCAGGTCCGCCGCGGTACCTTCTGTATCGGCCTTGGGGAAGGCCAGGAACTCAGGCAGATCGAGATAATCCGAGATCACTGCCACCGCCCGCTGTTCGGGAAAGCTGTCGTCCTCGCCGGAGGTCTCAACCAGATCGAAGATGATAAGCTCCCCATCCGGCATACTCTTGCGGGAGACATCGCGCAGCTCGAAAGTCCGCTCACGGTCGCCTCGCTGGTAGAGATGGCTGAGGCGTATTGTGAGCCTTTCGTCAGCTTCGACTGGCGTGAAACCCAGCGACCGGGCAATCGTGCGCTTTCGCTCGCTCCCTTTCTGGCTTGAGCTGATCATCAGGTAAACGACCACCCCAAAGATAAACAGCACTGCCAGCACTGTGAGCGCGATAACTGTGTTCATATGAGCCACCTTAAAGGATCCAACAGATCCATAACGCGGGTTATGATTATCTGTCCACAGTCCTGACCCAATTAAAATACGTTACAGCACGACGATGACATCATAGTCAGAGAAAGCATCGATCCGCCCCTCGGGGCTGGCCCGAGTGCTGGTCAGGATCATGGCGCGAACGACAGGGTGCGGTTCCCCCCAGTCGATCAGGCGCTGGATGGTTACATCAACCAATGGGGTGTTTTCCAATTCCGCTCCCATCTTATGGTGCAAATTGCAGATAAATATTGGGCGCTATGAACGCTCCCAATGCGATGATCCCGCTGACGCTGTGAGACAGCGCGCTCCACTTAACCGAACCCGTCTTATAGGCAATCCAACCATATGCTAGGCCGAGAGGGAGACAAAAACCAGTGCCGTACTCAGCAGGAGCAGCAGCGGTAGAGTGAGCAGGAATACCCTCTTTGCCCTGGATAATCTCACGCACCACCCTCAATTAGAACTGGTGAAACTGTTCTGCGCTACAACCTGTACCCGTTGACCCCGAACTCCTCCACCATCCGTCTTGCTGCCAGCCGCCCGGAGACGAGTGCTGTCGGCAGACCGGTGCCGGGGTGGGTGCTGGCGCCGACGAAGTACAGGTTCTCGTAACGGGGATGGCGGTTGCCAGGCCGGAAGTAGCCCAGCTGGGTCAGGTTATGGCACAGACCGTGGGTAGACCCCTTGACCAGATTGTAGTGCTTGAGCCAGGATTGGGGCGTGTAGCAGACCTCGAATTTGATATGCTCCTGAAGGTCTGTGATGCCTAGATTCGCCAGACGGCTGAATACGGCCTGCCGCGCCTGATCGCGCATCTGCACCCAGTCCTGGTCGCCGTTCTCATCCATATGACCTACCGGGACGATAGCGATCAGGGTGTCCTCTCCCGGCGGCGCCATTTCTGGGTCAAGCCTTGCGGGAGCGTGGATATACAGGCTGGGGTTATCCGGCAGCGTCAGGTCCCGGGTGATGCTCTCGAAGTTCTCCCGATAATCATCTGCCAGGAACAACGTGTGCGGGCTGAGCGCCTCGTAAGGCTTATCGACGCCCCAAAAGAAGCTGATCACCGAGCAGGAGTAGCGCTTGCGAGACATCTTTTCGACCATGCCATCCTGCGGGAGCAGATTTTGGTACACATAAGGCAGGTCGGCATTTGCCAGCACCGCATCGGCGTTCAACTGCTTCCCGTCAGCCAAAATCACGCCATGGGTACTTGCGCCGTTGACTTTGATACGCTCAACAGCCGCGCCGAAGACGAATTCTACTCCTGAGCTGCGAGCGATCTCCATCTGCGCTTCAACCAGGCTGTACATCCCACCTTTGGGATACCAGACCCCATGAGCCAGCTCGGTATATGGCATCATCGAGAAAGTCGCCGGGGCTTCGTAAGGACTCAACCCCATATAGACATCCTGGAAGGTGAAAGCCGCTTTCAGGCGCGGCTCGTCGAAGTAGATGCCCATATTTTGATAATGCCTGGTCATT
>JAQBDA010000318.1:0-2964 GCA_032124675.1 Chloroflexota bacterium
TTTAAGCCATTGGTTGCAGGTTCGAGCCCTGCCGCGCTCACTATACTAGATGTGGGGATAGATAATATCTTACCTCTACTGGTGGTGGTTATTCTCCCTTGCTGTCTAAGTGGTATGGGTAGTATACTCAATCCAAACTCAAAGACAGCGAGGGAAGAGAGATGCAGAAACGGCCGCGCCATCGTCCCCATCGAGAATATCCCAATGCCAAACGAATCATCATTGAATGTGATCTGGAGACCTGTCCCCAGTGTGAGCAAGTACTGAAAGCGCGCCGACCCTGGCACATGCGGAAAACGATCCAGACCCTGAACGGGCCGCTCTTTGTGGCGGGCAAGAGCAAAGAATGTGCCAACCCAGCCTGTGAGAACTATGGGAAGCATTACAGATGTAATGGGAAGTCAAGCTGGAAAATAAGTGGCGGGGTGAGGTAGGTGAACGGGGACGCGCTGAAACGGGCGGTGAATTCGGGGCTCACAGCCAACCAATACTCTGAGAGGGAGTATTCAGTTTGGAAGGCGAGGTCTCAAAACCGACAGCCGAATTTAGCGCCAAGAGCACCGCGGCGATCTGGTTTGAAGACCGGCGTCCTCATCCGGCCTGGCTGGAAGGCGGCAGGGGGATGGGTTTTTTCTTGGCGCCCCAGGGGATGTGGGTCAGGTCCTGGGCGATGTGCAAACGGTCGAGCTGAGAGCGGACGAAAGCCGATGCAGATAACCCCTGAGGGCGTCTGGACTTTCCCAGGCGATACGCATATTTGAGCATCTTGCGAGCGACCAGCTCGGGTTGGGCGAAGCGATCGGCAACCTGTTGGGTGAGGATATGCCAGACTGCGATGAGGAGCTTTCTGGCAATAGCCACAATGGCTTTGTTGCGACCCAGGCGAGGTTCAAGGCGTGCTAGTTCAGCCTGCCAATGAGGATGGGTATTGGCGGCCACCTGAGCAGCTTCGACCAGGGCAGCGCGTAGATCGCGTCTGCCGGCCTTGGTGATACGCCCAGTGCGGGTGGTCAGACCGGAGTCGTGGATGCCAGCACCCAAGCCGGTATAACCGACCAGGCTCTTGGCTTCTGGGAAGCGTTCGATCTCGCCGATCGCTGCCAGAATGACCATCGCCGTGATCAGGCTGATACCAGGGAGTTGAACCAGCAAGGGGACCCGTTCGTCCTGGGCAGCCAGGGAGAGCATAGCCTGCTCGAGGTTAGCGACTTGCTGCTGGGCAAAAGCCAGGGTATCCAGGTCAGAGAGGATGTTGACCTTTTCCAGTACAGAGACGGGCAAGCTGAGCCACCAATTGCGCAGCGGGGGAGCAAACGGGTTACCTTCCCCTGGTAAAGCCAGATGATGGCGGTGCAGAGTGGAATGCAGGCGGTTCTTAGCCTGGTTGACCAGACGTACCATTTTGGCGCGCTGGGCCACCAGCGCTCGTCGTTCTCGCACTTCCTGGGTGGGAACCCAGATCCCCACCAACAGTCCTTTGGCGTGCAAACGGGCGAGCTGGTAGGCGGCAATCTTGTCGGTCATTACCTGGGCGCGGACGATCAGGGCCACGTGAGGCGGGTGGACCACTGTAACGGAGTGCACGTGAGGGAGCAGTTCATCGTGGATTTGCCAGGTGTTGGTGGTCATCTCCAGCACCACAGCGTCTTCAGAAGTGAGCGTTTTGGCGATCCAGCTTTCCAAGTTAGCGAGTTGCACTCGCTGCGGACCAAAGAGGAGGTTGAGGTCGGCGTCTACAGCGGTGGCAACCAGATAATACTTATGCACATCCAGGCCAACAAAGCGTTTAGGTATTGTATGGGGAAGGGACATGGTTGTATACTCCAGGTAAGGGATCCTGGCAAGCCTTGCCAGGGGTGGCCGGGTGCGTTTCTTTTTCGGGTCGCTGCTTCACACACAGATGCGGGCTTGGCGTCTTCTGCGCCTTCCCAGTTGAGTGGATCCGAACGGGCAGTCAAACACTACGACGGGCTCCAGGTCCCATAATACTTTCCGACTGGCCCTAACGCGGCGCATCCGGGGTCCGCGTTCCCGTTCACTCGACAAACGGAGCGTACCCCAAAACGCACCCGGCCGCAACCCCTGAGCGTCCTCAGGGAGCACTTTAACATACTAACACTATGCCAGCCGGGTATGGTTGTTGAGCCTGCCAGAAAGCAGCTATGGATTGGATGTGCTGGCTTATATTGGCTGGCGGCATGAACAAGATCACCGCCAATTGGTGGAGATCCAGCGGGAGTTGAACCGGCGCGGTGTGGAAGTCAATGAGCGCAACGTGGGAAAGCTGTACCGTCAATTCCTGGCTTTGCTACAGGCGACCAGCGAGCAGGCACGAGAAAGGCTGGCTGTCACGGCAGCCGAATACGGGGGGCTGATCTGGGCTATCGATGCCTTGCAGCCCGAAGGGCATGGATCGTTGTTGTATGTACTCTACGAAGTCTTGAGCGGGAAGCCGGTGGCCGCACAGCAGAGTGAGCATCTGACAGAGGCAGAGCTAGTTGAATGGCTGCAGCCCTACCAAGCGCTGCCTTTCCGGGTGTTGGCCACGCTCTCGGATGGGGAAGTGAGCCTGGTGGCAGCGCTCAAGTCTTGCTGGCCTGAAGCTCCCCACCAACGCTGTCAAGTGGAGTTGACCCGATATGATGGACAATGGTAAGCTTGGCAGGAAGCCGTGCTGGATTACGATGATCAATTACGGAAAAGCATGCGTCAGGACCTGGGGGGACTGCCAGCTGTCCCTGAGTGCTCGCCTGAAGAGCCGGAATCCCCCTTTTTACCCTAACCTCTCTGCCTCGAGATGGGGAACTGGTCGGGATCGAGACCCAAATTCGCCAGGCTATCCGGGATGCGGTGAACCGCAACAGCCGTAAGCCCTTTTACTGGGGAGGGCTGGCTGGCTACCAGCAGTTGGCAGCCATTGCCCAGGCACTGCGTCAGGTGACGGAGGGAGACAAAGAAAACCGC
>JAQBDA010000319.1:0-16267 GCA_032124675.1 Chloroflexota bacterium
AATATTTATACATATGAGTGGCAATCATTCTAGGTCGTTAAAATAACGCAGGTCTGGATCAATGCCCAGACCTGCGTTATTACAGATCAAACTGAGGTAAATCACCTAAGAAGGATTGATCTTTCCCTCATAGATAACAAATCCGGCCGCCGGCACGCTCAGGCTGACCACCATCCGCTCTCCGGCAACCTGCACTGACAAAGTCTGCCCAATATGGGCTGGGTCGTTAGAATACAGGCAGGTCACGGCATCTCCACCGGCAAACTGCCCGGCATCCAGGCTGACCCAGGCTGTACGCGGCCCGTCGGGGTCGGTATTGATCGCCAGCAGGATCTGCTGATCGTCGAACAGGCGCAGCCAGGGCACGATGGAGAGCATACGCCCGCCCAGCACCGCCGGGTAGCCGTAGTTATCCCCGTCACCCGAGATCTGGCACAGGTACTGGCGCCCGCGGCGCAGGGCGATCTTCTCCCGCCGCAGTGCCAGGATCTTGGAAAGCTCTATGTAAACCAGATTCTCCTCATCGAAGAAATGCACCCCACGCGTGCGGAAGGCGCCGAACTCACCGCCAAACATGGCCTCCCGGATGTAGCGGTCGTTATCACCCTGACCGTCGAAACCCTGCTCGCTGCCGTAATAAATGCAGGGGATGCCCAGGGTGGCGGCGTTCAGCGCCAGGACATTCAGCAGCAGCTTGCGATAGTCCGCACGGCCGCCCGCCTCGCCGGCGCAGAAGCGAGCCTTATAGCCACCCTTGCGCACCTGGTCGTGGTCATCGAACAGGGTGACCACCTTGTTGCGAAACCAGATATGTGATTCTTTCTGCACCAGCAGCGAGTTGCGGAACAGGTCGAAGTATTCCAGCGGGCTGCGATAGCCTTTGACCAGGTATTCCAGCCGGTCGGGAATTTCATCGATACCTAAAGCGGCGTCCAGACCGGTGGTCTCCAGCGTGGTAAAGGCAAGCTCCCGACCGCCGGTGATCTCGCCGATCAGGTAGAAATTCTCCTTACCAATGCGCTGGGCGAACTCGTGGATTACCGAGGTGAACAAACGCGTAGCGCCTGGATCCATGTGCTTGACCGTATCAACGCGGAAGCCGTCTACATCGGCATAGGCGATCCAGAACTTGTAAACCTGGCACAGGTTCCACAGTGCAGAAGAAGGCTGGTAGCTGTCCACCGGACCGCCGCCCAGGTGAATGTCCTTCAGATTATAAAAGTCGCCCTCCATGAACTCGGGGGCGTGGTCCCAATTGCTGATGCGCCCTTTGGCGGTAAACGTCTCCGGCCGTTGAAACTCTGCCGGCCAGACCGCCCCGCGCGGCCATGCCTGGCGCTCATCATCCGGGTCGTACGGGGCGAAGGGCAGATTGGGCTGCCCGCTGGCATCGCGGAAGCCGGCCGGCGTGTACCTGCTTCCATCCCAGCGCGGGTCCAGGTACCACTCGCCGCTGCCCGGGTCCTGCGTCCAGTGGCGGTCGGGGTCATAGGCGAAGACATCCCCGCTGTGATTGAGGATGATATCCAGAATGACGTAGATGCCGTGGCGGTGGGCAGTGCGCACCATGCGGCGCAGGTCGCGGCGTGTGCCGAAATGCGGATCGACGTCCAGGAAGTTCTGGATGCCATAGCCGTGATAAGACTCGTGGAAGGGTACCTGCCGGAAGACTGGGCTGACCCACAACGCGGTGACGCCCAGGCGCTGTAGGTAGCCGATCTTGCTGGTCAGCCCTTTCAGCGTACCGCCCACCCAGCGACCGCCAGCATCCCGCCAGCGGGCGGCGCTGGCTTCGTCCTGCACGGCGCTGCCTTCATCACCCGTCTGGAAGAGCGGGGTAGTGCCGCCGGAGACCGGCTCACCGTCATTACCGCGATAGCCCTGCTCTCTGCCATCCGAGAAGCGGTCCAGCATCATAAAATACAACACCTGGTCCTCCCAGGCGGCCGGTGATGGGGTGTATCGGCGGCGGGTCAGCTTGGGGAAGTCCAGCTCTTGCAGGCTTTTTTCAACCATAGATCGATCCTTTCTAATGAACGCATCCGGCTGGCGTGAGTCATAACCCTACCTCGCCAGCCGGAGGAAATATTCGATCTATTATGTCCTATTTTGCGGTTTTAAGCCAGGGGGTTGAGAATCAATATCCGAAGATATTGACCAAACATTCCTGCAGGTGGGGAGACTGGCGATTACCTAGGCCAAATGTCTACGGGACAGGTAGGAGCGCCCCCCAATAAGTATGGCTGCGATAAACAAACCGCTGCCAACCAACGCAGCATTGGCGTGACTGGTTTTAACGTCCGTCCTGACACTGAATGTTTTCAGGGTCACCGCAGAAGGTGAGACTCCACTGCCTCCCGTATCGTTATCATTACCCACCCCGCCGGACTGGCGGGTGTAATAATAGGTTGCGAAATTCTCATCAAGCAGTTTGCCATCTGAATCTGTGTCGAGAAGCGGGAGAGCAGAGATGGGAAACTCGATTTCCATGGCGCAGTCAGGCGTAGAGTCGTTCTCCGGCGATGGGGCATATACAGGAGGCGATACCGTAGCGGCTGCAACTGCTGTGTAATCCGTTGTTGAGGTGGGGCTGACTGTCACCCAATTCACAGCGTCACAACCGTTCTGGATCTGGACGATGATCGTATATGGACCAACGTAGAAGACCATCTGATGGCTGTCACCGAACCGGTTGCCGGTTTGCATATAATCATCCGTCACCATCATCAAGGCAAGCGACTCGGGGGCAGGGTCATTATTCACAACAGCCAGACCAAACTGGGTGATATCAGTCCGGGCGGGGGTGGCATCACCATATGGATCGAGATAGAACCCTACCTCGTCGCCCCAATCACCCAAAGCAGCATCGATCGTAATATCATTGATGGCGTGCGCTGTTTTGACAAGCAGCAAAGAAGCCACCAGGATGATTATCAAGAACAATATCTTTTTCGACATATCGCCAAACGCCCCCGCTCTCTCGCCAACTGAAAAACAATAAGCACGTTGGACTGATATGCAGGTCGTAGCAGAGATCATGCACCTGTATACAGTTCCACATTCATTATATATTTACAACAGCAATACGGGGTTATCACTCTTGTTAGGCTGCTCTATCCATGCAATAGAGCGGCAACCGGCACGCGTTCGACCTGATCGACGCGTGAGGCTGATCCATCCCCAATCAGGCTGCCAGGGGTTATGACTTCTGCTCTTTCCGCTTCTGCTGCTCCAACTGCTGCTGTTCCTGCTGGCGCTTTTTTCGTTTCTCTTCCTGTTCTCGCTCCAGCTCTTGCTGCTCCTGCTGTCGTCGTATTCGTTTCTGTTCTTGTTCTTGCTCTAACTGCTTCTGCTTCTGCTTATTCTGCTCCAGCTCCTGCTGCTCCTTCTGCTGTAGACCCAGGTCCTGCTGCTCCTTCTGCCGCCGCAAGCGTTTTTGTTCTTGCTCTCGGTCCAACTGCTGCTGTTCTTGCCGCCGCCGAATCCGCTTTTGCTCCTGCTCTTGGTCCAATTGCTGCTGTTCTTGCTGTCGCCTGATGCGCTGCTGCTCCTGCTCTTGCTCCGACTGCTGCTGTAGGCCTTGTTTCTGTTCCTTTGGCGATTTATCCTGTTCCATCTTGTATTCCTTTTTCGAACGCGACCTGTTCTGCACACCAGGCAGGTTTATATAATGCGCTGCGGACCGCTCCTAAGGGCCGATAACCGGCAGACCGCTGCACGGACCGTTGACGTTGGTGGTGCTGGCTTCTACCCAGCCGACAACGTGCGAGCCAGTGTTACCCGGTCCCAGGTCCACTTGCACCCAGTCACCGCCTGTCGTATGTCCCAACACCTGGGCAAATTCACCCAGATGCAACACGAACAACACCGGTGAGCTGAGGTCCGGGCTGGCATACACGTTGGTGTCGAACATCGGCATGTCGTAGCACAGCCCGGCGCGCGGCGTCCAGATCACTGGCAGGCTGAAGCAGCCAGGGGTGACAGCGCCTGATCCCGGTGGGAGCCAGCGCAGGCGGAAGGGGCCGATATTGGCAGCCTGGGCGATGCCCGGGTCGAAACCGTACCAGCCATTTGCACTGCGAGCCGATGGCTGGACGGTCAAGCCCGGTCCTTGCACCGAGAAGACCTGTGCGCCGAAACTCGGACGATTGTAGATGGTCACCTCTGCATTGGCTGTGTAATCACAGCTACCCGCCGCGCCAGCGCCGCCCGATCCACCCAGACCCTTCAACAGCGTACCGTAGCGGTAGTGCCATTTCAAACCACGCGGGGCATCGGTCAAATGGATCTTCTCCAGGGTGGGTGCGCCAGCGTTCGGCGCTAACCCGGCACATGGCAGGAATATCAAACGCAGCTGTTGGAACACTTCCAGCGTGCCGGTCGCCGAACTGCCGCAGGCGAAGGTAGTCTGGGCATAGAGACCGGCTTGAACGCCAAAAGCCCGCTCCTCGCCGGGGGGAATCACTAGGTGGTAAGCATCCTGCCGGTTCAGAGCCGCTAGGGTGAGAAAAACCTGGTCGCCAGAGCGGTTGCGGACCTGGATGCGAAAGAGAGTATCCCCGGCAGCGTCGATATCTCCAGCCAGGGCGACGGTCTGGAATGCCGGGACGAATAATACAACGATCAAAAGTACAGGCAGATATCTTTTCATGGCAGATATCCTCCTTTCACACGAAAAGACCCGGGATCTGGCTCGTGATTGATATTATATTCCAGAAGCAGGCCGGGTAACTCTACATTTTTCCCGGCGCTCGTGATGGAGATCGTGACGTTAGCTAGAGGCTCTTATAGTTTCCCGATGTGTGTTGGAATGCTCATATCTGGCACCCCGCACAATAAAACGGTTGATCCGCCAGCAGCAACTTGCGGCAACAGGTTACTGTGACTGTTCAATCGTTTGCCCGTCGTATACGCCGCTGACATGCTGGTTCCAGTCTGCGTCTCGGGTATAGGTGAGGTTACCCTGTGCCAGACCGCTGACGATCACATCAAGGGTGAACAGCCCAATATCATCATTATACGTGCCATTGCCGGTCATCACAAATCCATCCGAGAATGCGCACTCCACCAGGGTCAAGACTTCACCCGGCTCCTCCGCTTCGAAGGTCAGCCTGCCGCCGTACGGACAGCCGACCGAGGTGGGTGTCTTGAGGTCCCAGTAATAATACTCGGGTAGGAAGTAGATCTCGTCGTCCACCGAAGCCAGTGCCTGCAGCGGGTTTTCAAAATCGGCGGCAGTGCTCGGAGCCAGGGGGACGAACCAGTCCGCCACCACACCTTCGCATTCTGTTTCCGCCTGCGGCGGTGTCTGGCCATCCACCAGGTAATCGGCCACCAGATCGTCGACACAGGCATGCCCCCAGGCATAGATGACGTGCGGACCGCCGCTCATCGTAACAAGGTAGCCATCTGCCAGGCGGGAATGCACTGCAAGGGCGTTGGAATAGGGTGTGGCGGGGTCGCTGGTGGCATTGAGCACCAGCACCGGCAGACCTTCGGCAGCCAGCGGCTCGGGCCGGGCCAGATCACGCCGGGCATTGGGCCAGAACACGCACGGCAGGTCGCTGTAGAAGACGGATGCAAAGCGCGGCAGGCTGGCATCCAGCCCGTCACCCGCATGCAGGTAGGCCAGGGCGCGCTCCTCCACCGTCCCGTTGAAGTATGCGTAATCCTGGCACTCTACCGCGTAGTAGACCGCATCCGAGTAAGACGGGTTGAGAATCGCCTGCTCTGTCCGCGGGTCCAATACCAGGGCATCGTACAGCGTGCGTGCAAGGGGAACCAGATTGCCATCCCAGGCATAAGCCGCCAGGGCGCGCAGGAAGATCATGCGTGCTGTCTCAGAATACATGTATGAGGCCGCGGCCGTCTCCAGGTCAGAGAAGGTCATCGCGCGCCTGGCAAGCCCTCCCGAGGGCAGGGGGAAATCGAATGCCTGCGGCGAGCCTTTCAACTGGGCGGCCAGACGGTCATATACCGACAGGGCATCCTCGCCCATCGCCTCGGCGCAGGCTTCGTCCTGGTTGCAGGCCTGCAGGGTCTGCTCCAGCACCAGGTTGAAGGCGCGTGCCTGCCCTTCCAGAAATTCGACTCCCGAGAGGGTCAGGTCGACCGTGCCATCCAGGATCAATCCCGCCAGGTGTTCAGGGTAGGCCGCAGCGTATGCCTGGGCGAACTGGCTGCCGTAGCTCTCGCCATACAGCCAGAACTGCTGCTCGCCGGTCAGCTGGCGGAACAGATCCAGGTCCTGGATCGCCTGCTGGGTGTCCATGTAGGAAAGGATCTCCGGATTGCCCATCTCCTGCACGCAGGCCTCGGCGAAGGTCTGGGCGCTGTCCAGCAGCAGCTCTTCGCTGGCGGGCGTGCTGGCATCCGAATCGGAGCGATAGAACGCTGCGGCTGCATCCGGGCACTGCAAGCCACCCGACAGTCCCACGCCGCGCTGGTCGAAGAAAACAATATCGAAGTGCTCGGTGATGCGCTTATCATAGTAGAAAACATAAGAATCGGCGCTCAGCAAACCGGATGCACCCGGCCCGCCGCTGGCGATAACGAACATGCCCTGACGTTCACCGCGGGCCGGCAGCACCCCGAACACCACCTCGATGGTGCTCCTGTTGCGGCGGTTCGAATGGTCCAGCGGGACGGTCACGTTCACACAGGTGAAGTCGCTGTCCGGGCAAGGATAACCGCCCAGGGATTCCAGGGAGGCTGCCAGTCCCTGCGGGACCCCGGCTGAGCCATCCTGCGGTTCAGACGTAGGACTCTCAGCCGGGCTGATTGATGTAGCACTCGCCGCAGGTTCAGCCTGCACGGTCAGTGGAGCCGCAGGCGTATTGGCCGGAGAAAATAACTGGCAAGCAGTCAGCAGCACGGCAAGCGGCAGCAAAATCGACAACAGCTCTAGCATTGGGCTTTTACGTCGACTCATGTTTGAACTCCTTTCACCTGCTGGGATCGCATCACCAGAGCTATCCTCAGCCGGCTAGAAGCCACGCAGCGCTTCTGGCTCTACCACAACCGCTGTCCGATACTCAGCCAGCATCGACTCGGGTGTCATACCCAGGTCCTTGATCCCCTCAGCGTACTTTTCGGCGAATGCCGCCAGACGTTGAGCGTCCACAAGCTCCGACAAGATGCGCGCCTGGCCGACCAGCACGCCTACCTCGCCGCCGTCTGCATTGGTGTTGAAATTGAGCGCCACACGGGGGCTGCGTACTATATGGCGAACCTTGGCGGCATCCCACCCAGTGCAAGGTCCTGTAATTAAAACAAAAATCCCCGACTTTGGGGGATGTTTGTAATTCTGTTAGGAATCATCACCAGCCGCATGGAGTCCCAGTCCGGGACGTATCCCCGGGGCAGGACCCTATCGTCTGGCTGGTTGTAGGGTCAGTTACGGTTTTCTGGGGAGATAATGCGCATCTGCGATTCGCGCATCGCCTCGATGACGACCTTGCCGCCGTGGTTTACCAACAGGCGTTCGCCCGGCATGAGCACATGATCTTCCAGGTCGCCGCTGCAGGTGACCCAAAGGAGGCCGGTCTCACAAACGATCTCGGTCTGCGCGGCATACAGGCTGGAGTCGTATACTCCCAGCTCGTGCGGTTTGAGTACTGTCGGTTGGTCGAAGTTTTTCAACACCATGATACACCTCCAATTGCGTCTCTATCGAACCGAATATATTGTGCCAGAAACGCAGTGAAAAGTACAGATGCAGAAAACACGAATTGTAACCATAACAGTTTATGCTATAATCAACTGTACCGGTTAATCCTAAAAACAACTGTATCGATCGATGGAAATCACGCCCGCTCACTCCCCCAGCAAGCGCCTGCTGTACGAACAGGTCGCTGCACGGATCGCGGCGCTGGTCGAGAGCGGGACATACCCCCCCGGCGAGCGCATCCCCTCCGTACGCGAGCTGAGCCGCCAGCAGGGGGTCAGCATCAGCACAGTGCTGAACGCCTACCTGCTGCTGGAAAACCGCGGGCTGGTCGAAGCGCGCCCGCAGTCCGGCTATTACGTGCGCGCCCACCTGCCAGTACGCCTGCCCGAGCCGGAGATTTCCTCACCCAGCCCCGACCCGACCCAGGTCGGGCTGCGCGAGCTGATCATGATGGTGCTGCGCGACACGCTCAACCCGGAGCTGGTGCAGCTGGGCGCCGCCATGCCGAATATCAACCTGATGCCGGTCGATAAGCTCAACCGCCTGACGGCATCCCTGGCGCGCCAGGCAGGGCAGCACAGCCACCAATACCTGCTGCCGCCCGGGTTGGAGGAGCTGCGGGTGCAGATCGCACAGCGGGCAGTGGCGGCGGGGTGCGACCTCTCGCCGAACGAGATTGTGGTCACCTCGGGGGGGGTAGAGGCGATCGACCTGTGCCTGCACGCGGTATGCCAACCGGGTGATATCGTGGCGATCGAATCGCCGATGTATTTCGGCACGCTGCAGAGCCTGGAGGTACACCGCCTGCGGGCACTGGAGATCCCCACCCACCCGCGGGAAGGGATCAGCCTGGAGGCGCTGCGGCTGGCGCTGGAGATCAACCCGGTGCGGGCGGTACTGGTGATCTCCAACTTCAACAACCCGCTGGGGAGCTGCATCCCGGACGAGAAGAAGCGCGAGCTGGTCGAACTGCTGGGCCGGCACGAGGTGCCGCTGATCGAGAACGATGTCTCGGGCGAGCTGTATTTCTCCGAACGGCGACCGCTGGTCGCTAAAGCCTTCGACCGCCAGGGGTTGGTGATGCTGTGCTCGTCCTTCTCCAAGGACATCAGCCCCGCCCTGCGAGTGGGCTGGGTGGCCCCGGGACGCTTCCGGGCAGTCGTGGAATGGCTGAAGTTCACCAACAGCACGGCGACTGCCACCCTGCCGCAGATGGTGGTGGCGCGCTTCCTGGAGAGCGGCGGCTACGACCACCACCTGCGGCGCATCCGGCGTGAGTACGACCGCAACGTGGCACTGATGTCACAAGCGGTGATGAGCCACTTCCCTATGGGGACGCGCCTGACACGCCCCAGCGGCGGCTTTGTGCTGTGGGTGCAGCTTCCCGAGGGGGTCGATTCGCTGGAGCTGTACAAGCTGGCGCTGAAGGAGGGCATCACCCTGACGCCCGGCTATGTATTCTCCGCCACCAACCAGTTCCGGGATTTCATCCGTCTCAACGCAGCCGACTGGTCGTGGCCGATCGAGCGCGCCATCCAGCGCCTGGGCGGGCTGGTGGGGGGGATGGCATGAGGTGGCCTGGCTGAGATAATATGCCCATGCGCCGAACAGACCGATCCCATAGACCGCGTCGCCTCCGCTCTGGCGAACCATGATCGATTTATGCTGTTCTCCTTCGTTTGGGTTAAGTTCAGTGCCCATTTTTACTCCTTATTGAATGATCCTTTCGACCCTGCGACCGGACGGTTATGCGCGCGGCATCAGGTGGTAAGCTTCCTGAATGTATCCAGCAACTGTTCGATTTCCGGCCGGGCAGCAGCTTGAAACTGGAACTCGAGAGGTGCACTTCCCGGCAGCCGGATGGCTAGCACCAGCAAGCGGTCATCCCTGTCGTTCAATGCCATGTCTGTGACCACCCCCAACGGGATGTAGTCCCAGATGCCGCCGTATCGATGCCCCCCAACCAGCCGGATATCTTCCCGGATGAGGATCAGCTCCCGCTCGGTCAGAATGCACGCCAGGGCTGGCGCGATGGTCCTGTAGAACGTCCTGCCCAGGAGCGTCACCTGGTTGGCCCGGATCTCAGGCTGCAGGATGGCATGCATGACCCGGTCTCCCCCCAGCAGGCTGCCTCTGGCATAGTTCATAAACTTGTAATTCAACCTGTTCCAATGATCGAACACCCCCGGGTGCGGGCTTTGAAGCGTGCCCGGCGCGCCGTCCGCGGCAAGCCGCATCCGTTCCAGGAGGGGTGCAAACAGATGGCTGCACGCAGAATTGATCCGGAGCGTCGAGGATGCAGGAGCGCCGGTCTCGGTCAGGCCGGTAATTTTGATGCGGGTATCCAACAGGATCGTCCTGACCTCGAGATAACTGATGCCTTGCAGGGGATAGCAGCGGGCTTCATATGAGCTGCCGCTGCTCTCCAGGAGGTGGATGCCATCCTCAAAATCACACAGCAGCAGCTCGCGAGTCCTGAACAGTTTCCCTTCGGTCGCAGGGATGAGCAGCGTATAGGGGAACTCTCGTCCAACCCCCAGGGCGGGTTCGAAGAAGTCTTGATAAACAGCGGGGACATCGGCGTAAGATTCGATCAGCCTGGCCCAGGTTGATCTGGTTTGCTCGCTGGCGCTGAGCTGCGGCAAGGGGGCCGCGCTTGAAGCAGAGACCTGCTTCCAGCTCAGGCGCAGGTTGTTGCGCACACGAGTCAGCATATTGTCTCCAAAGATAAGGTCACCAGGACGTAATTCTACTGCAAATTTCCTAAAGGCGGAGAAGGTAGCCGGGGTTGTTGTTGAGTGGACGGCGCCCGGGCTGGTGCGCCGTCAAATGAGGTATGGGCTCGGGAGGAATCGGTGAAACTGCGGTTCGAACCTGCGACCAAACGGTTGTAGGTTCTTATCCAGTATGGCTATATTGGGTAATTTCGGTTGAATTGCGAGGTCATAAATCAAAGTGCTAAGCGTTGTGAACCTCGGCGTTCCAATCGGTTGGCTGTATGGAGATGTCGGGCGGAAAGCCGGTGGGGGAGAAATATCCGCCACTTGCTTTCTTCAGGTAGTCGGGGAAGCCGTCCATGTATTTGGCGATAACCTGCTCTATGAAGGTGGAGTCTTCGCCGGAGACGGAGAGCAGTGCGAATATGTTCAAGCTGCCCTCCGGGCTGGACCATGCGTCGGCGCGCTTCAGTGTCAGATTGGAGAACTTCCGTGTTTGTACAGCTTCGTTGGCGTCGCACAGATTGTAAGCGGTCGCGTTGATGTCCGCTGGCATATCGGTGAAGTACAAGTTCAGCAGCTTGCGGGCGTAACGGCCGCCGTCTGGCATGTTGATTGTCAGGCCGATGGTGAAGAGGGTGGTCATCGTATTGCTTTCCTCCTATTTATGAGGCTGGGCCAGCAGGCTGCGCGGGTCACGGGATCAACCGATCAACCTTGTATATTCCGGCTATATCGACACATAATCAAACGGTTATAGGTACTTAATTCTAACACTCAGTATGTGCCATCCGCCCCGAACCACACAATTAACGCCAACTCACTCACGCAAGGCTGCGATAAATTTAGTGCCCCGCATCTGAGGCCGGCACTACGCCGCTGTTGGGCGGCATGTTGTCGTATAGTCCTAGCCGATAGAATTGATTAGCGTTACCAAATAACCACGCATAGGCAACTTCTTTGGCCTCTTCTAAACTGAGGTGTTCTAGCTCCACCATATCCGATAAAGCAATAGCCACATTCTCACGGGCGATCTGTGCGTGTGCCCAGGCTCGATCAACGTAACCACCACCGGGTGGATTATCAAAACCGCCAAAATCTGAACCATACCCGTGGATTTTGCTATGGGGAACACTTGAAAGCGCTTGACGAAATAGATTTTGACAATAAACGGGATCAATCACATTGGTCCAACAAAAATCCAGGGCTACATTGGGATAAGCTTTACACAGAAATAGGATTTCTCCGCTATAGGGCCAGTTGGCGTGAAACAGATCAAAACGCATATCGCGGTGTAACATAAGCAGGTTGGCTAAACCGGCAGCATTTGCTCTGGTAATATCGCCATATAAGCCCGCCAGATGTCCTGTGTGAACCTGAACCGGTAAATCCATATCTCGTGCCATGCGCATAAAAGTATGGAAAAGATAGTCATCAAGAGGCTGCACCCCCTCGGGGTATGATGCACTGCGCAGCGGGTCTTCCATAAACCAGTTGAACAGCTTCTCTGCTTCGGCACGTGACGGGTTTCTATAGTTAAGTGAACGGAAGTAAGCAGACTGATCCTTAAAGGCAACCGCGCCATACGTTTTGAAGCCTTCGAAAATCTCACGGCAGGCACCAATATACTCATCCAGGGTCGTGACCGTTCGTTCCAGAGGGGCAATCAATTCTTGCACACCCATATAGTCTCGGATACGATGATATGCAGGTAGGGGAATGACCAACCGAGCACGTGGAGTTAATTCATATGTGCCATCCAACACTCGCCTCACGTCAGGCCATACATCTGCCAGCCGGACAGTAATCTTGGCTTCATCAAGAATGGCTTCAAATGTTGTTTCGTCTTCTAAATCGATTAGCCTCTCTTCCATACGATGCAACGCATCTAATGTCACCTCATCCTCATCATAGAATTTCTTGAGTACTCGACGAGTGACTTGGGCATAACCCGTGTGACAGGTACGTCGCCAGGCATTTTCCAGAATTGGCCAGCGTTCTTCCCAGGGAATTTCTTGATTGAGCAGTATACGAGCATCAGCTTCAGTAGTAGCGCTACCCAAATCAGTAAGGAAATACTCACCGATAATTACTTGAATAGGATCAGTGTACATAGGACCTAGTTTGATCGAGTGATCGTGACAGTCCACTAATGGCACGGTTTCGCAATAGGCGTACAATTCACCGTAACACTTGGCTTTACCCTTCATAAATATCTATATCCTCAGATCATCATCTGCTGCCCTATTGTGGAAATACTGCAAATCTTCCGTAAATAATGACAATTCGGTATCTTGTACAGATCTACCCATATGCATATTATAAGCGTGGTTATCATAACCAAACAGTTTTGGGTTCTTATCCATTTGGGCTGTAAAATACTTTAAATAACCTCAGCCGCTGCCTGAGGGATCAACTTGGGTCGATTATACAAAGGCGATAATTCCGATGATATAATATCAGAATACAGAGGAGGTGGACCGATGGCATCATTCATGGTGCAATTCAGCTATACCGAACAAGGATTGAAAGGGCTTATCAAAGAAGGCGGCTCAAACCGACGCGAAGCCACTGAGAAGCTGGTCAAAAGCCTGGGCGGCAAATTGGTTGCTTATTACTTCGCCTTCGGAGATTACGATGGCATCGCCATTGTCGAGGGTGTGGATAATGTCGAAACTGCGGCGGCAGCCCTGATCGTAGGCGCGAGCGGCGCGGTTAAGACGAAAACAACCGTGCTGCTGACACCCGACGAGGTCGACAAAGCCGCCAAGAAGAGCGGCAATTACCGCGCTCCCGGTCAATAACCGAATCCTGCCGGGAAAATTTGAAGGGGTGAAATTAAACGCCAGAGGAAAAAGGAAGGCGCACCAGCGTGGTGCGCCTTCCTTCGGCGATATGGGCCCGGCAGGGATCGAACCTGCGACCAAACGGTTATGCATCCCACTGCAGCTTTCGCTGCCCCGTGCGGGTTTGTGGGCTGGACTGTCCCTTCGCCCCGGAGGGGCGCCTGCCGTCCAGTCTCTACACCTTCCTCTCGTAAGAGGCTTGGCTCGGGATTACCATGTCATGCATCGCTTATACATTCGCTGGCATGATTAAGGCTTCCCCGACTTTGACAGGAGTCACCTGCAGATTGCTCCACAGGCAGCCCATTGCAGTCTTGCGTCTGCTTAAGCCGTCCGCTCTGCCGCTGAGCTACGGGCCCGGATAAGATTGTGCGGAGTGCAGGGTAAGCATATTCGCCGCACCAGGCACATCACCTGAGCGGGCGATGGGACTCGAACCCACGAATGTCAGCTTGGAAGGCTGATGCCTTACCACTTGGCGACGCCCGCGTTGGAGGGATTCAGATTTTACCTTGCCGGGGGGTTATGGTCAAGTGCGATAGTCGCAGGAAGTCCGCCGAATGGGGATTTACTCAAGATCGAGATTAGGGTTGTGCAGCCGGGCGTGGCAGTTAGCGCACACCAACACGCATTTATCCACTTCTAGCCGCACCGCCTCGAAGCGCCGGTTGGACAGCGAGCGCATATCCAGTTTGAAATCCTTGCCGGTATATTCTGTATGGTGGAATACCAGCGCCGCAAGGTTCTCCCGGTAGCCGCAGATCGTGCATCGTCCACCCGCTTCATCAATCAGCCGGCGTTTGCGCCTCAACCCACGCCGCTGCTGGGCCTGGTAGCTCTGCAGGTCCTTGTTTTTGCATGCGCGGGAGCAGTACATCTTCTGCCGCCCCCTGAGCGGTTTGCCGCACATGACACAATTCCCTTTATCTGGCATTCTAATCCTGCCTTGTGTTTGAATTGAGTGTGTTACATAGTCTACAAAACCGGCTGCGGACGGACGGCGTAGACTAGGTGACGGACGGCAACAGAAATACTTATTAGCTCTTGCTTTTTAACAATTACGGATGTAAGATGAATTCAGTAAATCACGATTTTAGGTTACTACTCAGCCCATGGTAGGGAGAGGCGATCTTCCTTCCGCAAATCAGAGCAGATATTATAGAGATAATCATTTAGCGAAGCAGTTAAGCTGTAGAGTATGCATATACCGATATTTTTTGGGAATAAGACAGATTATTCTGCCTAAACTTCGTTGGGCTCGCCAGCGGATGAGTCCAGGGAGCCGTGCTATGAAACGAAAAACGCTTTCTGTCGTATGCGCTAGGGCTTTCGAGCGGCTTCCCATTGCGGCCTTGACCATTTGGCTAGCCCTGGGTGCTGGACCACCATCAGCAACTCACGCTGCGATCCTCACTGTAAACACACCTGACGATGGCGCGCGGTTCCACGGCCAGCCTGCCACCTCGCCCTCCCTTTGGAACCAGGTCAACGCCGATGGCTTCGGCCGCAATAACAAGGAAGCTAGCACCATGGGCGTTTTCAGCGGTGGCCTCTACGTGGGCACGTATAACCTCTCCAGCGGGGCAGAGGTCTGGTACAGCCCCGACGGCACAACCTGGAGCCAGGTCAACACCAACGGTTTTGGCGATGCTAATAACCAAGGCGCCCCTTCCATGGTCATCTTCAACCTCAGCCTCTATATGGGTACCTGGAATCCCATCTCTGGCGTCGAGATCTGGCACAGCGCCAATGGCACGACCTGGAACCAGACAAACGCAGACGGCTTCGGCGACGTCAATAACAAGGGCGCTTATTCCATGGCTGTCTTCAGCGGGTACCTCTACGTGGGGACCTCTAATTTTACCAGCGGGGCCGAAGTCTGGCGCAGCCTTGACGGCGTAATATGGAACCAGGTCAATGCCGATGGCTTCGGAGACACCGACAATGGATTGGCCGACTCTATGGCCGTTTTCGGCGACTACCTCTACGTGGGTACTAGAAACTCTACAAACGGGGCCGAGGTATGGCGCAGTTCTGACGGCACAGCCTGGAATCCGGTCAACACCGATGGCTTCGGCGACGCCAACAACCTGATCGCATCTTCCATGACCGTCTTCGACGGCTTCCTCTACGTGGGGACGGTTAACCTGTCCACCGGAGGGGAGGTCTGGCGCAGCAGCGATGGCGCTGCCTGGAACCAGGTCAACGCCGATGGATTCGGTGACACTAACAATGGATTGGCCGGCTCTATGGCCGTCTTTGGAAACAGCCTTTACGTAGGCGCCCAGAACATCGTCAGCGGGGCGGAGGTCTGGCGCAGTGCCGACGGCCTCACATGGGAGCAGGCCAATGTAGACGGTTTCGGTGACATCCATAATGGGGCTTGCCAATCCATGGTTGTTATTGGAGACTATCTGTACGCAGGCACCAACAACATCACCACCGGCACTGAGGTTTGGCGCACAAACGGCATTACTCCCATAAAATTGTATCTGCCACTGATTCTACGCCAGTCGCCGTAGACAACGAATCGAAACTATGGCTCCGCCCAACCTAGCCCTTTTCGCCAGCCTGGTTCCCGAAAAGACCGGCGAGCGACGCCGCAATTGGCTGGCTTTTATCGTCATTCACCTCAACTGAACACCTCAGAAGATCTATGCCCGTTATCGCCGACGCTTCGGCATCGAGTGCAGCTACCGCTCCATGCGCCAGGTGCGAGGTGGTACCAGTTCGCGCAATCCCGCCCTGCGCTTCTTCCTGCTGGCGGTGGGTTTGATCCTGGTCAACACCTGGGTCTTCTTGCGCTGGGTGTTCGCCCGCTTGATCGCTCCAGGTCCTCGTCGGGTGGATCCCAAGCGCTTCCTGGCTTGCGCCGCTTCGCTCACCAGCATTGACAATGAGCCTCCGGGCTGTTGGTGATCCGGCTGCGGACGGACGGCGTAGACTAGGTGACGTACGGCAATTAGTATCAATACCAATTCCCTCTTGCTTTTCTAGTAACATCGGTATAAGATTATTAAACACTCTATTCTTTC
>JAQBDA010000320.1:0-17726 GCA_032124675.1 Chloroflexota bacterium
TACCTGGACGGTTACAGCATCGATAACTACATGGTCCACCAGCCGTGGAGCTTCTCATCGCCAGAGGCAGAGATGGATGCCATGGCCGACCTGGTCGAAGCCGGGAAGATCGCTTCGGTAGGGGTGAGCAATTTCAGCGCCGCTCAGGTGCGGCGCGCTCATGCCGCCCTGCAGAAGCGCGGCCTGCCGCTGGCAGTCAACCAGGTCTATTTCAGTCTGCTGCACAGGGTGATCGAGAGCAATGGCGTGTTAGAGACTGCCAGGGAATTGGGGGTAACGATCATCGCATATACGCCGCTGGAGTCCGGGCTGCTGTCTGGCAAATACCACAATGACCCAACCCTACTAGAGAGCAAACCCTTCTACCGCCGCTGGATGTTCCGGCGACAGATCGAGCGCACAGGTCAGTTGGTCGATGCCCTGCAGGAGATTGGCGAGGGCTATGCCGCCACACCGGCGCAGGTTGCTTTGAACTGGGTGATCCATTTTCACGGCGAGATCATCGTGACCATCCCCGGTGCAACCAAAGTCCACCAGGCGCAGGAGAGCGCCGGGGCGATGAAGTTCCGCCTCACGGATGAGGAGCTATCTCGCCTGGATAAGCTCAGCCGGGTAATTCTCTAGCGCAGCACTAGAGGCAGGTGTATACCAGCAGCGTTAGAAACGGTTGTCGCGTTCACAGGTGCTGACATGACGCTTTGCTTGCCCATTGCATCCTGCGCTGCGATCGTAATCTGCCACGATCCGGCCTGGGGCAGCAGCAGGCTGTACGAGTTCCGTTTTCCAAGATAAACAACATAAATCCCACTGACCGCATTATTCTGGTATTGCAGGCGGTATCGCCATAGGTCTGGCTCTACGTTCTCGTCCCAACGCAGATTGACTAGCGGACCGTTGATCGCTTCCACTGCGAGATTCTGTGGTTGGGCAGGTGCTTCATAGGCGATTGCACCCTGGCTGGCTACATAACCACCATCCGTCCAGACCTGTGTCATGCAAGCCGCCCCACCGCCGAACAGCACGCCAACCACGCCGGCATCCACCAGGTCCCTTGGGTGGTTGAAAGCATACGCAGCGCGGTTATCCTGGTAATGGTCGCAGGTATTATCCAGGCTCATATTGCCTACCGGCATTTGCCACAGGAACAGGCGCTTGTTGGAGGCTTGTGAGAGGGCATTGGCCCACAAGATGGCGCGTGTAGGACGCGGGGATTCCCGATCCGTATCATCCCACCACGGACGCAGCCCGGAACCGGCGTCCCGGTCGCTCCATTCGACCACCAGCAAGTCAGACTGGGCACCACCCATAGCGTCGATAAAGGCTGCAGTACGCTGCGCCATCTGCGCGGCCTGCTGAGACGTCACTGTTTGCGGGTCGCCATTGGTCGCCCACATGCTTGCCATGGGAGCAACCAGGGCATTGGGGGCGGTGGCGTGGACCAGGTCCACCATATAACGCCCGAATCCAGCCAATGTGTTTGCATAGCCGCTCTTGTTCAGCGCGACCGGATAGGAGGATGGGTCGTCAGGCTGAACCCCGGGTGGGGGATCGTTGGAGTTGCTGAGCTGCTGCATGAAGCCGTAGAAATCCGGCTCCAGGTTGAAGATCACCGCTTTATTCCCCTGTGCTTCCTGTGCTGCACGCTGTAATGAATCAAGGTATGCCTGGACTGTGGCAGCGTTCTTCAGCTTCGAGGCGTAGCACGCGCCTCCTTCACCGCAATCCGGCGGCGTCCCCAGCATCAAATAGACCGTGACCATCGGGATATAGCCCTTGCTCCAGGCTTGCCGGACGAAGCGGTAGGTAAAATTCGTCCCCCAGCTCTCCCAGCCGTAGGTGATGTACTGGTAGACATAATCCCACGGCAAGCCGCTCTCCACCTGCCAATCCTGCCCTGGGGTCTCGCTCCAGGCGTTCGAGCCCCATCCGATATGTCCAGGTATTGCATCTGGAATCACCCCGCCCGGCGGCGCGAGTACATTCAGCGCGCCCATTGGCAGAGCCGAGGCGTGTCCTACCAGATCAACAGAGCTCAGAAGCAGTTTATATTCGCCCGTTGGCGTGCCGGCGGGTAGGTGGAATGCTGTGCCATACAAACCGTCGCCTGCAGCGCCATCATTGCTGCGTCCATCATCCTTCATCGCTATCAATCCCAGGTCCAGGCTGCTGGCATCCAGGTTTACGGCGCTGATATCACCTGCTCCTTGGGGATCGCTGACCCGAGCTCGCACTACCAGGCTGGTCTCTCCATCTGCCGGGATGGAGCGCGGCCACAGACTGGCATCCGATATCTGCGGTCCATCCGGGTCTTCTGGGCTGATAAATGCGATGTCATCGATATACAGCGTGGGCTGGCTGCCGCCGCTGGCATCTTGCCAGGTGATCCCGGTAACGATATCGTTGTCAGGGTTGAGAGTATTCAGGTCGATATTAACTTCGAGCCAGGTATTGGCAGGCAGTGGCGGCATCCCTACCATAGGTCCATTTTGCGGGCTGCCATCCACTTCCAGGTTCATATAAACGTTCACTTGCTGCCAACCGGCACCGCCTCCGTTGACGAAGAAGCGCAGGTGGGTGGTCCCCAGCGTGTCTGTGCCAGCTTTGTGCAGGTACAGCCCTTCCCATGCGCCGTATGTGACAGCTATGCTGTAGCTGCCGCTGTGTACAGGTGCACTGGCAGCCAGATTTACCTGCGCCCAGGACCAGTTTTCCCAGCCTTGCCCCAGGGCGTCATCATAAATGGTTATCTCCATTAAACCAGGTGCTGATTGCCCGTTGAAACCTGGTATGGCAAGGAACGATAGCAGCAAGAAGATGCTTATGATCTTACGTCTCATATTTTCATCGTTCCTCTCCACTGGGTGTCAGAGCACCACCCCAAAGTGCTCTCTCAACAGGTCAGTATAATCCTTCTCGCTGTCCACATCCCACTCTTCCCGCCTGCCATTGACCGTGGTGACCAGCTTCCTATCGCTCAGCGTGACTCTGCCCTCTGGCGTAGCCATCGAGCATACCCGCCGCTGGGTGAAGGACGATTTGGGTGATGTCTGGTGGTAGCAGCAGCCTGCCTGGAAATCCGCCAGGGCGTGGGGCTGCCGGCTGAAAATGTACTGCGGCTTCCATACCTTATCTCCATGCCTGTAGTACGTGGATATCCCATTGTCAAGCGATAGCCGGTAGCTTTCGCCAGCCTGTTCCTGGATGCCGTCCTCATCCAGAAGCAGTGGCTCGCGGAATGAATCGCCGAAGCCGACATCCGCCAGCCAATTCTTCTCGAGCTTCACCAGCAGGGTCATATGGTCGAAGGGGATGCCGAAACCGCCCTGCTCCTTGGCAACCCGGGCGGAGAGGCGCTGCACCTGGAAGCCAAGCTCGAGCAGCAGTTCTGCGAACAGCCCGTTGAGTTCGTAGCAGAATCCACCGCGATGGTTTAGAACGATCTTTTCGTATAGCCGATCAGGATCCAGGACGATTGGGCGTCCAAGGTGGATATCCAGGTTCTCGAAGGGAACCCTCAGCAGGTGCTGCCGGTGCAGGCGGCGCAGCGATTCTACATCCGCCTTTATTCCACCCCGATAGCCGATGCGGTCCAGATAGGTCTTGACATCCACAAGCTGTCGTTATTCCTCCGCGAATTCTTATTACCCATCCGAAGATGATTGGGGAGTGGAGATTGTGTGCGGACGAAGCACACAATCTCCACTATTATCGATTAATCGAGTGATCAGGATGTACCAGACGATCCGCTCACCTCCAGCACAGATGGTAAGTTGAAAGCACTGAAAAGATGGGGCAGGCCAAAGGTGGTTACGTCCGCCAGCAGCTCGCCCTCGAAGCGCAGGAGCTGCAGGGCAAATGGTAAGTATTTGCCCGTGTCTTCATCCCGCACGTAAAATGCGAAGGCTGGCACACCATTGGCGCGGACCGGCCGCAGTCTCCAGCGACCGGCTGCCTGACCTGCCAGGCTGGTGGCTGAGATGAATGCTCGGATTGCCCCGCGCCCCTGGTACCAGGCGGCCAGCGGCGGCATGGGGAAGGTGGCGTCCTCGGTCAGCATGGCAACGATCGCCTCGATATCGGCTGTCTCCCAGGCGCGCAGGTAGCCCTCCAACAGCCGGTCTAGGCTTTTACCGGTCGGCTCAATACGTTGCGTTGTAGGGCTCTTGTAGCGCAGATTCAGGGTGCTGCGGGCGCGGTGCAGCAGGCTGTTGACCGAGGATACGCTGGTATCCAACGCCTCGGCGATCTCGGCAGCCTGCCAGTCCAGCACGTCTCCCAGGATCAAGGCGCAGCGCTGGCGGGCTGGCAGTGCCTGCAATGCAACCATAAAAGCCAGCGAGATGCTCTCACGCTGCTCGTAGCGCGCCTCCGGGCTGGCATCCACCGGTGCCAAAAGCTCGTCCGGGTATGGATCGATCCATACCGGTCCACTCAGCGGTGCACCCAATGGAACGGATGGGTCTGATGGCGCACCCAGCTCCACCGGTAAAGAGCGCTTAGGGCGGCGTTTCAGCGCATCCAGGCAGGTGTTGGTGGCAATTTTATACAGCCAGGCTCTCATAGACGCCCGCCCCTGGTAAGTCTCCAGGCGGCGCCAGGCGCGTAAGAATGTCTCCTGAACCTGGTCTTCGGCGTCTTCCAGCGAACCGAGCATTCGGTAGCAGTGGGTCAGCAGCTCGCTGCGATGCGGCTCGGCCAGGGATGCGAAAGCCTTTGAGTCGCCAGCAAGGGCAGAAGTTATGAGGGCTGCAGTTTCGGCGCCCGTCGAATAGCTGGCATCTGTTGAGGGAGGGTTATCTATCACTGATAATCTCTCGCGTTATAAACTCAGAAGTTAACTTTATTGCCTTTTGAACTAATCGTACTTCAGTCACCAGACATCCCTGGATCGACGAATAATCGCAATTATAAAGCGGAATTTTAAGAAAAACGCGAAGTTTTATCCAATTTGACCGTCATATATAGTGAAAGACAACTGCTCAACGAGTCCAGAGCAGGTTTTCAACCACTCATATCCATTGGAGGTATATCATGCGGTACATTGTTGTTGTTCGTGGAAAACTGAAAGGCAGCGCGGCCGATGCTGGCAAGGCACACGATGAGATCGTGGCGAAAGTCTCGCCGATGGGCAAGTCGATGGGCAATACCAGCCACCAGGCTTACCTGAACGTCCAGGATGGGGGCGATTTTCTGGCTATCGACTTCTGGGATAATATGGAAGGCATCCAGAAGTTGTACAGCGACCCCAACCTGGAAGCCGAATTTGCCAAGATGTTCGACGGTCAGCCGGATGTGACAATCTGGGCCGATTCTGGCTGGCTGCAGTTCTGAGGAATACCCAGGGATTAGGTGATCAGGAAATTAGGGATTGGGTGATTAGGAAATTAGGTGATCAGGCAACCAGGAAATAAGGATTAGCATTTCCGTGAGCCGATCTCCTTGAGCCGTGAGCACTAGATACCTGTTTTCCTTGTACCTGATTACCATATCCCTTGTCCCTAATCCCTAATTCCCATCCTCCCATAACCCTCCCCTAACATCCTCGTAAGAATTACGTAATTTTTTCCTTGTATCCTGAGGGGGATATCGACCCATGGATGATAGTATCGCAGGCCAGGAATCGTCTGGATTCCGGCCCGTGTGTTCAGCGAGGTGACGGTGCAATCCGTTTTTCACACCGAAACAAAATCCACCTACCAACCCAAGGAGTAATACGATGAAACGTAGTTTATCAATTGCTGTCCTCAGCATGCTTATCCTGGCACTATTTGCCGGGTTCTTCTCGTTTAGGGCCGCTCAGGCTGCCGGAGATGGGCAGGGGCAGGGCAAGATCGTGGTCGCAAACCGCGGCTCAGGGAACATCTCGGTCATTGATGCTCGTAGCGGTGTACTGCTGATGAACGTCGCACTTCCCCAGGAAGCGGGGGATAATTTCCCCGAGCCGATGTATGTCGTGTATTCTCAACCTGGAGGCAGGGTCTTTGTCGGCGACCGGGCGAACGACCGGGTTGTCGTTTTCGAAGCCGATGATTTTTTAGTCCTTGGTGCGGTGTCCGCAGGCAGGGGTATCTTCCACATGTGGGGCGATCAGGTTGGCAAACAGCTGTGGGTCAACAATGACATCGATAATACGACTACTGTGATCGACCCGCGCAGTCTGGAAGTTATTGCTACCGTGCCTACACCCGCCGACCTGGTGGCGATGGGCGGCAAACCGCACGACGTGATCGTGGATCACGTCAGCAAGCTGGCGTATGTCAGCGTGTTGGGCATTGCCGGACCGAACGATTACGTCGTCCAGTTCCGCACCGACACCTTTGAAGAGACCGGGCGAGCGGCGGTTGGCAAAGACCCGCACCTCTCATTGACCCGCCGCAACAGCTACCTGTATGTCCCAACTCAGAACAGCAATGCGGTATATGTCCTGGACCGCTTCTCCATGGCACAGGTGGATGTGCTGGCAGTTCCGGGAGCGCATGGCGCCGGGATGGCCTTCAACGGCAAGTATTTCTACACCACCAATCTGACCGGCGGTGGCACGGATGCCTTGTTCACCATCGATATCAAGACCAATACGGTGATTGGCGAGGCAGTGGATTCCCCCTACGCTGTGCCGCACAATATTGCCCTGACCCAATTCCCGGATAAGCTTTACCTGACGCATTCAGGCGGCGCATCCGATAAGGTTACTATCTACGACGTAAGTAGCAGTGACCCGATACCGGCGTACGCAGGCGAAGTGACCGTCGGATTGAACCCGTTCGGTCTGGCTTACGTGCCGTAAACCAGAATCAATTGGTAAATTCGTATGGCTCATCCAGTCGATATGCCCTGGGTGAGCCTTTTTCGATTATTCTCTATCAGAGTAAATAGCAGCGGCAGCGCTCCAGTAGCGCTGACCATAGCGCTCTACCACCTGGGCACGCTCGCTGATCTGGAGCATTCTCAAGTTCTCATACACTTCCTCCGGTCTCCAGCGCTGTAGGGTACCTAACAGCTCGCACTCGTCCATCGGATGGCGGTGGATGATTTGGAGGATGGCCTGGACGAGATCGGCGTCCTGGGATAGCTCGATCTCGACCTTCGTGGGTGGGACCACCCTGGCGATCTCGCCAAAGATCGCCGCAGCACACCGAACAACCGCCTCAGCCGGCGGAAGCACCCATGCTTCTGCGGGCGGGCGCACCGGCTGGTTGAGATGCACCTGGTCGGGATGGACCGCCTCTAGGAGCCGGGCGATCTGGCGCAGCGACTGCTCGCTGTCGTTCATCCCCCGCACCAGCATCACTTCAACCCACAGCTCGCCAGAGTATTCGTGCCGGAAGTCAACCAGACCCTCCACGACGCGCTCATACTTCAGCACCGGCCAGGGTCGATTGATCCTCTTGTACTGCTGCGCATCGCCGGCATCCAGGCTGGGGAGCACAGCGTCTGCGGCGTATAAATCTCGCCTTACATCCGGCATGTGCAGCAGCGCGCCGTTGGTAATCACTGCAACAGGCAGTGTCGAGAACTGCTTGACCCGGCGGATCAGCCAGCCCAAGCCGGTGTGCAGGGTTGGCTCTCCTGATCCCACGAATGTCACCCAGTCGATCTTTCCTTGCGGATGATTATCCAGAGCCTGGAGAATGTCTTCCAGGATCTCTTGCTGTGGGATGTATTCTTTGCGCTCATTCGTAAGCGGAACCGTCCTGCCGAGCTGGCAGTAAACACAGTTCCAGTTGCAGGTCTTGAGCGGGATCGGATCGACCCCCAGCGACATCCCCAGGCGTCTGGAGAGAACGGGTCCGAAGACGTGCTCCATCAGCACACCACCTGGTGTTGCATACCTCTATCCGGCAGCCATTTCGGGCAGGCTAGTGCAGGAGCTCGTGGTGGTCGACCAGCGTGCCTGCCAGATAATCCCGGACAGCCGGCTCGATATCTGCGATGTCTGTCACCATGGGACGGATACCGCGCTGCTGCATGCTGTAGTAAGCGCCGGCGCCCATGCCCCGGCACAGCAGCACCTCGCAATCTTCGATGGCCTGTGCCATACGGATATGGCGGTCGTGGGCTGCCGGGCTGAACCCATGCAGCTGGCCGTGTTCTTCCTCATGATGATCGTGGGAGAACTGGTTGTGCCCCAGTTTATCGCGCCGCTCGCGCGCTGCGATCTGCCCGTCTTCGATGTTAAAGACCATATAGTACGGAGCGCGCCCAAAATGCTGGCTGATCGTCTTTTCGTCGTCGGTAATCACTGCTATTTTCATTGAAAGTCTCCTGAGATTGTGTAGGACAATTTGTCAAATTGTCCACATCGGTTTGAATTTATCTTTGCTAGCGGCGAGCCTGAGCTCATCAACCCCATTCCTATTGTCTATTCCACTTGATCAGAGTGTCCTATCTATATGGCAGAGAAATGTCTTTCGGTTGCCAGATCGTTCTCGCCAGCCGGGTACAACACAAGCAGCCAGTGAGTCTGAGAACCACCAGAGTTCTGCCAACGGTGGGGTAGGTGTGCCTCGAACGCCAGGCTGTCGCCTGGCTCGAGCAGGTAATCTTCCTGCTCGATGGTATAGACCAGTTGCCCCCCCAGGCAGTACACGAATTCCTGCCCGGTATGTACGATGGGGTTCGGTCCGCAGTCGGCGAATGGCTCCAATCTGACCAGCAGCGGTCCACATCCAGTGGGTAGAATGCCTTCGCTCAGGTCCTCCAGAACTCCGTGTAAAAAACCTGCCCCTCGTCTGTGGTCTTTTTTTTGATAAACGATGTTCTTCTGGGGAGCTCCAGAGTCAAAGAAAGAGGCGATCGGCGTCTGTAATGCCTGGGCGATCTGCTGGAGAGTGCTGACGCTCGGCGATGTTTTACCATTCTCGATCAAGCTCAGGGTGTTGACATTCAGGCCGCTCATCTCTGCCAGCGAGCGGATCGTCAGCTGGCGTTCGGTGCGCAGCTCGCGCAGCCTTCCGCCGACATCGACTATTTCTTGCTGCATATTACCAATATCCTGCATTACTGGCACTCCTGTCTCATCCAGTCGATCAATTCTTACAACCATTATTATAGTTGAAATTTCCATAAATACAAGTTAATCCCCAATATATTGTGCATCTCCTGGGTATTGTGCACTTCGCCAGCCTGTATTGGTGGAGGGCCTTCCGGAAGATTCCGCCTAGAGGGCGAAATGAGTCGAGAGACGCTCAAGTTCCCTGAGTACCTGAGCGTCTCTCTTTTGCTGGTGGACTTTTCAGAACCTCCAGCCCAGCAGGTTCCAGGTTTGCAGAAAGAACAGAAAGGCTGCCATGCCAACCAGCACCAGTGCATTGAACAGGTGGATGCCCCTCCCTCTGCGCCAATCAAGCAAGGATTTCACCAGTAATATTGCTGCCAGAAGGCCGCTGACCAGCGGGATCGCCAGCACAGCTTGCAGTGCAAGCGATGGCTCCAGTGAAAACTGCCATTTATCGCCGCCGGTTGCAACGGGAAGCATCACGATAATGAGCCCACCGATGAACAGCAGGTTGAGCGCTGATATCAGCCCGGCCAGGTTCACTCCCGTAGCCTTACGGCGTACCAAGCTGCGGGCTGCGATTACTGCGGCTGCGAGGAATACCAGCAGAGAGAAAACCAGGATACCAAGCTGCACATTAGGGGTTTGGAGCCAAATCACCCGCTGGTAGGGGAATCGTGCCTGGAACAGGAACTTCGCCTCTCCCGCTTCATCCAGCTCGAAGGCTGTATAGCCACCGGAGGTGGTGTTCCTGAGCAAGGTTGAGTCAACCTGTGAATGCCCGCCTGGATGCTGTCGAGCGGCGCAGCGGGACGACGGTTCATCTCAGCCTGAGTGAGATTCCAGCCCTACCACAGCAGGTCGAGACCAACCTTTACCGCATTGCGCTGGAGGCATTGAACAACAGCCTGAAATATGCCCGTGCCAGCCGTGTGGATATAACTCTCTGTGTGGAAAATGAAAGGCTGACCTTGACAGTCACCAAAGATGGGGTGGGCTTCGACACTGCTGGCAACGGAAGCCAGGGCGGGTTGGGTCTGGATGGGATGCAGGAGCGTGCCCGGCAGATCGGGGCGTTGTTCAACCTCGAAAGCGCTCCTGGAAAGGGCGTAAGTGTGGTCGTGGATGTGCCGCTGTGAGTGAGATCATCCGGGTTTTCATTGCCGATGACCATCCGATCGTGCGGCGCGGCATCCGCGATCTGCTGGATACCGAGCCGGATATCGAGGTGGTCGGAGAAGCGCAAGACGGTCGCCAGGTGGTCGAGCGGGTGGGGGCGATCCTGCCTGATATCATATTGATGGATTTGATCATGCCGGAGATAGATGGCATCGAAGCAACCCGCCAGGTGCGTGAGTTATACCCTCAGGTGCGTGTCCTGGTGCTGACCAGCTTTGCCACCGATGATAAGGTTTTCCCGGCCATCAAAGCCGGCGCCATCGGCTACCTGATCAAGGATACTGGACCGGAAGAACTGCTGCGCGCCATCCACCAGGTGTACCGGGGTCAGCCCACCCTGCACCCGGAGATCGCTCAGAAGTTGCTGCGTGAGATCGCAAGCCCAGGTGAGCAGCCTGCATCACCCGATCATCTGACCGGGCGGGAGGTAGAGGTGTTGAAGCTGGTAGCGCGCGGCTTGAGCAACCAGGAGATCGCCGAGCAGCTGGTGGTCAGCGTGGCAACTATTTACACACATGTCAGCAATATCCTGGCCAAGCTTCACCTGGCTTCTCGCACCCAGGCCGCCCTATACGCCTTGCGCGAGGGCTATGCAACTCTGTACGAAGACCGGGATTGATTCTCATTCGATCATTCATCATCAATCGTTCGCCTGCACCCTACGTGGTAGAATTTTTGCGTGCAGCAATCATTCCCAATCAGGAGCGTGAGATGGCTTATACCAGCTACAAATCGATATCCCCCAAAGTCAACCAGCTTTTCGAAAATGTTCAGGGCATGACCCTGGTAAGTGCCGAGATCGTGGAGAATGGGTTTTCGTTCATCTACGAGAATTCCGAAGTGCGCCTGCTTCTGCGGCTGCTTCCTTCTGTCTATACCCAGGGTAAAAATATCGTCGATCCGATCAACGACATGACAATGCTGCTGGAGCTGCGGCGCTTCTCCCTGGATGCCTCCGAAGGCGATGAGGGCGAAGTGCTCGGCAAGGTCGAAATGGCCTACTCCACCTGGTTCGGGGAAGGTTTCCTCTAAACCATTTCATCCCCTTGATTAAATCAAAGAACCGCTGGTCTCCTTCAGGCAGACCCGCGGTTCTCTGAACCCCTCATGGCTTATTCGTCTGGTTTCGATGTTAGCCGGACGGACGACTTCAGCTTATCCCACATGTTCTTTGCCTCCTGCTCTGCTTTACGCGTCTCTTCATCCTTCGGCTGGCCGGTGTAGCGCAGCAAGACCGTCAGCGAGCTTGTGCCGGGAAAATTCTCCATCACTACCAAGATCAGCAAGGTGAGCGGCACAGCCAGGATCGCGCCGATACCGCCAAGCAGGTAGCCCCAGACGAAGAGAGAGATAAAGACCACCACCGGCGAGATCTTCAAACCCTGCCCCATGATCTTAGGCTGGATGAAATTTTGCACTCCGCCGTTAATCACGACATAACCGGCCAGGACGATCAGCGCAGTGCTCAACCCATATTGTGCGTAAGCCATGATCATGGGTGGTATCAGGGCGATGATAAAGCCGATTGATGGGATATAGCCCATAAACCAGGCCAGGATTCCCCACAGCAAGGCGTAATCTACCCCCAGGATCAACAGGAATACCGTATTGCCCATCCCAACCAGGAAGTTAACGCCGGTCAGTATGGTCATATAACGGCGCACATCTTCCGTCAGCCCGGAGACGCGCGAGATGATGGGGGTGTCGGGATTCAATCCCAGCCGTGTTGGCGTGGGCAGCGAGATCGCCGCACTGAGCATGAAAAAGAAGATCAGCAAGGCCATGCCGAACTGCACGAGCAGACTGAATACGATGCCTGCCACAGCCTGTATGATGGGTGATAATTGGAGAGTTTTTTGAGCCTGTTCGAGGTCTGCTACGATATTATCCAACCAGGAAGGCAGCTCCTGGGCAGCAGTTTCTGTGGTGCTGTTGATAATTAATGGTAGCTCGCCGGTAAGCCTGGTGATCGAAAAGAATACCGTAAGTATTACAGCTAAAAGGATGCCTGCTACCAGCAGGATAGTAAGCACCAGCGACAGCCAGCCCGGAAGGCCGCGCCGTGCCAGGCGGCTGGGGATCGGCAGCACTGTAATCGTGATCACCATAGCCAGCAGGATCGGGTTGATGATCGTGGCGGCTGCACGGACCCCGAACAGTATCAGGAAGATGCTGGCGATGGCGACCAGGTAGATAACCAGGCGCGAAGGTGTGTTTTCTAACATTTAATCCGCCAGTTTAACGAAGGCATACCCTATTTTATCATCGATCAAGGCGGCTTACGTCCCCAGGCATAGAAAGTGGGCACAAACAGCGCACGCTCGCCGCGTGACCATGCCAGCCTGTCGATTTCCTGCAGGGCAGCGATCTCCGCCTGGCGGGCAGGCCATACCCCGGGGAGCTTTTCCAAATCTGCACGCAGCACCTTCCATTCACTCTCGAGCTCGTCCGGTGCAGGTGCTCCCTTCCAGGACCCGCCCAGCACGCCGCTCTCGATCTGGCTCAAGCCTACCTGGCTGAGCAGCCCGGCCAACCGGCGGCCAATAAGGGGATTAGCGCCCTGGATGCGCAGCGACTCGATCTGCCATTCTCCCAGAACGGCAAGCTCATGCGGGTAATCGATGCGACCGCCGTAATCCGGCTCCGCCATCAGCAAGACTGCCCCGCCTGGACGCAGCACGCGCGCCATCTCCGTTACTGCTTGCCGGGGGTCGTACACCCACAGGAGAAGGTAGTGGCAGATGACAGCGTCGAAAGCTCCGGCAGCATAAGGCAGCCGGCAGACATCGCCTGCCGTCAGGTGTGCGCGGGGTGCATGCTGGCCTGCCAGCAGCAGGTGATTTGGGTTGATATCCAGTCCGTACAGTCCGGAAGCGGCATCCCCCTCGATCTCCGCCAGCACAGCCCCCGTCCCGCAGCCAGCTTCCAGCAGGCGCAGTGACCCATCTATCTTGAGCTGGTCGAGTAAATACCGGCGCAGCTGACCTGTCCAGCCAGCCTGCTGGCGGAAGCGGCTGTGCCATTCTTCAAGGGAGAGCGGCATGGGTGAAATTATTTCTGAGGAGTAATTCCCCAGTCTCAACCATCTTCGACAACCAGCGGCTTGTATTCGGGGTGGCGGCGGATATAGGCTTCGACGAACGGGCACAACGGAACGACCCCCAACCCCTCCTGGCGGGCGTATTCCAGGGCAAATTCTGCCATTGTGCTGGCGATGCCGCGCCCTTCCTGCTCGGGCGGCACCTCGGTGTGGTAGTAGTAGATGCGTCCATCCTCGACCTGGTAGTCGATCTTGGACAGCATCCCCTCAACGTATGTCTCGATGCGCTGCTGGTCTGCATTATTCTGGACGACGAGGTCCGGTAAGCTGCCGATATTCATGTCCACTCACATCATACCATGTAGGCGGGTGAACTCGTGCAGAGCTGATTCGAATTCCCCTCTGGTCGCTGACCGGTTACTTTTTCAGCTTGCTTCTTGCCTCAGCTCTCTCTAAGTTTTCACTCACTCTGATCTTCACGATCTCATTGATCAAGCCGTAAGGGATCGGTTTGTCCAGGGGGAATTTTATTGTACCTTTGGACATCTCATAAGCAGCGAGTTCTTTTTTGAACTTCTCGATCCCGGATGGCGCTGGATAGAAGCCAATATGCTTTTTATGGGCTGCAAAATGCACCAAATTGCCTGCCAGCTTAAAAGTCGGGATTCGATAACCGATCGTCTCTTCGGCATCTGGTGCAGCCTCTCTGATTGTTGCTCGTACCTTTTCCAGGATCTCCTGGATAGGCGCCGGGAAACCGGCGATATACTCATCTATGCTTTGTGGGACAGCTGTTGAAGGTTCCATGTAAGAATTTTCTCCGAAAGGTAAAACTTGAAAAAATATCCTTCACCCAATGAATGAAATCCGTGCCGCTCCGTGGATATCTGTGTACAAATCACCTCATATTCGCTTCCTGGCAAAGGTCAGATACAGCATATAGCCACTGACTATGGTCAGGTCCCTGTCTTCCAGGGCTTGAAGGACTGCGCCCTCTTCCAGCGCGCTGTACAGCCACCTGGCATCTTCCTCAGTCCCGCCGGCAGCCCGGATCGATTCGATGGTCTGTGTCAGCCACTCGCTGTTGGGGTCTGGGGCATACTGCGCGTTCAACAATTCCAGGTAATCCTTCTGTTTAGGATGCAGATACGGCGGGATGACGTGCAGCGCACGGTCATTGAGGCGTACATCGAACACATCCAACCCTGCCGCGGCTGTCAGGTATGGCACTTTGTTACCCAGTCGGTCATCGCCGCGGCCTAGAGCCTGTTTGCCTTGCATGTAAAGCCGCGCCAGGTAAAAGTACTTTTGATGCCAGGCTTCCTCACGTCTTGATGTTACCAGTGAATCGTACTCGGTCCATGCGCCAGAATCGGTGTATTCAGCTGCCATGAAGACACCCCCAGGTTTGAGCACGCGTGCCATCTCGCAGATCACCGCTTCCGCATCGCGTACGTGGGTCAGCACGGTCTGGCACATCACAGCGTCAAAGTGGTTATCTGCATACTTCAGCTGGTGAGCATCGCCCTGCTCGAAAGTAATATTGGTATAGCCGTTCTCCACAGCGCTCAAGGCGGCATTCTCCACGGACCCGGGCTCGATATCCACGCCGGTGATTTGAAGATCGGGTCGCAGCCCTGCCAGGCTGAACGACAGCCCGCCGTAGCCGCAGCCGATATCCAGAACTTTGCCTTGAGGCGGGAGGGCGAGCAGCGGCAGAACGATGCGCTCGAAGTAATCCGCGTTGTAGAAGGTTTTAACCCGCAGGCGGAGATAGCGGCCGGTATCTTCGTTTGCCCAGATTGAGTTCTGCGATTGGGATGTGTGTTGATCGCTCATACAAAACACCTCCGATTCGTTTATCCTGATCCGAATCATCCTCAAGCATGATTATATTATACAAAAATTCTCCGGATTTGAGGGATGTGCGGACTAGCCTTGGGGAGATTTACGGCTATATACGCCCGTACGAGTAGAAGACTTGTCGATTTGAAAAGTGGCTGCTGCTGTCTCTTTTATGCCTGCATTTGCTAACCTGTTTTCAGTTTCCAAAGTATTCAAGCAGCTCATCTTGTTCGCCGAAATTTATGAACTTTGTCGAACCCATTCACGACCGCAAAAAGATCGCCCAAATCAATAACCTACAAGCTCATATCAAAACCTTGATCGCCAATCCTGCAGACCTTATGATATAACTACGTCGTTATTCATCCAACCTCGAGGTGATCCAATGACCGCTGAATTTAAGCTCCCATCCCGTAATGATATTCCCGGCCACCAGACCTGGGATATGGAAAGTGTATTTGCTACCCCGGAAGCCTGGGCAGCCGCCTGCCAGGATCTGACCGGCCAGCTGCCCAGTCTGGCAGCCTACCAGGGACGCCTATCCGAAGGCCCGCAGACCTTGCTGGAATTCCTTGAGCTGTACCAGCAGACTGCGGCACTGAGAGACAGGCTGTATATCTATGCTTTCAACAAATCGGCTGTTGATACGACCGACCAGAGTGCTTCAGGGCGGGCAGGTCAGGCGCGCTCGCTGTTCGCCGACCATGCAGCCGCGACCGCTTTCTTTGACCCAGAGCTGATCACGATCGGCTTCGATACGTTAGACGCGTGGGTCAGCAGCACGCCGGAGCTGGCTTTCCTGGAACAATATGTTAAGCGCCTTAATAAGCGCCAGCCGCATATCCGCTCAGGTGAGGTAGAGCAGGTGATCGCGATGAGCAGCGACGCACTTTCCGGGCCGTTCTCCATCTATACCATGCTCAACAACGCCGACCTGACCTTCCAACCGGCCTCCACCTCGGACGGCTCCTCGCTGGAGGTTGGGCAGTCCAGCATCGCCAGCCTGGTCACACACGCCGACCGGGAAGTCCGCCGTACAGCCTGGGAGAATTACGCCGATGGCTACCTTGCATACCAGAATACCTATGCTGCCACGCTGACCACGGCTATCAAAGTGGATGTACTTAACACACGCACCCGCGGCTATGCCTCATCACTGCACTCCTCGCTGGAATCGAATGATATCCCCGTCGATGTGTTCCATAACCTGATCGCTGAATTTCGCAAAAACCTGCCCACCTGGCACCACTATTGGCGGCTTAGGCGGCGAGTCCTGGGCTATGATGAGCTGCATGTCTACGATATCAAAGCGCCATTAACCGATAAAAATCCAGATGTCCCCTTCGAGCAGGCAGTGGAATGGATCTGTGAAGGCATGGCTCCGCTCGGTGAAGCCTACGTGGATATCCTGCGCAGCGGCTGCCTGGAAGAACGTTGGGTAGACCGTGCACTTAATAAAGGCAAGCGCGAAGGGGCATACTCGAGCGGCGCATACGGTACGCGCCCCTTCATCATGATGTCCTATGCCGATGACATTTTCAGCCTGAGCACCCTGGCGCATGAGCTGGGTCATTCCATGCACTCTTATTATTCCCGCCGCACCCAGCCATATATCTACAGCCGCTACGGGCTGTTCGTCGCCGAGGTTGCCTCCAACTTCAACCAGGCGATGGTGCGCGACTACCTTTTCCGCAGCCAGGCAGACCCGGCTTTCCAGATCGCCTTGATCGAAGAAGCTATGTCGAACTACCATCGCTACTTCTTCATCATGCCCACCCTGGCGCGTTTCGAGCTGGAGATGCACGAGCGCGCCGAGAAAGGACAGCCGCTGAGCGCTGCGGTGATGAACGATCTAGTAGCGGATCTATTCAGTGAGGGCTATGGGGATGAGGTAGCCATCGACCGCGACAGGATTGGCATCACCTGGGCGCAGTTCGGGCATATGTATATGAATTTCTACGTATACCAGTACGCCACCGGGATCGCCGGGGCGCACGCCCTGGTACAGCGCATCCTGCAGGGAAAGCCTGCTGCCGCGCAAGGCTATATCGATTTTCTGAAGGCAGGCGCCTCAGTTTACCCGCTGGATGCCCTGCGGACTGCGGGTGTGGACCTCTCCAATCCTGAGCCGGTCGAGGCGGCATTTGCTAACCTGACGGAAATCGTGGAGCGGCTGGAAGCGCTTATCGAATAATCAGCGGGATATATCCGTAATAACCGACTCGCACCGTGCCTTTCATACCAGCCACGCTGTGGAAAAAACAGTGATAAGGATAAACCCCTGGCTGGTCGAAAGTGTGCGTAAACTGCGAGCCGGTATTGACCGTCTGCCACAGTCCATCGTCGCTGACCAGCGGGTGCATGGCAAAATCACCCAGCCATTGGACGCTGTCTCCCGGGGAAATGCGCACTTCTGCCGGGCTGTAGTTGGTTCCCAGAGCTCCACCGAAATTGATCGAGATCACCTGGTCAGGTACGAGATGTGGGGCACCAGGCAGAGGGAGGGAACTGCTCGCAGATGATTGGACTGGAACGGTTTGTATGGCAACCAGCACCAGTGCGGCTGCGATCAGCAAGCTGGCGGTTGTCACTAGCAAACGTTTGAGCATGGATACCTCCAGGAAGTTCGTGTGGAATTCGTCAAAGTTATTCGTGGTAGCTCATTTC
>JAQBDA010000321.1:0-2886 GCA_032124675.1 Chloroflexota bacterium
CTTTACCAATGTACGGCTAGAGTAACAATCTTCAAAATCTACACCCGTAAGAGTTGTCAGTATATCTATGCGATTTGGTGGATAGCCGAGCTGGATGATTACATCAGCTTCAAGGAAATCTTCCTTTTTCAGCCCTAGAGAACCGAATCCAAACTGATTTAAGGCATCGATTATTCTCTCTGAGTTGTCCAGGCTCAAATCAATCCAAATATCGATATCCTTTGTGTACCGTGGATGTCCATGCAATGCAACAGCATATCCACCTACTACAAGATAGCGCACTCCGCTATCGTTTAATGATTTTATAAACTCTTTGAAATCGCGGTTGAGCATTATACTTCCATCGATGAAATTCCTGCCTGATCTGCTCCAGCGCATCTAACCGACCCTGATAGGGCTGAGTGCGCCAATACTCAGATGCTTTCGGTTCTTCTCCCAACCTGAACTTATTTACAACCTTAATAATCTTACTGTGTTGTGCTCCAGCCATTCCTATATTATAAATGCAGATCACAGATTCGACACCCGAGGGTGAGGCAAACTCATTCTATTTGATAAATGTGTAAGGCGATCTCTTACTCCCCATATGTTACAATTCCGCGGGCGGGAAGCAGACATGCTAGATCGAAATACTCGACCTATCCAATTCGTAGAGCCAAGACCAACGGTGGAGATCCATCTGCCGGATGGCCGCGCAATCTCGGGGCCGCGCGGTGTCTGTGTCGAGGATCTGCTGAAGCTGCTGGAAGATGGCGACCTGCCCCCCATCGTGGGCGCCATTATTAATGGCGAGCTGCGCGAACTGACTTACCCGATAAAAATGGACGCCAAGGTCAGCCCGGTCACCATGGGTGATGCCGATGGGATGCGCTTCTACCGCCGGTCGCTGACGTTTCTTCTGGAAATTGCCTTCAGCGAAGAGTTCCCCGCTGCGGTAATGACCATCGACCACTCTGTCTCCTCCGGCGGCTACTACTGCCAGGTTTCCGGAAGGGAACCGCTGAGTGAAGTTGAGCTTGCACGGGTCGAAGCGCGTATGCGCAGGTTGGTTGAGGATGACCTGTCCTTCAGGCGCCAGCAGATGCCAATCCAGGAAGCCATCGAGTATTTTCGCAGCGGTGGTTATGAGGACAAGGTTCGCCTGGTGGCCCATCGCAGCAAAGATTATCTGACCGTATACGAGCTGGCGGGTCACCTGGATTACCACCACGGATACATGGTGCCATCCACAGGCTATTTACGCTGGTTCAAGCTGACCCCGACCAATGGCGGGTTCACCCTGCGCTTCCCCCGCCGCCACGCACCGACCCAGCTGCTGCCGCTGCCGGAATATACCACCCTGCTTAACACGTTCCGCCTGTATGGGGATTGGCTGCAGCGGTTAGGTATTTCGAGTGCAGGGGCGCTTAACGATGCCATTAAAGCAGACCGCATCAGCGATATCATCCTCGTCTCCGAGGCGCTTCACGAACAGCGTGTGTCTGAGATTGCAGCCATGATCGCCGAGCGCAGCGATAGCCTGCGCCTGATCCTGGTCGCCGGACCGTCATCGTCTGGAAAGACGACCTTTTCTAAGCGCCTATCGGTAGCGCTGCTAGCCAGGGGTATCTCACCCTTCCCACTTGAGATGGACAATTACTTTGTCGATCGCAGCCAGACACCACTGGATGAGAATGGAGAGCTGGATTTCGAGTCAATCGAAGCGCTCGACCGCCAGCGGCTTTCTGAAAATATTCGCCAGCTGATCGCTGGCGAATCCGTCCAACTGCCACGCTTCGATTTCATCAGCGGTACCGGCAGCGCAGGCGACATCGTTCAGCTAAGAGCAAATGAGATCATCATCCTGGAGGGCATCCACGGGTTGAACCCTGCGCTGGTGGTTGGATTGCCCACCGAGCAGACCTTCCGGGTGTACGCCTCTGCCCTCACCCAGCTCAACCTGGACAGGCACAACCGCGTCTCTACCACCGATACCCGTTTGCTGAGGCGCATCGTGCGTGATGCCCGCGAGCGCGGCTACCAGGCAAAAACCACTATTTCCCGTTGGGAATCGGTCCGCCGCGGGGAGAAGCGCTATATCTTCCCATTCCAGGAGAACGCCGATATCATGTTCAACTCAGCACTGGTCTACGAGCTATCCGTGCTCAAACCCCTGGCAGAGCCGCTGCTGAGACAGGTGCCATTTGGAACACCTGAGTATATCGAAGCCAAACGCCTGCTGGCCTTCCTTGAATGGTTTCTGCCAGTAGAAAACGCCCCAATCCCGGACAACTCCATCATCCGTGAGTTCATCGGAGATTCGATCTTCCGGCAGTTCAAATTGTGGCATAATCACAGCTGAACGCCGGCCCCCATAAGTATTTACATGACCGGGCATTAATAACCCAACGCCAAATGCTGGCTGCTGAGGAACAAGCGGCAGGCTGCTCTGAAAATTAACCAGGAGATTGCTCAGATGGAGAAGTCCCGAATAATCATCGCGACCGCGGTCCTCCTGCTCAGCATGGCGTTGGTAAGCGGGTCGCTGGCAGCAGCCAGCCGGACAGCCGAAGGACTGGCTCCAGCATCCACTTTTCAGGACTCCAATAGCCCGCCCGAGAGCGACGGACCGTGGGTTGTCCGGGCTTACTACAAAGATCCGCAGATGATCGCCGATGTTGCGGCGCGAATCGAACCCTGGGAGGTCAACCGGGAGCAAGGCTATATCGTCCTCGAAGTGAACCGGGAGCAGTACCTGTGGCTGCAATGGCTCGGCTTCCGGGTGGAGGTGGATGAAAAGCTGACCGCACAGCTGCTCCAGCCGCGGGTCACGCTCCCCGGGCAGGTTAGCGGCATCCCGGGCTACCCCTGCTACCGCACGGTAGAGGAGACCTACGCCAGCGCAAC
>JAQBDA010000322.1:0-5875 GCA_032124675.1 Chloroflexota bacterium
CCCATGATGGGCACAATATCCCCTATGGGGATGTGATATTTGTTACTTGTGCCAGCACTGACCATGATCTATGATGATGACGATCGTCGTTATCTCGTTGCTCAATTGACCGGCTTTTTTGTGCCCTCAACTGTTTTGCCGCTCTCGCAACAGGTACTAAGAGATGCTGGGGCACAACCCAAAGGATCGACAATCAGGCGCAGTTCTGAGCGCTGTTTTTTTGGAGAGCAGCCCATGACAACCATCTCAATACGAGACGTGAACCTATTCGTGAATGTTATCGGGCAAGGATATCCTCTGGTACTTATGCATGGTGGTCCTGGCGCCGATCACTCGACCCTGCTGCCCTTACAGCCTTTAACGGATCAATTCACCCTAATCTTATATGACCACCGCTGCAATGGCCGCTCGGTGGGAGTGGAGCTAGCCTCCATGACCTGGGAAAACCTTACCTCGGATGCAGAAGCCTTGCGGCAAAGGCTTGGCTTCGCTCAGTGGGCGGTGCTTGGTCATTCCTTTGGCGGCATGGTCGCCCTGGAGTATGCACTTCGATATCCACATAGCCTCTCGCACTTGATCTTGTTGGATACCTGCGGCGATGCACGCTGGGTGCAGCAAAACGCACCTGATATTCTAAAAAAACGCGGCTACAGTACAGCCGCTGTGGTTGCCGCTCGCCGTTTCTTCAATGGCGAGTTGGAACCCAGGGAGTTCCTCTCCACCATGATGAAGTTTGGCAAAGCATACTATTACCGCTCAAACTTTTTGACACTGATCCACGAAGTATTTACGAACGGACTCCGAGTTAAGATGCGACCGGAAGCCCAAATCTTTGCCTTCAGCCAGCTTCTCCCGGGCTGGACGGTGATGGACCGGCTGAGCGAGATCAATGTGCCTACCCTGGTGCTGGCAGGGCGTCACGACTTTCAGTTTCCGCCTGAACACCAAGCCATCCTCGCCGACCGGCTGCCTGACGCGCAACTCGAGCTGATCGAGCGCGCCGGTCATAACACGCATGCAGAACGATCCGCTGAAGTTATCGAGGTAGTCAAACGCTTTATGGACAAAGCGAATCCAGGCATAGCCTGACTGGAGATCAGAAGAGCCACAGCTGAACGATGCGAAATATCGCCGAAGGCAACTCAAAATAATGTTTGGGCTGCTTTGGCGCGGACGACGCTGACTCGGGGTTCGCGAATGATTCGGTCGCCTGACCAGGTAAAAGACTATCCAGACGGCTCAATCATATTCTACCGATCCGACTGTTGTGCATCAGGTCGGTCTTTCGCTATGCTAATAGGGAAGCATCGTTTGTACCCGGCTGTGACCGACTGTTCACACCAGTCTGAGCAAGTGAAACTACTAGAAAGAGGCTAAAATGTCCGAAACACCAACTATCCCTCCCATCGTCAACAAAGCCATGACATACTTTTTGCGCTCGCCAGTACATGGAATGGTCAGCAATGCAATCTTGCTGATCAGCTTTACCGGGCGCAAGAGCAGCAAGACATACACAACCCCGGTCAGCTATTCCCAAGACGGCGACCAGGTGACAATCTTTACCCATGCAGACTGGTGGAAAAACCTGCGCAACGGTGCACCAGTCGTCCTGCGCATCCGGGGACGGGAGCTGCAAGGGCTGGCAGAACCGGTTGCCGAGGATAAGCAGGCTGTCGCAGCCGGGCTGATAGAGCATCTGCGGAAAGTGCCGAGCGATGCCAGGTATTACGGTGTGACCTTCGACGACCACAAAAACCCAAACGCTGATGAAGCAGAGAAAGCCGCGCAAACGACGGTGATGGTCCGCATCCGCCTGTGCTGATCAGTTTGGAAGGAGAAGCTCAATGGTTAGAATTCTATTTGGTGTGGTCATCGTGCTGCACGGCCTGGTCCACCTGCTGTATTTCGGACAGAGCGCCAGGTTTTACGAGCTGCAGCCCGGGATGGTCTGGCCGGATGGCTCGTGGGTGTTCTCAAAGCTGCTGGGAGATGCAGCCACCAGAAGCACAGCAAATGTTTTATTAATCCTGGCGGCTGTGGGATTTGTTACCGGTGGGGCAGGCATGTTCCTGAACCAGGCCTGGTGGCAGCCGGTGGTGGTCAGTGCGGCGGTTCTCTCATCGGTTGCCTATATCCTCCTCTGGGATGGCAGATTTCAGGGACTGGATAATAAGGGAGGGCTTGGCATCCTCATCAACCTGGCGATCCTGGTCTCGCTGCTCGTATTTCGCTGGCCCGAATGAAGCGCAGACCGGTGGGACTGCTCCATAGCGGGAACTCACTCTCCCCTATCAGCCTGCTACAACTCAAAAGGCGGACAGGAGGATGTGATGAAATATAAAAGCATCGTTGTGACTCAAAGAGGCGGGCCAGAAGTTTTGCAGATCGTCGAGAATGAACTACGCCCACCCTCAGCGGGGGAAGCACGCGTCCGCATCCTTGCCACGGCTGTATGCCAGGATGATGTCGCCGTCCGCGTTGGCAACCGGCCGTTCCTGAAGAAGCCACCTTTCGTGCCGGGTTATTCCTTCATCGGAGTCGTCGATGCCGTCGGTGAGGGAGTAAGGGACGTGAAGGTCGGGGACCGCGTCACTGCTCTGACGCAATACGGGAGCCATGCGGAGATCATCTATTGGGATGCGAATGATCTGGTGTCCGTCCCCGAATCAGTCGATCCGCCTGAGGCGGTGACGCTGGTGCTGAATTATCTGGTTGCATACCAAATCCTGCACCGGGTCGCACAGGTCAAGCCGGGAGATAAGGTGCTCATCATTGGAGCCAGCGGGGGGGTGGGGACTGCTTTCCTGCAGCTTGGCATGCTGGCTGGGATTGAGATGTATGGACTGGCTTCACCCAGCAAACACCACATCCTGACCGAATATGGGGCGACGCCGATCGACTACCATACTCAGGATTTTGTCGAGGTGATCCGCCGGGCAGAGCCGGAAGGCATCGATTACGTGTTCAACGGCATGGGCGAGGAAACCTACGAGCGCAGCCTGGCCGTACTGCGGCGGGGCGGGGTGCTGGTGCACTACGGCGCACCGCAGAGCTTTGCACGCTTCCTGCTGCTGGTGGTGAAGCTGATAACGTACAATCTGCTGCCCAATGGAAAGAAGATCGAGGGCTACGGGACCCACCGCCTGGGAGTTGACCTGTTCAGGGAAGACTGGCAGAAGCTGTTCACCCTGCTGGAAGAAAACCAGATCAAACCGGTCATCGCGAAAAAGATCCCCATCCTGGAAGCAGCTCAGGCGTACGCACTGCTGGAAAGCGGGACGGTGACCGGCAACCTGGTCTTGCTGGCACCGGAGCTGCTGTGAGGCCCGGCATTACTCAGAGCTGTATAACACAACCTTCCGCCACCAGTCGCCAGATTACAGACCGACAGACGACGATTATGTGGAATCTATACGACTAAGAATCAGCGAAGGGTTCACCACAAGTACAGATTGAACGAGATAGATACCGATTATTTATGATAATCGGAACCTTACCAATTGAATATCGGGCGAGTAGCTGTCCCAAAACCTACCGGTTTTGGGACAGCTACCCTGATCTTATAAGTTTTTCAATATTGCTAGCTACAGGACACTTTACCATTAGAAATTTAAAACAATGATCTCCCCGAAATCGGGGAGATCATTGTTGATCGGTATTCGATCTAGAAACTTTGAGGGAATGGCGGAAAGTCTTCGGATAACGGTGTGTTCCCTGGTGCATCTGCGGCAGCTTCCGATACGACCGGGCAGAGCACAACTACACCTGGAGTTTCAATTGTAATCAGGCCAGCCTCCTCCGCAGCCCGGATGTCCTCGACATCATCGAAGAGTGCCTCGGGGTAATGCGCGGATACATATGGGGATGCCAGAATCTCATCAAGTGTCACCCCAGCGGCTGTATGAACGACATTGACATTCCAATGTGGTGTATAACCGGCTTCACCGGGAATGAACTCAGCTACATTTCCCTGGAAAGCGCGATCGCCGCCAATTAAGTACAGGTCATTCTCGCCTCTTCGCGATACGCCTTCCTCGACACCTTGCAGAAGGTAATAAATCTCTTCTCCTTCATACCAGCCATTCGCCGTCAATCTGCCCGTGCCTTCGGGTTTGCTGGCAAATGCAGGCGTCACCGCTACCATAATTAGCGATAGGATAAGCATCAAGAATGCACCCTTTCGCATCGTTCGTGACTTACTAATCTTTTGTACCATCTTACGTGTCTCCTTCTAGTCAACTAACTGGATAATGTTTGGTTTTCTAACATCAATGAGCTATCAAAAACAACCGCTGTCATCACCTCCTTCCTTAACTCTGGCTTGATGTGTCCAACCGTGATAAGTCTACAAAAAAGAGGTTACGATGACCTTGTTCAAAGCTTACAAGTGTATTAAGCTATGCAAACAATTTCCAGTTATTGACCGGGCTGGTGATCTGATGCTGGTCACTAAGATCAGCCTGATCGATGGATAGAGAGCTGTGCCCCATTTCCATTTACGTTGAAGACATACAATGACCACCAATCGCCAGATTACAGACCGACAGACGATGATTACCGGATTCAAGGTGGGTTCCAGATTTTGAGGTTTGACCTCTAATACGAAATGAACGATATAGATACCGATTATTTTTAGCAATGAACGAAGTAGGAAGTCAAACTCGCAACCCCTGCCATACTTATGAGCGGATGAACGGACGGTTAACGGATATTTAACGCCTGAGGTGAAACGGTTGCGCGGCGCAGAGAAGGGAATATAATGATGCGCAATGCTCACCAACCGGTTCAGGTTTCATCGACCCGCTCTCTGTGACAACCTCCTGCCCCGAGCACTGCTGGCAGCCTGTTTGCTGCTGGCAGCCGCATGCGGCCGCCGGCCAGCCACCCCGGAGGCCGCACTGGCTGCGATAAATCCATCCCCAGAAACCCGCAGCACGCATACCACTTCTCCCAGCTTGACTTCCACACCCACATCTACACCCACTCCGACTGCCAGCCCCTCGCCGACCCTGACTGTCACACCCACGGCTACGCTGGTTCCCTCGATCACGCCAACCCCCACCGCGGTCGTCCCGACCGTGGACGTCCCGACCGCGGCCGCCTTGATGCGAGCATTCTGCCGCTACGGTCCGGGCAAGGCCTATCTTTACTCGCACGAGCTGAAAGAGGGCGATACAGCAGTGATCGAGGGGCGCAATGCTTCGGGGACCTGGCTGTGGGTCCAGCCGGGGAATCTGGAGCGCCACTGCTGGGTCTCCGCCTCGGTAGTCGAGACGCGCGGCGACCTGAGCGGCGTGAACGTCGTGCAGAGCCGGCTGCCGCATTCCACCCTGTACGGCCCGCCGGGGGACGTCGAGAGCGAGCGGGACAGTGACATGGTATTGATCTCATGGGAGCGCGTCTGGATGACCCAGGACGATGACCGCGGCTACCTGATCGAGGCAACGGTATGCCAGAATGGATCCCTGGTTTGGATCAGCGCGCACACAGACGATAACAGCTATACGCTCACCGACGAGCGCGGCTGCTCGGGCAACTCGGGCGGCAAGCTGTACACGGTGGAGAAACACGGCTACACCGATCCAGTGACAATCCCCTGGCCTTAGGGAAATCTGATAGCTGACTTGTGCCGGATCCTCGGGGGGTCTGGTTTGTCAGAGTGGGGATAGTGAAACAACAACAGCCTGTATGTATTGAGTGCAAAGCGAATATCCATTGGCTCAGTTCAGCTTGTCAGTACTAACAGCCACAGAGATGGTCTATTGACAGGAAAGTTTTGCATGGTATAGACTGTACATCAGGCAATTACTACCCGTTAATGGAGGATTTCATGTATATCTCGGAAGAAGATTATGCTAAGGGGATTGAATTCGTC
>JAQBDA010000323.1:0-5661 GCA_032124675.1 Chloroflexota bacterium
GGGATCATGATTTTTGCATATGGAATCTTATCGAGTATTGGTAATGCCAGGTCCATCGCCCATTGTTGGGCTGCATAATTCATCATAATGTCGAACTGACCATCAATCAAGAATTGCTGGTAACGCGAGGTTTCACCACTGAAGCCATACACAGTATTGCCTGTGATATCGAATTCTTTGATGACTACCCCATTGATTGGGTCTTCTTGTCTCCCAGGAAGCTTCTTCGTCGCCACTGTGACAGTATGACCCCGTCTTACAAGCTGCTCAGAGATCTGTTTTACCACCTCTTGAGCCCCACCAACGCTAGGGTGATAGAGCTCGACAGTGTGAAGAATATTCATTTATCCACTTAATTGTTGCTATTCTCGGCCAGTTTTGCAATCATAGTATGGCTCGCGTGAATAATCTGTTCATCACTTTAATATACGCCCATCGAACAAAGCGGGCTCTGTACGCCAATACAAGCTTGCCTGCATTTATTGCTGCCCCGATTCGATGATTTTCCTGCCACGCGTAGAGCAGGTGCAACCAGCTGTAGTGAAATAGATGTTCATCAATCATCTTATTCAGGTTTGGGTCAAACATCTGGTGTGTATATATATAATTATAAAGATTCTCGAATACAGCAGCCATCCCCAAAGCATGCTGGGAGCGTTTTCTGGTGCTTCGTAAGTTAGTTTCGGATTTGTTATTGTACATTGTTGTTGCTTCTGGCGAGTAAGCGATATCGCGAATTACAGCTAATCTCAACCAAAGATCATAGTCTTCAAGGGCGCAAAGCTCGGCTTGTTCTGAGAATAACCCTGCTTCATCCAATCCCTCTCGGCGCAATAAGACAGTAGAGGTGATCACAAAGTTATCTTTAATAAGCTCATCCAAGATTGGGGGTGAAATTTTTCTGTCGGGATCATGATAACACTTATCCTGCGCACCTTGTTCGGGTTGGATTTTATAAGCATTGGAACATACCATGGTTATTCGAGGATTTAATTGCAAGGCGTGCATCTGCCGTTCTAATTTATCGGGCAGCCATAGATCATCAGAGTCTAAAAATGCAATTATGTCGCCTGTTGAGGATCGAATTCCAGCGTTACGGGCAACTGCTGGGAGGCCAGAGTGTTCAAGCCGAAGGTAACGGATGGGAATCGCTAAGTTCTTAACTCGATCGATGGTCTGATCTGTCGAACCATCATCAACGATAATAATCTCATACGGTGGATAAGTTTGGTTTTGAACGCTTTCTACAGCCAGAATTACATCATCCTGGCGGTTATAGGTCGGAATGATCACACTCACGCTATGCATTTTGGATTTTTATTTACGATGGTGTATCGGTTTGAGCAAGTGTATTGATATCTTCAATCTTTTCGAAGGGTATGATAGGTGCGGTCAGACCTGGTCGCGCCAAGATCCAATGTGGCGATTTGCTCAATCCACCCCGGATTCGAAAAGATATCATCGGCGAGTTAACCCCTGGCTGCAAGAACCACTCCTGGAAATGCAGGCTGCACATCAACTCGGCGCGGTAGTCCCCCTCGTTTAGATAGTGGGTGGGAATCCAGGCGACAAGTGTGTTACGACCTTTAGTTAGTAAAGGCCAATTTTCTGGCGCGGTATCGGTATGCTGCGCCCAGAATATAAGCTCACCACTGGCAGTCGAGACCGCGAACCCTATGCTCAGCGCGGCGTGCGGCTGATCAACGTTTCCTTCAATGAGTATTCCGATCTTTTCATTGGCTGCTACGTCGTGCGAAACGGGTTGCAAGTCCGGGTCAACAGTAAGGAACTTTGTCGGGTTGAAAAACGGATTTTTTTCCCGAAGTTGGTTTGATGATCCATCCCACATGCTGCCGTGGGTATGATCTGAGAGATATTTCCCAATAGCAGAACGGGAATCACCAAAGTAAATTAATTGACCTTGCTCAAGCAATAATGATTTTGGGCACAGGCTCTGGATCGCATTCATTTGGTGGCTGACCAGGATGACTGTTCTACCTTCATGGGCTACATTTTCCATTTTCCCGAGACATTTTTTTTGGAACTGTACATCGCCTACTGCAAGGACTTCGTCTACTAATAATATTTCTGTCTCTAAATGAGCTGCAACAGCGAATGCAAGCCGTACATACATACCACTTGAGTAATGTTTAACCGGGGTTTCTAGAAATCTCTCTAGCTCCGCAAATGCTACAATCTCATCAAATTTTCGTCCGATTTCATCGCGCTTCATTCCAAGAATAGCGCCGTATAAATATACATTTTCCCGCCCTGTGAGCTCCGGGTGGAAACCTGTACCGACTTCGAGCAATGAACCAATGCGGCCGTGGATTTCGGCAAAACCCTCTGTGGGTTCCGTGATCCTGGAGAGAATTTTTAGGAGCGTACTCTTGCCTGCTCCATTACGACCAATCACACCTACAACCTCACCTGCATCTAGCTGAAAGGAAATATTCCTTAATGCCCAGATCGAGTTTTTAGATCCGTCTACAGGCACATCGTGCCCAAGAAGCCGATTCCTGAGCCTGGAGAATGAATGGTTGGCTGCCCGGCTAATTGAATCCCTGAATGTTTGGTAACGGACTTGTGGTCCGCCAAGGTCGTATTTTTTGCTAATATCAACTACCTGAATGGCCAAATCGCTCACGGGTTACACTACATCTGCAAAGGTTTTTTCAACCCGCCGGAAATAAAACCCCCCGCTGATTAATAATATAAGTGCAATCAATGATGATATCACAATCATACTCACAGGCACATCAGTTGTGCCTAATAATGCCCACCTAAACCCATCTACAACCCCAACCATGGGATTGATTCCAGAGAGTGTCCGCCAAGGTTCGTCCAGCATGCTGCTAGGATAGGCGACAGGGGTGGCTATAAACCATATCTGTACAATGAAAGGAACAACATAACGTATATCACGGTATTGCACATTCATTGCAGTAAGCCACAATCCAACCCCCAGGGATGTTGCGAGTGCCAGAAGTAAGAAAGCAGGGAGCCAGATAATATTAACAGTAGGTGTGATTCTGTAGAATACCATCAGAAATATCAGCATTAAAAATGAAAATAAGAAATCGATAACTCCAGAGAGGATTGCCGAGATCGGGATAACCATACGTGGAAAATATATTTTCTTAACCAGATTAGCGCTGGATACCACGCTGGCTGTCGCTTGTGTCAAGCCATTCGCAAAAAATGTCCATGGAACCAGGGCAGCAAAACTAAATATTGGATAGGGCAGGTCATCAGATGGAATATTTGCGAAGTTACCAAAAAAAATAGATAAGACAATCATTGTCATGAAGGGTTGTATGATCGCCCATGCTGATCCTAAAACCGTTTGTTTATAGCGTACTTTTATATCTCTCCAGGTGAGAAAGTACAGCAATTCGCGATATGCCCAGAGTTCTGATAGCTTTAGGGCAGCCCAACCCCGAGATGGTTTTATATAATATACTGGAAGGTTCTGTTTAGTAGTAGCCATAACCTGTAATATCCGCAATAACCTTAATTTGTTCCAGCAAATCTTATAGCTGCCAATCTTTTGAGTTTTAATAATTGCAAGATTTTGTAACCTCCGCACCCTGGCTACTTTAGAGAGATCAAATGAACTAACTCTGGCTCAAGGGGGAACCCACCTTGGAGAAGGCAACCCGGCTATAGTTTATCACTAAATCCAGACTGCATCTAATGGGCAACTTTTAATGCTCAGCCTGCGACTTCGATCTACGATATAGGATTGGGGGAACTATCACCCATCTTGCTATCTATGAAAAACTATGATATTGTAAGCCAGGTTTCTGCAGGTGTATACCAGCAGCCCGAATGATGTAATTCAGCATTTATAAGGTAATTTATATGTCCACTAAATTAAGCCGTTTCTGCGATGGGATCATGGAGGCTGGCTGGCTTGCAGCAGTGATATTGATCCCCTTGTTCTTTAACGTGTATTCAAGCAGGATTTTCGAACCGGATAAGATTACCATACTGCGCAGCCTATCTCTGTTGGTGTTGGCTGCCTGGCTGGTGAAAACAGTCGAATTGGGGGGAGTTAGGTGGGAGCGTATAGATCCTGGAAGCTCTCGTATTAAATCACTGCTGCGGATCCCCTTGGTAGCTCCTGTCCTTGCCTTGGCCGTCCTGTATGTAATCGCCACCTTGTTCTCGGTCTCACCCAGTGTTAGCCTTTGGGGGTCTTACCAGAGGCTGCAAGGTACCTACACAACCCTGTCTTACCTTGTGTTATTCGCTGCATTGGTAATTAACCTGCGCAGTAAATCTCAGGTGGACCGTCTGATTACGACAGTAATCATGGTCAGTCTCCCGATCATGTTATACGGCGTATTGCAAAGGTTCAAGCTGGACCCTGTTCCATGGGGTGGGGATACCTCACGGCGTATCGCTGCAAACATGGGCAACTCGATCTTTGTTGCGGCGTACCTGATCATGGTATTTCCACTGACTGTGGGTCGCATCGTGGATGCATTCAAGGCGATCCTCACGGAAAACGACCAGCTTCTACTGCCGGTGATCCGGGCAACGATCTATATATTCATCGCTGCACTTCAAGTAGTTGCACTTTACTTCAGCGGGAGCCGCGGACCGGCTCTAGGCTGGATGGCGAGCTCCTTCTTCCTGTTTCTGCTGCTGTCATTGTACTGGGGGAAGCGCTGGTTGACGATCACGACGGTTGCTGTTGCAGCAGGAATAGCAGTGTTTTTGGTCGTGTTCAACATCCAGGGTGGACCATTAGAAGGCTTGCGAAAATCTCCCGCTATCGGTCGCTTCGGTCTGCTGCTGGATGCGGAAAGCAACAGCGCGCTGGTTCGTAAATATATATGGGAAGGGGCAGCCGACCTGGTATCCATTCACGATCCGCTCGAGTTTCCGGATGGCAGCAAGGACCGTTTCAATTTCCTGCGCCCGATCATCGGATACGGTCCAGAGAGTATGTATGTTGCCTATAACCCGTTCTATGTTCCAGAATTGGCGCATGTTGAGAAACGGAATGCCTCTCCAGACAGGTCTCATAATGAGACCTGGGATTCACTGGTGATTACTGGTGCAGCAGGTATCGCAGTATATCTCGCCGTATTCCTATCCGTAATATATTATGGCTTGAAATGGATTGGATTGATACCCAACCACATCCAAAGATTGCTGTTTTTTGGTTTTATCGTCGGTGGAGGTATGATTGGCGCAATGGGAATGGGCTTCTGGAGGGGTGTTGAGTACTTTGGCGTTGGTATGCCGTTCGGTATGCTGCTCGGCCTGCTGCTCTATATTACCCAGGTGGCAATCTTTTCCCAATATCAAACCCCTACCAGCCTGGGCGAAGCAGCGCGTTCTTTGGTCTTGATCGTGTTGTTGGCGGGGATTATCGCCCATTTCGTCGAGATCAATTTCGGTATCGCGATTGCAGTCACACGCGCGTACTTCTGGGTTTATTCTGCGCTGCTGCTGTGTGTTGGATATATCCTGCCGCTGTATAACCAATATGATTACCCCAGCCCGCACGGGGTGATATCAGAAACCTCGGCTCAGCCGGCAGCGAAAAGCGGAAGCGGAGGACAGGCGGGAAAGAAACGCCGCGGGCGCGGCAGCAGGTCCACAGGTGCCTCTGCAGCGGATGCCAGGGTTTTCATGATCCCAGCC
>JAQBDA010000324.1:0-5727 GCA_032124675.1 Chloroflexota bacterium
GACGCGGGCAGCAAGGACTTCTGGCTCGGCAGCGACCGCCAGACCGACCGTGTGATGGCGATAATAGTGACAATATGAGAGGAACAAGGGGTTCCATACACTGAAGACACAGGATGGATCGGCATCGTTGCCAGAAAAAGCAGCACCAGCATGCAGCCATAAAATCCACTCCATCTGGGCTGTCCCCAGGCGGCGTGGAGCCGTTCCAATCCATCCGCCGGACCCTTGAACATGCTATAATTTTTCCATGGATATGCTGCTGAAGAGCGATAAGTAAGGGATTCAGGTATTCGGCCTTGGAGCATACAAATAATCAGAAAAAACCCAAGAAACCGGTTGAGCTAGAGCTGCCCGGGTCGGTCGGCATCCTCTACAGCGATGTCCAGCGGCAGTACTTCCCGACCGAGGCGCAGTACATCACCGAAAAGGACGCCGAGCAGGATGCCCGCCTGATCGGCGAATACCTGGCCACCCTGGGGATCGCCATCAGCCTGTATCCAGGAGATGCCAGTCTGCCCGAGCGCCTGCGCCAGGATGCACCGGAGATGGTGATCAACCTGGTCGATTCGGTCAAGGGGGATGAAAGTCTGGCAGCCGCCATTCCAGGCGTCCTGGAGCTGCTTGATATCCCCTACACCGGCGCGGACATCCTGGGCATGTCCCTGGATACCAACAAATTCCTGGGCAAGAAGCTGCTGCAGCAGAACGGCGTACCGGTGCCCAACTACCAGCTGTTCAGCAGCCCGGCTGACTATCTCGATCCGGCTCTGCGCTTCCCTTTGATCTCCAAATTGAACGCCATTCACGGGTCGGTAGAGATCACCCAGGATGCCGTCTCCGAGAATGAAAAACAGCTGCGCAAACGCCTGAAATTTTTGATCCGCACCTACAAGCAGCCCGTCCTGGTGGAGGAGTTCATCAGCGGGCGGGAGCTGACCGCCATTGTCCTGCAGGAAAAGAAGAAAAAGATCTATCTGGCAGAGAAAGTGTTCACCGGTCCGGAAAAGAAATATCTATTCCTGACATTCGAAGACCAGTGGCTGACCGAAGCCGGCGCGGCTTTCCACTATAACCGCTATAAGGACCCGCTGCTGGTGGAATATGTGCGCAAGGCATTCGATGTCACCCGCATGGCAGATTACGCCAAGTTCGACGTCCGTCTCGACCAGTCCGGGCGCTACTTCTTCATCGACAACAACTGCAATCCAGCCCTGGGACCTAAAGAGCTGGACGTGGCGTTATCGGTTATCCTGAATCTGTACGGGCTCTCCTTCTATGAGATCCTCAAGCAGCTTATCATCAATACCCGGCGAGATACAGAGAAAAAGGAACGCATTAATGGAGCCTTGAATGGATAAAATCCTGACCGAGCTTGGCGATGAAGCCCTGATTCTGGCTTCGAAGCACAATCTGTACGAATTTTTCGGCTATCTGCGCTGCTGGGAGAAGACTGAATTCAGCGTATCGCCGGACCAATGGCGCTGGTGGAGCCCGGTAGCCCACCCCTGGTTCAACGCCGCTTACAGCTTGAAGCCGCCATCCGGTGACGAGACAGCCCTCATCCAGGAAACGCTGGAATACTTCCGCAGCCGGGGCAGGCGGTCGATCACCTGGTGGCTGGCTCCGGAGGTTGAAACCAGCGCCTGGGGTGCGCAGCTCGTAGCCAACGGGTGGCAAGCCATGACCGATCTTCCCGGAATGGCGGCGGACCTGAACGCTATGAACGAGGATCTGCGGCTGCCGGATGGGCTGGAGATCATCCGCGTAGAAGATAGTCAGACCATGGATATCTGGACTTCGGTATTCATCCCCGGCTTCGAGCTGCCCGAGGCCTGGATGCCCGACATGCTGGAGATGATGCTGGCGTTGGGTATGGGCAGCGAGATGATCAACTACCTGGCGACGGTGGACGGCGAGCCGGTAGCTACATCTACGATATATTTCGGCGCCGGAGCGGCAGGAATTTACTGCGTCAGCACGCTGCCGGAATGGCGCGGCAGAGGTCTGGGAGCGGCGGTAACCCTCCAGCCGCTGCTTGAAGCGCGCAACCAGGGCTACCAGGTGGGCGTCTTGCAGTCCTCAGAGATGGGCTATAAGATTTACCAGCGGCTGGGCTTCCGTGAAGTGTGCAAGATGTCGCATTATGCCTGGTACACGGTGTGAGCTCCCGGTACACAAGATGTGATCCGAGCCACACTAGGAGCGGTGGGTTGGACTTCCAGAAGAGGCCGAGGGCCTTCTTGAGGTCCCAGCCGTTGATATCGAGATCACAGTCGAGCGGGAGTTCGATCACGTCTCGACGCTGGTCGATCGATAGATACCACTCTGGACGGTTCTCGTAGATAAAACGGACGACGTAGTCGCTGTCCTTAGATGCGAAGCCCCACGCACGAATACCGGACTCGCATTCGAACACGACGTGAACGTCGTTCTCTTCCTCAAGCTCGTCGATGCGAGCGAGGACCATATCCGCGAACAGCGTCGGGAATATGATCCTCAAGAGTCATATGGATGTATAACAGCTGGCTTCACCTGCACGCGCAGCGAAGCGAAGTATGAAAGGTGCAAGCCAATGTTGGGCGGCGAATCGTAGCGATGCCGACGCGAATCGACTACGGTTGGTACGAATCTATAAATACGTCGTACACGTCCGGGCAAAACCCGTTGTAGGTTTCCGATTCTTCCAAGTCAAAATGATCCGATTGCCATCCCATCGCCTCGTTGCATGCCTCACTGCCATAGTGATCCCCGGGACCTCTGTTTCCAAAGGCGTGCAGGAATTCGTGAATGACCGGACCTGCCGCCATGTCAATGGGCGTATGACCCTCCAGGAACGGCAGGGCAGCCGGACAAACCTGCATCCCTTCCCATTCTGCGCAAGCCTGACCATCATTCCCGGGGCACTCCCCGCCAATAGACCCCGGACTCTGGAGGGTGTCTGTGCCCGCGTAGCCGCAGGCGGCATAGCGATGGTTGAACTGGAGAACGGCGACATACATGGTACCGTCCTTCCTGTACGGCGAGGCGAATGCGTTCCTGAAACCATCAGGAGCCTGGATTTGCCGGGCATAAGCCCGATTGATTTTCGCCCTATCGTCGTCGCCCACTGAAAAGATCAGGATGCCATTGGGGAGGGTGCTTCTATTTTCCATGTAATTCTCGACCAGACTTTCGATAGAACCACCGCTATCGTCCTCCACAAAATCAATCAACTTTAGACTGAATCCGGTGAGGCCAATCAATTTCTCGTCTGCAATGGCGATCACAGCTTCGACTTGTTCCCGGCTGACCGGATCAGAAGTCGTATCCACAATCACCGCGATTTGGAAATCGCCCACAGGCGTTGGGGGAGCATTGCAAGCCGCCAACGCAAGGATGACTACAAACGCACGCAAGATATTGTGGAAACTATTTTGTACGGTCATCGTGGAGAATTATTTCCAAGATTGGGGAATTTTAGGACGCCAAGCGCCAGCAACGCCAACCCCAAACCAAACAAGCCGCCCGATTCCATTAGATATAACCCGACGATAGAAACCAGGAGCAGGCCGCCCACCCAGATTGGAAAACCCTCCACCCAAAATGCGCTGATACTTGCGATGAGCATCCCCAGGACGAGCACAGATACACCATAGACCCAGACAATGCCAAGGTCTTTGAAACCTAATGCATCCTCAAAAAAGTTACTCACGGCAACCGTGGCTGCGGAGAGACAACTGATGGCAATGCTGAAGCGCCACACACTCTGGGCACGGCTGGGCGGTGCCGGGTGATGCGGGTAGAAGGCCCATAGCCCAATAGCCAGGAACAATAAAAGCAGGCTCGTGCCTACCACTGCCGCATAATCCAGCGGTGCGCGGGGACTCGAATAATCCGGGTGAAACGGTACCATTGCGCCGCGGGTGATACAAAAGATAGCCGCGACGATCAACGTGGGCTTGTGCCATTGGGAGGTTTGGGGGTTGCTGTTCAATATGGACTTTCTCCTGATGGTTGCAAATCGGAATTGCCTGCGCCAATTGCATTCTTCGAAACGAAGGCAGCACGACGGTAGGTGAATGAAGATGTAGGGTCATAGACCATTCTTTATCGTACGCCGGAGCACTTTCACCCGGTCTGTTTCTCCGCATGCCGAGACAATTGCAGACCAACGGTTTGCGTTAACTGCGCTGGGGCGGGCGTGGACAATCTTCGGGAGCAGGGAAAACTCGAAGCCAGAACTATGCTCGAAAACGGTGCAGATTCCTCAGGGTATAGAATTTAGACCCTTAGCGAGCCACGGAATCCCCTGGCGGCGTAGTAAGAATCTGCACCGTTGTGATATACGAAGACAGTGTGGTAGCGACGATCACAAAAGATGGCACCACCAAGTTTTCTAATCGCAGCAGGTGTACTCACCCAGCTGGATGTTTTCGTATCGAAATCTCCAAGTTTCTGCAGCTCCCGATATTGTTCTTCCGTCAAAATCTCGATGCCCATGGCAGCAGCCATATCAATAGCGCTGTTCGCCGGTTTATTTTCTTTCCTTGATTCCAACGCTTCGCGGTCATAACAAAGACTTCTGCGACCTTTCGGACTTTCCGCCGAGCAATCGTAAAAAATGTATTCGCCGGTCGTTTTATCATGACCAACGACATCCGGTTCACCGCCAGTGCTTTCCATTGCATTCAGTGAGGCCAGTTTTTCGGTATTAGCTTCCAGCCTTGCTTGTACTTTTGCCCATTCGAGACCATCGTGGAGGGGCATGTTTTCCTCAAAACGAACCTGCAATGTTTTGAGCAGTTCTTCTCCTTGTTCTGGTGATAATTTCAAATTTATCTCAATTTTTGGAACAGGTTGACCATTACCTTTGGATGATTTTTTTGGCATGCATTGACTCCTTTTCTCTTTCCGCTTATTCGACGGGTTCTGCTGCGAAGATTGGGATGAGGCGGTCGGTTTTGCCCTGGTACTCCTGATAAGGAGGGAATGCTGCTACCGCGACAATCCACAGCCGTTCTCTTTCGACCGGGTCTACCACCTCTAGAACTCGCATGGCATAGACTTCAGTCTCGTCGCGAATTTCGACCTCCGGGTCGGCCTTCAAATTATGATACCAGAGCGGATGCTTTGGTGCCCCACCCTGAGATGCCACAAGGATATAGCTATTGCCGTCCACCACTCGCATTAATGGGGTCTTGCGGACAGCGCCTGTCTTCCGCCCGCGATGGGTCACAATAATGACCGGCAGTCCCGTGTCCCGCAGGGTTATACCCTGGGTGCCCCCGCTGCCCTCATAAAGCTCAACCTGCTCCCGCACCCATTGGCTCGGGCTGGGTATATATTCGCTCATAGGTTCCTCCTTCGTCCTGGTGTTAATTCAATATGATATGGATGGATATGTCATTCCGACTCGCAGTGCAGCGAAGGGGAGTGATCCCGACGAATTGTTAGCCTGCTCCTTCTATGAAGCAGCCATTAGTCCCGTTATAAGAACCAACTCATCCCACAACCTTTTTCCCAATACATTGTCATTCATTGCCTTGTCAGGCTTTTCTACGCGTTTATCCAGTTTAAACAAGGCTCCATTAATTGCACCACGATCTCGATGTGAAAGCATCAGATCCGCAATTGGCTCGCCCGCGACCGCAGGTGGCTTTGCAAAGAGTATAGTCAATGTCTTCCAGAAGAGGCCCATGAATCCTGATGGCCACCTCTTGTCCAACTCCGGGTCCGATTTATCGATGA
>JAQBDA010000325.1:0-7932 GCA_032124675.1 Chloroflexota bacterium
GGGGGTGTTTGGGCGGGCGATGCCCGCCCCAACACCCCCAATTTCCCAAGGAACTGCGTAACATCAGTTAAGTATTCAGCACTCAGCGGTCAGCTATCAGCGTTCAGTCTATAGCTGTCAGCAGTCAGCCAATAGGGGAGTGCTCTCTCATCGTGCCTTTCATGCCGAGTCTTTGACAGCATATCGCTTACGATCTGCATTTACCTTTTGGATCAGAGAAGTAAGCATCCGTTTTACCGAAGTAATTTCCTCTTGAAGACGGCGATGCTGGTCTTGATTTATATAGCCCAGCTCGTTTGCGAGGAGAAGCAGATATTCCGTCTCGCTTGAGGAACCCATCGCTATCTGCAGAAATCTTGAAAATTCAGCATTCCCATCTCGCCCACAACCTTCGGCGATATTCGTCGGGATTGAAGCACAGGCACGTCGCAGCTGGCTGGTCAGGCCATACTGCTCCTCTTTAGGAAACTCTCCAGTCGCTTTATAAATCTCTAAGGTCAGCTGATGGCTTGCCTCCCAGACTTTCAAGCGGTTGAAATCCTTCATACTCGACGACTCCCCAACCGACTGGAAATTACTGATTGCTGATTGCTGACAGCTGACTACTGAATGCTCTATTTCGGAAACCTGCTCACGATCACAGCCTGCGCCGGCAGTGCGGTTTTCTCACCCCAGGCCAGGTCCGCGGGGGCTTTCCCAGTCTTGTCGGAGGCGCTCTGGTAGATGTATATCGGCGTGCCCTGCTCGGCGTTCTTCAGGTCCAGGTACGCCTGCCCGGTCAGGGTGCCCGCGCTGTCGATCGCGCAGCTCGTCACCCATCCGATGACCTTGCCGCGCTTATCCAGCACCGGGTCACCCGCATGTGCCATTCGCATGCCTTTCTCCGGGAACGCGAAGCGAACGACCTCTCCCTTGCGGGCTGCCTCCCGAGCCAGGTAAGCCTCTCGGCCGATAAACCACGGTTTATACGCCTTCACATAGCTGCCAAACCCGCCCTCAGCAACTCCCAGGTCTGGCTCACCCTGCTTACCGGAGCCATCGCCCATCTCCTGCCCGTAGAGCGGCAGCCCGGCCTCGGTGCGCAGGGAATCACGCGCCCCCAACCCCACCGGCTTCAAGCCAGCCATCTGCCCGACCGCAAGCAAGTTCTCGAAAAGAGCGGCTGCCTGGTCCGGGTGTACGAATAGCTCGAATGCCATTTTCTCCCCGGTGTACCCGGTGCGTGAGACAACCAGATCGAAGCCCCCAACCTGGGCATCGCAGAGCTGTGTGCGCTTTAGACCCATGATGCGCTGGCGTGTCTGTGGGTCGCACCCTAGGGCAAGCAGGATCTCACGCGATTTTGGTCCCTGCAATGCGACATCTACACGCATATCTTTGCCGGCATCAGGATGCCGTAGGTTCCGCAGGGTTGCCTGCCTGCCGTAGGCTTTCGCCCACGGACGGCGGTTATCCACCCTGACCGTACTTTCCCGGACTGCATTCAACCAGGCCCAGTCTTTATCATCATTCGAGGCGTTTACCACGACCAGGAATTTCTCCACACCACGCCTGTAAACCAGTGTATCGTCGATCACCCGCGCATCCGGAGTGAGGAAATGCGTATAGCACGATTCGCCAACCGCAAGACCGCCGATATCGTTGCCGCAGACGCTGTCCAGGAAGGCCGCAGCCTGCACCCCTTCGACCTGGTAGACGCCCATATGCGCCACATCGAAAAGCCCGGCAGCCTGGCGGGTGGCCAGATGCTCTTCCATCACCGATGAATACCAGACCGGCATCTCCCAGCCCACAAAGGGGATCATTTTGGCACCCAGATTCTTATTCAGATCATACAGGGGTGTACGCCGCAGCGGCTGCTCCTCAGGCTGCCATTCGAAATTGGGCAGCGGCTGCCCACTGCTCTCAGGCATGCCAACAAAATATGGCTTTTCCCCGCCCCGCACCTCAAGCTGGGGTGCATCATCGCATTTTTTAATCACCGGTGGGGCTGTGCTCTCCTTCACTGCAACCGGACCGGGGAGCTTACGCATAAGTGCCAGACCCGGGCTGTCCTCCTGGTCGAAGGCGACATAGCCGTCGGATAGATCACGCAGCCATGCTGCCGCCAGCCCCGCCGATCTGACCGGCACGCTCAGGCGATACTGTCTGGCGGATACATTCGTCAGCACACCTTCCACCGTGCCATGCGGTGTGTGCAGGCAGGTAGGCGTGCTGCCGCCTGCCTCGATCGCTGCCAGATCGCAGCTAAACGCATTATCCAGGAACTGGCTTATCTTATCGCCATCGAGGTCAAAGACCATCCACTCGTCGCCCTCAGATGGAATATCATCCAGGTAGTAGAAATGGGGATAACCATGCCGGGTAGGTTCGAAATCGATCCCTGACTTTAGCGCGATACCCCGCACCCGGATGCGGGCTGCTTCCAGGAGGTCGAAGTCGATCTTCGCCCGCCTGAGGCTGCCGCGCCGGCCCTCCAGATTGTAGGGTTTCATATTCAGCAGCAGGTCAGCGATGATATCCGCAACCTGCACCATCTCAGCTTCCTTCAACCCGCGCTGGGTTACCCAGGGTGTCCCTAGCCGGATTCCGGATGGCGAGAGCGCCGATTTGTCCCCCGGTATGGTGTTGCGGTTGGTGACCAACCCGGCGATATCCAGGATGCGTGCTGCCTGGTCGCCCGAGAGCGTCGCACCGTCCTCGCCACGTACTGTGCTGCAGTCAATATTGGTCAGGTGTGTATTCGTACCTCCAAATGGGATGCGCAGCCCACGCTCGGCGAGGCGGTCGTTCAGGGCAATGCTGTTCTTCACAACCTGCCCCTGCAGCTCCTTGAACTGGCTGGTTTGAGCCAGCTTGAAAGCCAGCGCCATGGCCGCGAAAACATTGACATGCGGCCCGCCTTGCTCGCCCGGGAAGACCGCCCTGTCGATCTTGCGCGCCAGGGCTGGATCTGTTGTCAGGATGCACGCGCCGCGCGGTCCGCACAGCGATTTATGGGTGGTGAACGTGATCACATCCGCATAACCAACCGGGGATGGATAAGCGCCTCCAGCAACCAGCCCGGCGACGTGCGCAATATCTGCGAACAGGTATGCTCCCACCGAACTGGCAATAGCTCTAAAGCGCTCCCAATCCACCGTCCAGGAATACGAGGAATAGCCGGCAATGATAAATTTCGGCTTATGCTGCTCCGCCAGCGACTGGACCTGGTCATAGTCGATCCGTTCGGTATCCGGGTCAACCGTGTAATGGATGGCATTGTAATATTTCCCCGACCGGTTGACCGGCGAGCCATGCGATAGGTGCCCGCCATGCAGCAGGTTCATGCCCATCATCGTATCCCCCGGGTTGATCAGTGCATGGTAGACAGCATTATTCGCAGGGCCACCGGATAGCGCCTGCACATTTACACACAGGTCATCCGCGCTGACCCCATTGGCCGCGAAGGCCTCGGCACAGCGCCGGCGCGCCAGGGCTTCTACGATGTCTGCATATTCCACACCTTTGTAGTAGCGCGGATCAGAATAGCGCCGGTAATGCGCCAGGAAGTTATCGTAATCGAACAGCTCATCCTCAGCCAACCGGCGGGTAAATTCTTCCGGATAGCCTTCTGCATAGATATTTTGAAAAGCTGTCCCCAGCGCTTCTCGTACAGCAATTGGCGCCGTACTCTCGCTGGGGATCAGGATCAGCTTCCGGAACTGTCGCTCTGCTTCGATCTCGGTGAGCTCGAAAAGTTGCGGATCAAGGTCTGGCAAGGAACCACGGAAAAGGAAATCGCTCATTTATCGCTCCTGCGTAGAGATGACAAACAGGCTGAAAGTAGATCATCGCTCCCAGCTGTGTGTCCTAAATAATTGATTTAGGACGTACGCATTTGGCGGGAGGTTTGGGGTGTTTGGGCGGGCGACGCTCGCCCAAACACCCCAAAATTCCTCTGAAGTGCGGTACTCCTATGATTGATCACTATGATTGTAGCCCTTCGGTTGATCGTGGTCAAGTGAAGAAAAGCACGCTTAGAGAATGTGGGATATTAGTTGTATCGGAAAGCAAGTATTGGTTTACTATGACCCTGATTCTGACTTTAACGACAGAATGTAATCGAGTAGATTAAGGAACACCTTGCGACCTCGCTCGTCAAGCTGGGAGAATTTCTCGGCCATGTGCCGGACGATTGGATCACCAATGGCAGGTGGTCCAGAGGTATCCGTGTCATCTTCCGACAGGGAGAAGTAATCCACACCGACGCTAAAGAAATCCGCCAGAGCCTGGACCACCCGCATGCTCGGGTTGGTAGCCCGTCCGGTGCGAAGCTTCCATAAGTACACTCTCGTCAGTGCCCCATCACAGCCTTGAACAACCTCATCCTGGGTGTAGCGCCTGCCATCTATTCGCAATCTTGTAGTGAAAAGGTGCTCCAGTTTTGCAGCAAACGAGCGATTATTACCCGTATTCTCGGTGACTTCATGCTCTGACATTTTCTAATGCACCCTCCAACCAGCCTATAAGAACCTTATTTGCAAATATCTGGTTGCTCTCTTTGGTTCATCATCATTCTGCTTCCTCAAAGTGTGTGTTTTCCAGGAAGCCGACTCCCTTAATAAAGCCGCGCGCCCGCTCGGTAAGCGGATATCCCTCGGTGAGCGTATCCCAAAATGCCTTACTGTGATCATTGTGCAGTCGGTGCACCAGCTCGTGGGCAATCACGTAATCCACCACCCAATCCGGCCATTTCTTCAGCCTGTCGCTGATGCGGATATGCCCATCCGTGGGTCCGCCATTCGTGCAGCTGCCCAGACGCTTCTCCATATTCCCCACCCAGCGAATGGCATGCCACTGTATCTTGCTCTTGAAATACCTCTTATTGATCGCTTCTGCCCTTAGCTGCAACTCGGCATCAGTGCGCTTCTCTGCCATTACCTTCCTGCTCATTAGCTGGAGCGCAACCTGGTCCAGCAGGTTGCCAATCTGCCGCCTGGGCAGCCGGTACGGGATGCGCAGCAGGATGCTGCCGTCCAACTGCCGCTCCCAGCGGGATGACTTCTTCAAACGTTTATCCCTCCGAACGAAGACGTCTACGTGATTGCCGTTAATATCTTGAAGTTGATACTTATCACCTTTCATATTGAACCTCAGACGAACAATGTTATTCTTCCTGCCTTCTTTGAGTAATGGCACTACTCAGAATAACCTTACTACTCACCTGAATACTACAGCACCTGTCCTATCCTAATCGTTCTGATTGCAGATCCTTTCAGCCCATTACCATTGTATAATAAATTCAATGGAAGATATTTCCTCTTCAAGTTTCGGGCATGTAGATCCAGATTATGTACGTTTTTTGGGGAACCTCCCCGCATATAAACGCGTTCATCTTATGTTGAAAGCACGTGAGATGGCACTTGGACTTATCCGTGGGCGTATAAAGAAATTTAACCCAGACCTATCAGAAAGAGAAATAAATATTAAAGTATTGGAAACAACGACGCATGTCAGACAAAAACCTCCCTGATCTGAGTTTGTATGTCGACATCCTTCAAACCCTCAAGAGAATCGAAGCTCGTTATATGATCATCGGGGCGTTCGCAGGAATTATCTACGGTATAACTAGAGTGACCTACGATATCGATATTGTAGTCGATCTTGATTTCGGGCATATAGATGCTCTGGCGAAAGCATATCCTCCCCCCCGATATTATGCAGATCCAGTAATGATGAGAAACTCCATTGGAATGGGCATAATGTTCAATATCATTGATACAGACAGAGGTGAAAAAGCGGATTTAATCCCGCTGACACCCGACTACACTCAGGCTTTCACGCGCAGAATAAAACAATCAGTAGAAATTCCCGGTATGGAACCATTTGAAGTATGGTGTGCAAGACAGGAAGATGTAATTATCGGCAAATTGATGGCCTGGGCTGAGGGACACTCGCGTAAGCATGAATCAGATATTTATGACATGATGGTGTTCCTACAACTTGGAGCAGATCCTAATTTAAGCCAAGATTTCGATGAAGGATATATAGACCAAGCTGCCGTTTCGTTAGGCACCGAGGTCTCCCAGCTCTGGAATGCTATTAAGGCTTCAGCCAGACGAGAATATTAACAGTTCCAACAAACGGTCTTGTCTCGACTCATTTATTGATAAAACCTCTCCGACCGATATTTTAGTAGAAGGCGAGTGAGGGGGAGATGCTAATTCATACACCTTGGTTGCCCTTGACCTACAGTCAATGGTTATAACTTCTTGTATATTCTCATCACTTCTACGAGGCGATCTAATGGCAAAGCATGCACGATTCGTTCATTAACACCTGACATGGTTGTGGCTGCACAAAGCGCGTTGAGAATTGCTTCCTCTGTGCTGTCTGCAACCGCCTCGAACAAATAATCGATCGAAGCATCTGGCAGCATCTCGACCCTGATCGTTTTCCCTGGTTCAATTTTGCTGAATACACCCTGGTTGGCAGTTGAGAAAGCGATGAATATATCCCCACTGGAATTCTCGCCCAGACCTCCGGCTCGCCCCACACCGATGGTAGCGCGCTGAGCCAGACGCCGGCACTGGTGTGGCAGCAGCGGAGCATTTGTGGCGATGATAACGATAATCGAGCTGCCCCCGATCAGGGATGCACCTGACATCGAATAAGGCAGTGGCACCTGCTCAGGTGGGATATTCCTGCCCACCGGAACACCGTCCACCCGCAGCTGCGATCGGTCGCCATGATTCGCCTGCACCAGGGCAGCTACCACCCAACTACCATCCTCATCTGCCAGCACCCGGGATGCGCTGCCAATGCCGCCTTTGAAGCCGTGACAGATCATCCCCGTACCACCGCCAACACAGCCTTCGGCCACCGGTCCATCACTGGCCTCAGCATAGGCAACTGCTACATGCTCTTTGCGGACGTGCATGCCGCGAATATCATTCAACCAGCCATCCCAGGTCTCTGCCACGACGGGAAGCACCGGGTTGTGATCCAGCTCGATCAGTGCATTATGCACCACGCCTACGCTGAAAGTATTTGTAATTCCGATCACTGAGGATAGCAGCCCGGATTCACTGATCCAATGTGTACCCGTCATCTCACCGCAGCCGTTGAGCACATGAGTGCCAGCGAACAGTGGTTCATGGTAGATATTCTCATGCGGCACAACCAGAGTCACCCCAGTGCGCACCGGCCCAACCCCCACGTCCAGCTGCCCTTCCCCTTCGATCAGGGTGGTATGCCCGACCAGAACGCCCGGTACATCTGTGATAGCGTTCTTTTGACCTGGTTTAAGCTTGCCGATCTCGATCCCAAGCTGGCGCGCGCGTAATCTGCGGGCAGTGTTCGACGGTTGGTTTGAAATGCTCATCTATGTGCTCCTCCTATATTCGATATTATTTCAAGATGCACAGGATGGGCAGGATAAGACGATCCAAAATTCTTGTGCAAACTGAAATTTTTTAATTCACAGGCGGTAAGCTTTCGCTTATGTTTGAAACATTGACTCGTTAATTTTACGATCGCGGACCAACCAGGTGGCGGCCCATGCGAACAGGAACAAGCTCAATGCCAGCATACCCAAACCGAAGTAGTTGCGTGATCGGGAGGGATCCAGAAGATATACAAGGATAAACCAGACCGGAGGTCCTAGCAACCATGCACTGCGGACACTCTGAGACAGCACCCTGTGACTATCCAGGTAAACCAGCAAAGGGATCAAGGGAACCATCAAGTAAAAATGCGAGTGCCAGGCAATGGTCAATGTACCTGCATAAGTGGCGAGAATAAGCGTACAAGTCCCTGCCTCAGACTGATAATTCCACCTAAACCACAAGTATAAAACTCCTCCAGCCACCAGAATCATTCCTGTGATAGCAATCACCCAGGCCAAACCATCTGGAATCATTGTCGAAAGGTTGAGCGCCAATGCTCGCC
>JAQBDA010000326.1:0-26466 GCA_032124675.1 Chloroflexota bacterium
TGTCCTCCCATAGGTAATCCAGATCGCAATGGGTATCAACATGGAAAGGATGTGCCTGGAGCGTATTCGGTCCATACCAGTAAATTACACTCGGGTCTTGTCTGGTAGTAAAGAAGTGGTGTTGTTCCTGCCGGAGATAAATAGACAGGAATGCTCCAAATATCATACCTGTGAAATTGGCCGGTTTAGATTAAAGCTTCTTTAGTAGATTATTTTATACGATCACCTGGCGCAGAGACACCCCGCCGGGGCTGTGGTGGCTACTTCGCTTATCCATCAGGTTTGGAATGAATTACGGGCTGTTATCACCGTCTCGCCAGCAAATTCCTGAGTTCGTGAGCCAGCAGGCGATCGAATCCGAAAAAAACAGCGCACAGAAGATCACCCAAAAGTAGATATTTTTGAACCCTCACCCAATCACAAACAGGCCATCAACTATGCGTTGGTAGCCTTTGATTATGATCTTCGTTGCTGCGTCAGTAGGAACTGATAGCAGCTTGAGCGTAACTGTGGTGGAGCCCGCTCAGGACTGGTGAAGATGCAATCTTTCCCCCAGAGTTCCTGGTCGGCCAGGGATTATCTTTAGCGAAGCTTTCCGGGATCTGCTGCCCGATGCCTTGATGAGGTCTGGAGTGATTGTAATAGTCGAGGTATTCCTGCACGATGCGATTCAGTTGGAGATGATCTAGGATAAGCATATGATCCAGGCACTCCCGCCTCAAGCTGCCAATCAGAGGTTCACAATATGAATTCGCCCGGGGTGCTCGTACTGGCGTCTTCAATATCTTGATGCCACCGACTACAGCTGCAAACTGCTTCCCATACTTGCTATCCCGATCGCGGATCAGGTACTTCGGCCCTTCTCCCCAGGGCGTGGCTTCACGCAGTTGCTGAGCAACCCACTCGTCGGTGGGAGATCGGGTTATCGTTGCGTGCACGATTCGGCGGGTATGTAACTCCATGATCACGAACACATATAATGAACGAAAGAGCAGATCGTTCACCACAGTGAAATCGCAAGCCCATATATCGTGGAAATGGTTTTTCAAGAACGTAGACCAAGTCTGAACGGGTTGATTATTGCGCTCTTTGAGCATATATTTTTGGATAGTTCGTTTACTTACTTTGACCCCCAGCTTCAGCAACTCGCCACGAATGCGTTCTGCTCCGCACAACCGGTTTTCCCTGGCCATTTGCTTGATCAACTCAATGGTATCAGCTGAGATGCGAGGATCACGCTTCTCGGGTTTCGATTTGCACCGCCAATAACGGCGGAACAGGTCGCGATGCCAACGCAGTAGCGTGTCCGGTTGGACAATATGTAACGCTTGCTGCCAGAATTCCGTCAACCCGGCCAACAACACTAATCGCAGCCGATCGCCTTGGGTCAACTGCGGTCGCTTTACCTGTCGATTGAGCACGATCAGCTGTTGTCTCAGCATGGCATTCTCGATGATTAGATCCCTTCGGCTGCGCTTGAGGTCCGAGAGTGATCCCGCTGCGATGCTAGCGATCGCGGGCTTGCTCCATTGTTTGACATGCTGCTTCACACGGCTGACAAATCGTATCAAGGAACGGATGAGACCTTGGATCATGCTGCCAACTCCAAATCGGTTTCAGGATTGACCCGCATAATACCCGATTTTCAAGCTCATTGCATCGCCATTTCCTAGATATTCGGATGGATGAGCTATGTAGCCAGCACAGTGCTGCGCTGTACCATGAATAACACCGCTCTTGAACAAGTTGTATACATTGAGAGATTGTGAAATAAATACCAATGTTGACAACAACCAAAAAATCCTGTAATATCTGGTATAAACATCATACCACCATACCATCATACCAAATAAGCATATTAGTTCTAACTCATGTATTCTCCTATTCATTCCGGCAGACTCTATGAACAGATCGTTGCCCAGATAGAGGAGCGGATTCTGAATGGTGAGTTGCTTCCCGGCGATAAATTGCCAGCCGAACGTGAGCTGGCCGAGCAGTTTGGTGTCAGCCGAACTGCCATACGGGAAGCAATGAAAGCTTTATCCCACAGCGGGATGGTTGTAATTCAGCCTGGCAGGGGGACATTCGTCACCGATATCTCATCCAAGGTTGTACGTCACTCATTTGACATGCTGGTACGGGTTAGCAATGAAACCGGCGTCAAGGACCTCATTGAAATCAGAGAAATTCTCGAGCCAGAGATTGCCGCGCTGGCCGCTGTTCGAGCTGGAAGCGAAGATATCGAATCTATGGAGGAAGCGGTGCGAGCGATGGATCTGGCAATGGATGATCCAGAGACGTTTATTGAAGCCGATCTGGATTTCCACCTGGCGCTGGCTCAAGGGTCAGATAATGTACTCATACCCGCTTTAATCGATACGCTGGTGGAACTCTTAAGGGAACATCGTAAACGTGCGGCCAGCGTCAAAGGGGGATTGGAAAGAGGGCAGCCACATCACAAAATAATATTAGATGCTATAAAAATAAATGATGCCAACGCCGCGCGCGAATCCATGCGTGCTCACTTAGAGCAGGTTCGCAAAGAAATCGAGACAACGCTTTTGTTAGACGAAGCGCTTCAGGAACGGGAGTGAGAATGGCAAACCTCGGATATATCGGCTTAGGGGTGATGGGGGGACGAATGGCCAAGCGCCTGCTGGACGCCGGGCACCAAGTTACCGGCTATAACAGGACCAGGTCGAAAGCGGCCGGGTTGATCGAGGCGGGTATGGGTTGGGCCGATACGCCCGGTGCAGTCGTAGATGCTGCGGATGTGATCTTCAGCATGGTAACCAATACCAAAGCCGTGCTCGCCGTTACCGGTGGTCCTGACGGTGTGCTAGCGAGATTAAAACCAGGCAAAATATATATCGACATGAGTACGGTCAGTCCTGCGATGAGCCGAGAATTAGCAGTCAAGGTTGCAGAGAAGGGTGCCTACATGCTCGATGCACCCGTTTCCGGCAGTGTTGAAACGCTGGAATCGGGAAGATTATCCATCATGGTGGCTGGAGATGAAGCAGTATTTGAACAGGTCAAACCCCTCCTGTTGGACATTGGCCCGAAGGCAACCTATGTAGGGGATAACGGGTTGGCTGTGACGATGAAGATAGCCACCAACCTGAGCCTGGCTGTCCAGATGCTGGCTTTCAGCGAGGGAGTATTATTGGCAGAGAAGAGCGGCATCAAGCGCGAAATAGCCGTAGAAGTTCTGGTGAACAGTGTCATCGCTTCTCCGATGGTGAAATATCGCGGGCCATTCGTCTTAGGTATGCCGGATGAGGCCTGGTTCAACGTCAACATGATGCAGAAAGATTTGAATCTGGCCCAGGAGCTGGGTCAACAGCTAGATGTCCCTCTCCCAACGACAGCGGCTACCAACGAATTCCTTACCGCTGCGCGCGGGATGGGGCTCGCGGAAGAAGATTTCGCGATCCTCTTTGAGGTCCTGGCTGGCATGGCGGGTATTAAATCATGACCAAAATGGCAGATGACAGAGCCGCAGGCCCGGGCAGCAGGCTGAAATTGGACGTAGAACCCTACCTGCACATGTACCAACAAATGGCCAGGATTCGCGCCTTCGAAGAGAAAGTCAACGAGCTTTATACCGGCGCACAAATGCCCGGCCTGGCACACTTATACATTGGAGAGGAAGCGATAGCTGTTGGTGTGTGTGAAGCTTTGACCCCCCAAGATTATATTACCAGCACCCACCGCGGGCATGGTCATTGCCTGGCCAAAGGAGCGAGCGTCGACCGTATGTTTGCCGAACTGCTGGGCAAGGAAGCAGGCTATTGCCGGGGCAAGGGCGGGTCGATGCACATCGCTGATATTGAATCTGGAAACCTGGGAGCGAACGCAATCGTCGGCGGCAGCGCGGGTATCGCAACCGGCGCGGCATTTTCGGCAAAACACCTCGGTGATGGCCGTGTGGCCGTGTGTTTTTTCGGAGAAGGGGCATTAGGTCAGGGCTTGATGTATGAAGTGATGAACATGGCCTCGCTGTGGTCATTACCCGTGATCTACGTCTGTGAGAACAACCACTACAACGAGTACACGCATTTCAGCGAGTCAACCGCCGGAGATATCACCGCTCGTCCGAAGGCATTCGGCATCCATACCGAGACAGTGGACGGGCAGGATGTCCGGGCGGTGTATAAGACCATGGCGCGCCTGGTTGAACGCGTCCGCGGTGACGGAGGGCCGGTGTTCTTGCTGTGCGACACGTACCGCTATCGTGGGCATCACGTAGGTGACATCGATCGCACATATTACCGCTCGAAGGAAGAAGAGCAAGAGTGGATGACGAACCGGGATCCACTGAAGATACTCTCCGGCTGGCTGGTCGATCAAGGGCTCGCCGATCAAGAGATATTCGATCAGATTACCGCGGAGGCGAAAGCAGAGATCGAAGCTGGAGCGGATTTTGCCATCAATGCCCCCTACCCTGGCATAAGTGAGGTGGACCAACATGTCTACGCAGAGTGATAACGGGCGTGAGCTTACATTCGGAAGGGCGATCCGTGAAGCTCTGGCAGAAGAAATGCGCCGGGATCCGACTGTTTTCATTATTGGCGAAGACGTTGCAGAGGCCGGCACACCCTTTAAGGTGCTTCAGGGACTGGTGGACGAATTCGGTCCGGAACGGGTCATCGACTCCCCGATTTCAGAGGCGGGCATCACCGGCATCGGGGTCGGTGCTGCGATGACAGGCATGCGTCCGGTTGTAGACATTATGTTTGGCGACTTCGTGCCCCTCACCATGGAACAAATGGTGAATCAAGCCGCCAAAGTCCACTACATGTCTGGTGGTAAACTAAGGGTGCCCATGGTTTTGCGAACGACGCTTGGGGCGACCCGCCGCTCAGCTGCCCAACATTCCCAATCTCTTCATGCGCTGCTCAGTCATATTCCCGGTCTGAAAGTGGCAGTCCCTTCCACACCCTATGACGCCAAAGGCTTGCTCAAGACCGCGATACGAGATAACAACCCGGTCGCTTTCTTCGAAGACAAGATGATGTACCAGCTAAAGGGACCGGTACCCGAAGAGGAATACACGATCCCCTTTGGCGTGGCGGACATAAAACGCCAGGGGAGGGACATAACCATCGTCGCCACCAGCAGTATGGTTCACGTTGCCTTAAACGCTGCCGAAATACTTGAAGCTATAGGCATCAGTGCTGAAGTGATCGATCCACGGACAACCAACCCGCTGGATAGAAAGACGCTGGTTGAGTCAACGATAAAAACAAGCCGGGCAATTGTCGTCGACGAGGGCTATGAACGCTACGGCGTTACCGCCGAGATTGCCTCGGTGATCGCTGATGGCGCGTTCTATTACCTTGACGCACCGGTCAAACGTATGGGTGCCATGGACGTTCCCGTTCCATTCTCTCCGGCATTGGAGGACTTGACTGTCCCCACTGTTGATACAGTTGTAGAGACAGCTAAGAGTTTATGTGGTCGGACTTGATCCACTTCTAGAGGAATGATAGGATGGGTATGGACATACAGAAAATCGGTTTTGTCGGTCTAGGTAAGATGGGCTACCCAATAGCCAAAAACATACTCAATGCCGGCTTCGAATTAAGGGTTTATAATCGCTCACCCGAGAAATTGAGATCATTGCTTTCTGCAGGCGCCACTGGAGCAGCTTCCCCCAGGGAAGCTGCTGAAGGAGCGGATGCAGTCATCACTTGTTTGATGGACGACAAAACAGAACTCGAATGCACATTGGGCGCGGATGGCTTATTGGCAGGTTTGAGGCCCGGCGCGATTCATATCGGAACAGCAACGATCTCGCCCAACTGTGCAGCGACCCTGGCTGAGCTGCATAAGAACAACGGCAGCCATTATGTTGCAGCCCCGTTATTTGGAAGACCTGATGCAGCCGCAGCAGGCAAGCTGCTCACGTATGTTGCTGGCGATGAGGACGTGATTAAGGCTTGCGGTAACCTCTTTGAAGCTTATTCTAGATCACATATTTACATGGGAGACAACCCAAAGATTGTCAACAGCATCAAACTCACGATGAATTTTATCCTGGTATGCCTAATCGAGCTTTTCTCCCAAGCATACACATTTGCCGAGAAGAGCGGCATTGAGCCAGAATTTACGCAAGAGTTGATCATGACCGTCCTGCATCACCCGGTGTTGAAGGAATATACAACCAGGTTGCGGATGCAAGACTTCGAACCGGCGGCTTTTGAGCTTATCGCAGGTCACAAAGATGTAGAACTCATGCTGCAGGCATCATCTGAAGTACGCGCGCCGCTCATCTTCGCCAGTGCAATCCGGGAGAAATTTCTCAGCGCCCTTGCCAGAGGAATGGCAGAAAAGGATTGGAGCGCCATTTACGAAATCTCCAGACTAAACGCCGGATTACCCTAGGTAATCGGTTGAATGTGTTTGGAATTAAAATGATTGGGATTTCAGCCGATTACTTAAGCAATTCGCCATCTTCGATATAGCTGTTTATAAAGATACTCTCGGCGAATTGCCTAGGAATTTACTCTCGTCCAAGGAAGGAGTCAGAAAAATGACTTTAGGAACTATGGCTACCGACGTCGAGCAACGCATCGATTTCGACGCGCTCAGAAAATATAGATTAGCCCGAGCCAGGGAGCAGATGGAAAAATATGACCTTGGCGCCCTGGTCTGCTTTGATAACGACAATATCCGTTATATCACCAGTACAAATCTTCACGAGTGGACCCGCGGTAAATATTTCCGTTGGTGTGTGCTGCCGCGTGACGGGGAACCGGTCCTGTTTGAGGTCGGCACTGCGGCAATCGTCAAGCGGGAACTATGCCCCTGGTTGAAACCCGAGAACATCCGCCCTTCCATGCCCTGGCACCGGGGTGCGAACCCACGCCCATTGAACATTGAGCTGTCCACAAACGCCGTCGCGGAGATTAAAGCTATCCTCGAAGAAAATAATGTTGCCGATATGCCGGTCGGTGTGGACGAGACCGAAATGTACTTCCTCGATGCTATGCAAGCTGCCGGACTAAAGCTTGTCAATGGCTACGATGCCATGTTCGATGCACGGATCATCAAGTCTCCCGACGAGTTGAAGATCATCGAACTATCCGCCTCGCTGGTGGATGGGGTATACGCCCAGGTAGCCGATTTCGTAAAACCAGGTGTCAGAGAGAACGAAGTTGTCGCGCTGATCTCCGGCTGGCTGATCGAACACGGCGTAGATCGTATCAGCGGTATCAACTGCGTCTCAGGACCGAGGAGCAATCCGCACCCCCATGACTTCTCTGACCGGATGATCCGCCCCGGGGATCTGGTCTTCATCGACATCATGAGCCACTACCTGGGCTATGCGACCTGTTATTACCGCACATTTGCAGTCACCCGCTCAACCCAGCGCCAGAGAGATGTTTACCAGCGGGCACTGGATTGGCTGCAGACTTCGATTGATGCCGTACGACCAGGAGTCACCACAGCAGATATCGCCGCCGTATGGCCATCAGCCAGGGAACTGGGCTACAAAGACGAGAAAGAGGCCTTCGCCCTGGCATTGGGTCACGGCATCGGCCTCAGCCATCACGAAAAACCATGGATCTCACGCGCATACTCTTTAGATCACCCGGTGCCCATTGAGGTAGGCATGCACTTCGCCCTGGAAACCTTTTACGGCGAAGATGACGATGGAGCCAGGATCGAATCACAGCTCATCGTCACAGAAGATGGTCACAAAGTGATCACCAAATGGCCTTGTGAAGAACTGATGGTGCTGGACCCGCGCTGAGCTACTATGCTTTACCATATTTACGGAGGATGGTAATTTATATCTCGAACAGGCTGAATAATACAGGAGGTCCTGGCTGGCTACGAAAGTGATTATGCCCGTCCTTGGTATGGCGCAGGATACCGGGAAACTGATATCCTGGCTGAAAAAGGAAGGGGAAGCAGTCGTCGAAGGTGAGCCGATCATGGAAGTTGAGACGGATAAAGCTGCCGTCGAGATCGAAGCCACCGCCTCCGGTACGCTGGGAGGTGTGCTCGCACGCGAAGGTGATGATGTCCCGGTCGGCCAGGTCATCGCCTGGATCCTTGAGCCAGGCGAGTCTCCCCCGGTACTGACTATGCCTAAAATAGCAGGATTGGAAGAAGACCCCGGTGTCATCCCTCCTGCTGAGGTGAAAGGGATAGCGGTTGCAGCCACCCCGATTGCCCAAAAGATAGCTGCCGATCATGGGATAGACCTGGCGATGATAAATCCGGGTGGGAGGCGCATCCAGAAAGCGGATGTTCTGGCATACATCGAAACACACCACAAGGTGGAGGAGATCGCTCGATTGTCACCTGCCTCACCGAAAGCTCGCCGTCTGTCAGCTGAGCGAGGTATTGATATTGCCTCGCTGACCGGCTCGGGACCGGAAGGCGCCGTATTAGCAGAGGATGTCCTGGCAATCGGGGCTACGACGCATCAACAATCATCCCTACCATTGAGCAGCATCTGGCAGCGGATGGCAGAGCGGGTGACTCAGAGTTGGACCAGTGCCCCCCATTTTTACCTGGTGCGCGAAGTCAACGCCAGCCGTCTGGCGGCATGGAGAATGCGGGCCAAAGAGCACACCGGAAAGCGGATCACATATACCGACCTGCTGGTCAAACTCGTCGCCGCGGCCTTGTACCAGCACCCACAGGCGAACGCAGCCTGGAATCAGGGAGAGATCTTACTTAACGATGAGATCAACATCGGATTGGCTATGGCTGTTGACGAAGGTCTAACCGTCCCGGTATTACACCAGGCCGACCGGCTAAGCTTGAGCCAGATTGCAGACCGCCGTGAGGAATTGGTAAAATTGGCTCGGAGCGGAAAACTGCGCCTGGAGGATCTCCAGGGTGGAACTTTCACCATCAGCAACCTGGGCATGTATGGTGTGGACATTTTCAATGCTGTGCTCAACCCTCCCCAGGCTGCTATCCTTGCAGTTGGTCGTATTGCAGAGCGAGTGGTACCGGTCAACGGGCAGCCTGCCGTACAACCGATGATGATCCTCAGCGTATCATATGACCACAGAGCTATCGATGGCGCCAGAGGTGCACAGTTCCTGGAAACACTGGCGAATCTGATAGAAGAACCATTAGCCCTGCTGAGTTGATCATTGGATTTCAACCAGACGCAAAAGAGTGAATTGATAGTGGAAACGTCCAAAGGAAAAATCACTTGACAGAATCTGAAGTAAGCGACTACATTGTCTCCAATCGCGCACGAGGAAAAATGATCGATCACGCAGCCGCGGAAGTCTATGTGCGCGACTTTCAGCCGGTCATATCCGATGAGCCGCCATCGCGCGGTGGGAACAACCAGGGTCCATCCCCACTCGAGTACATCTTGATCGCTTTATGCGCGTGAATTAATGTGTCTACGGCCAGGATGGCTGAAAAAATTCGCTTCCAATATGAAAACCTTGAAACCTCTTCTGAGGGTATTCTAGATACGCGTGGAAGAAAGGGACTGGCCGATGTGCCTGTGCATTACAGGAGCATTTACCTCACGATCAAAATATGGACTGAAGAACCGCCACAGCGTCTGGAACGTCTCTCAGACCTGGTTGCACGTTATTGCCCGGTGGACAGCTTAATCCGTTCGGCTGTCCCTGATTACCACATCACTTGGAAACGGATATCTGAAGTGATTTAGCATGGAAGGAGGTGCATTCCTAAGGAGAATATATAAACAACATCACCAGTATAGTTCACAGCATCAATCAACCATATCAGATCATTTTATTTGGAGGAGGCAGTAAGACATGAAACGCGCGATTTGGTTCTTGATTACCAGCATGATCATCCTCAGCTTTGTACTGGCTGCGTGCGGAGGCGCTGCTACTACGGAAGCCCCGCCACCACCACCAGCAGAGACTGAGGCACCACCACCAGCGGAAACCGAGGCACCACCACCAGCAACCGAGGCACCACCACCAGCAACTGAGGCACCACCTGAGCCAGCTGAACCCATCAAAATCGGCGCCTCTCTGCCAATCACCGGTGACTTTGCCATCAACGGTGAAAAGCACCGCGACGGCTACCAGCTCTGCGTTGACCTGATCAACGAAAGAGGCGGTCTGCTTGAGCGGCCGGTTGAGCTGATCGTCAGCGACAACCAGTCCGACGTCGAGACGACCATGGCACAGGTAGAACGCTTCGTAAATGTGGATAACGTCGACCTGATCTTCGGCACCTTCTCGAGCAGGCTCACCTTCCCAATGAGTTCAGCAATGGAACAGGCCGGAATGGTTCACCCCATCCCTTCCGGCGCTGCGCTGCGAATTTATCTGCGCGGTTACGAGACTCCCATCTACTTCCAGCAGAAAGCTGCGGAGTATGTTGGAGAATCACCCATCAATATGATCAAGGAACTTGTACCTGAAGGTGACCAGCCTGCATCTGTCGCGTTGGCGTACGCTGACGATTTCTTCGCCGGCTCGATCGCCAACGGGCTGTTAGGCGGCGATGTAGCAGTTGAGGGTGATGACGATATCATCTCTTTGGCCCCTGGGCTGATCGCCGACGCAGGTTGGGAGCTCGTTTACGAAGAGATGTGGCCGGAGGGCTTTGCCGATTGGGTCACATTGGCCAACTCGATCAAAGAAAGCGGCGCAGAATACCTGTTTGGTTTGACCGCTTCTCCTGATGATGCCATCCAGCTGGTGCGCGCCCTGCAGACCGTTGAGTACCAGCCCAAAGGTGTCTACTTGAGCCAGGGCAGCCAGCAGGAGTTCGCCGATGCGGTAGGCGAGGCTGCTAATGGTGTGACAATCCATGCCGCCTGGCACCCGGCCGTGCAATGGGAAGGCGTGCTAGCTGGTGAGGCATACACCAACCAGGAGTTCCAGGATGACTTCATGGCCAAGTTCGGCCGCGCTGCTGATGAAGATGAAGCCATTCCCTTCGCCCTCTGCCAGGGAATCGAGCAAGCTGTGCGTGCCACAGGCAGCACCGACAATGCTGAATTAATCTCATGGCTGAAAGCTCGCACAGCTGATGATCCAGTGAAAACCATTATCGGCGACCGTTACTGGGATGAGAGGGGTCTTCCCATTGACGCTGACTTCGTCATGGTGCAGTGGCAGGACGGCAATCTGGCCTTTGTTTACCCGGTTGGCGAATTCCCGGGCACATCGGATTTGATATGGCCCAAGCCCGAGTGGTAATTGCGTAAGTTATGAATAGATGACTGGGGCATTCTTATATGCCCCAGTCACTAACGATAACCCGTCCAGATTTTGCTAGACTGATGCACTTATAACTCTTCCTTTTTGCAGGCATTATCAAAGCGCAGGTAATATACATGGCATTATTACAATCTCTGGCACTATCTAAAAGTTTTGGCGGAATCCAGGCAGTCGACAACTGTACCTTCGATGTTGAAGCAGGGACGATCACCGCGCTCATCGGACCAAATGGGGCCGGGAAGACGACGGTTTTCAATCTCATCAGCGGTTTGCTCAAACCGGACTCGGGGCAAATCACTTATAACGGAGAGCGGATTGAAGGAAAGCAGCCTCACCAGATCACACGAAGAGGTGTCAGCCGTACCTTCCAGATCAGTCGCGATTTGGAAGAGATGACTCTGCTGGAGAACCTAATCGTACAATCGCCAACCACCGGTTTCGCCGATCTCTTCAAAGGGAGCATGCTGATGCACGAAAGAGATCGTGCCATGGAATTATTAGACTTTGTGGGCATCACCCATCTGGCCGATGAAAAATCAAAAAATTTATCCTACGGTCAGAAAAAGTTGATGGAATTTGCCGCCACCTTGATGACCGAACCCAAACTGATTCTTCTCGACGAGCCAGCAGGTGGGGTAAACCCGGCACTCCTGGAAGACATATTAGAACGCATCAAACTGCTCAACAAGCGCGGCATGACTTTTTTGATCGTCGAGCATAACATGGATGTAGTCATGAACCTGTGTGATCCTATTATCGTTATGGCCTATGGCACTGTGCTGGCCAAAGGGGCCCCGCAAGACATCCAGAACAATGAAGAAGTGTTAGAAGCTTACCTGGGAGAATAGCGATGGCGTTGCTGGAAGTTGATAATATCACAGCCGGCTATGGAGATGGGCCCGACATCCTCAAAGGTCTGTCCGTGGAAATCGAGCTTGGCAAGACATACTGCATTATTGGTCCCAACGGGGCTGGAAAATCCACACTTTTGAGGGCGATCTGCGGTCTGCTGCATCCCAGAGAGGGCACCGTGATCTTCAAAGGGGAGACCCTGAACAGATTGAGGACCGATGAAATATTAAGAAAGGGCATCAGCTACGTACCACAGGATCGCAGCCTGTTCCCTGATATGACCGTCAAGGAGAATCTGCGTATGGGCGGTTATATTCTGAGGAACCGGAAAGAATTGGAAGAACGGATAAAAGAAGTCCTGGTGATGTTTCCAATACTCGAAGAGCGCAGTTCGCAGCAAGCCAAGACCCTCTCCGGTGGGGAGCAACAAATGTTAGCTATCGGACGAGCACTCGTTCTGGATCCTGAAGTGATCATGCTCGACGAGCCTTCTCTGGGATTAGCGCCCAAGATCGCTCAATACATTTTCGAAAATATCGCCAGACTGAAGGACGCCGGAATGACGGTCATCCTGGTAGAACAAAATGCGCGCAAGGGGTTAGAGTGTGCGGATTGGGGTTGCGTGCTGGACCTGGGTGTAAACCGGTTCGAGGGTCCCGCCGATTCCATCCTCAACGACCCGAGAATACAAGAATTATATTTGGGTAAACGAAACCGGGACCACCAGGAGAAAACGGTATGACCCAGTTTTTGCAGGTGCTCTTGTTTGGAGTGACTTTGGGAGGGGTGTATGCCTTGATGGCTTCAGGGCTCACGCTCGTTTTTGGCGTGATGAGGATCGTGAATATCGCCCATGCGGTATTCATTATCCTAGCTGCCTATATCGCCTTCTTTGCCTTTACGATCTATAAGATTGACCCGATACTATCTATCTTCATTACTATGCCGGTCATGTTCTTTGTGGGGATGGCTGTGTACTGGCTGTTTTTTGCCCGCATCAAAGGGGCCGCGCGCGCTGGAGAATTAACCGTTTTACTCACTTTTGCCCTAGCACTTATCGTGGAGGGTGTCCTGGGGTACTTTTTCAGCAATATCTATCGCTCTGCCAATCCATCCTATGCAACAGAGGCCTTGTATTTCGGCCCCTTCTTTTTATCGGCGGCTCAGTTCTACGCCACTATTTTGAGTATAGGATTGATTGTTCTATTGTGGGCATACCTTAAGTACTCTCGCACGGGATATGCTATCCGGGCAACCATGCAGAATATTTCCGCTGCCCAGGTGGTGGGTGTGAATGTCGAGCGCATGTCCATGGTTGCCTTTGGAATCGGTATGGCACTGGCGGGGGCATCAGGATCTATGATGTCATTTCTGTTTACTTTTTACCCTGGCAAACATTGGGAATGGATTGCGATCCTATTGGCATTGATCGTCCTGGGTGGTATGGGCAGCCTGGGGGGGGCTTTGGCGGGAGCCTTTATCCTGGCTATATCTTCCAACCTCGTAGGTTATTACTACGGCCCTACATGGTCACCGATAACCTTTTTCCTGGCTTTGTTCATTGTACTTCTGGTTAGACCCCAGGGGCTGTTCGGTAAAAAGATGGAGGCATGAAATGGGTGAGACACTGGCTTCACTGGATAGAAAACCTACAAGCAGCATAGAGACCCTCAGCGCACCCACAAAAGTCCAGAAGATATTCCTGGGTGTCTTACTCCTATCCCTGCTCCTGTTCCCTCTCTTACAGTTCGTTGTGGGCGGCTTGAATTATTGGCTGCACATGCTTCTGTTTACCTTTATGTACATCGCCATGGCATCCAGTTGGAACATCATCGGCGGTTACGCCGGGTACACATCGCTGGGCCATAATGTCTTCCTTGCTGTTGGGGGTTATTTTACCGGCGTGCTGCTGGTTTACTACGACATCTCACCATTCATTTCTGCGCCTATTGCAGGCCTGGTATCCATGGCGCTCGGTCTATTGGTCGGACTGATCAGTCTGCGTACCCGAGGTCCGGCATTCATCATCTCCACCATTGCCCTGGTGATGCTGGTGAAGATCTCCTTTGATAACTGGGACTATATCGGAGGCACCAATGGCATGACCATGCCGCCCATATTGAATCTCCCAATAGAGCTGGTGAAGTTCCCTTTTTACTACTATATGTTAATCATCGCCATGGGGGCGGTCTATATGTCCTATCGCATCCGCCATTCCAAATTCGGATTGGGGCTGCGGGCAATTTCACAGGATGAGATCAAAGCCGAGGTGGCAGGGATCCCCACCAATTATTACAAAATTCTGGCCTTTGGCATCAGTGGACTGTTTGTGGGAATGGCCGGGGGAATTTGGGGATACTACCTGACCTACCTGCGGCCGAATATTTTCCTTATAATCCTCGTCGCGGCCCAGCTTGTCTTAATGAGTGTCCTGGGTGGTAAAGGTACGGTTGCTGGACCGGTGGTGGGTGCCATCCTCTTTATCGCCATCGACGAGTTCTTCGTTGCCAACCTCGGTTTTACCGAGTTGAATATAGTGGCGACCGGGCTGCTGTTGGCTGCGGTATTGATCTTCTTCCCCCAAGGGATCGTAGGCACGCTCAGGGAGCGGGGCAGGTTACCTCATTTTCTAGACTGGGATTAGTGGTGAGAATCTATGCAGAGCAGATTGGCTGTCCTTCATCCGAGATTAAACAACGCTCTTAGCTTCGCCCAGGAACAGGTCAGGGGTTTTATTCTCGCTTACCCTGATTATTTCCCTATGTACACCGAAGGCGGCAAATGGGTGCATACCGGTGAAGCCTGGACCAACTGGTGTGAAGGGTTCTTGGGTGGGATGATGTGGATATTCCACTCACGAACCGGCGATCTCATGTGGCGTGAGAAGGCCGAGCATTACTCCCGGCTGATCGAAGAACGAAAAACAGATCGAACTATCCACGATCTGGGTTTCCTTTTTTGGTCCACCTGGAAGCGCTGGTACGATCTAACGGGAGATAAGGCGGTAAACGAAGTCGTCATCACCGCCGGGAAGACTATGGGCCTGCGCTTTATGGAAAAAGGTCGATACCTGCGCTCTTTTGTTGCTCCGGATTCCTTGTTTATCGACATCATGATGAACGTGGGAATCATCATCTACGCTGCCCAGCAGACCCGGGATGAAGAATTATTAAATATAGCGCACCAGCATTGCCTGACCACCCGTAAATATATCGTGCGCGGGGATGGCAGCACTGCCCATGAAGGCATTTTTGACCTGGAAACGGGTGAATTCTTGCGGCAGAGCACCCACCAGGGATGGCGTGGGGATTCGTCCTGGGCGCGTGGATTGGCCTGGTCCCTATATGGGTTCAGCACGGTCTTCGACCTGACCGGGGAAGATCACTACCTGAGTACTGCCTGCCTGTGTGCCGATTACTATCTCAAGCATACATCCTTCGACGAGGATGCACCCGGTGGAGCAGGCGTACCGCCAAACGATTACGACGACCCGCGCCGACCGGTCATCTATGAAAGCTCGGCAGCAGCCATCGCCGCCAGTGGGCTCCTGAATCTCGGAAGGATGGTACAGGATCCAGTCCATGCCTACCGCTACCGCGCGGCGGCTCTCACCATCCTGGATACGCTCACCGGGCCTGAATACCTGGCACACGAAACGCCAGGTTGGGAGGGTATCCTGAAGCAAGGTATCTATCACCAGCCTAAAGGCATCGGCGTGGGCGAAAGCGTGATGTGGGGAGAATATTTCTTTGTGGAAGCGATAGATAAAGCTCTGTCTCTGGAGGATTAAACCGAATGGTGAGAGAGGTTGCAATCGTCACTGGCAGCAGTCGTGGAATTGGGCGGGGGATTGTCCTGGCATTGGCTGAACGCGGCTGGGATGTAGTCATCAACTATCGTGGCAATCGCCTGGCGGCGGAAGGTACCAGGGATGCAGTAAAGACATTCCAAACCCACAGCATCGTCGTTCAAGGGGACGTTGCCAATGCAGAAGACCGCCAGAGGCTCGTCCAGACAACGATCGAAGAGTTTGGTCGCATTGATCTGCTGGTAAATAATGCCGGGATGGGACCCCGACAGCGGGTGGACATGCTGCGGGTTGGGGAAGCGAGTTATGACGAAGTCATGGCAACCAACCTTAAGGGACCGTTCTTCCTCACCCAACTGGTCGCCCAGGAGATGGTCCGCCAGTTAAGTGATGGCAAGATCTCCAACCCCATGATCGTGAATATCGGCTCTATCAGTGCATATACCAGCAGCCCGGCGCGGGCGGAGTACTGTATCAGCAAAGCTGGGATGGGTATGATGACTCTTTTGTGGGCGGACCGCTTAGCCGAATACGGGATCGGCGTGTACGAAATCCGGCCTGGGATCATTCAAACCGATTTGACATCTGTGGTGAAAGATAAATACGACCGGCTGATCTTAGAGCAGGGGATAACCCCCATCCGGCGCTGGGGTCAACCAGAAGACATCGGGAAGGCTGTAGCTGCCATCGCCGATAGGTTATTGCCTTTCTCCACCGGCGAAATCATCAACGTGGATGGTGGCTTCCACATCTCGCGCCTATAAAATTCGATTTGGATATGAACGGATTGAGTGATGATCCGTATCGGAAGGAGTAACGATGACACGAGTTGTTACTTTTGGTGAGATCATGCTGCGCTTATCGCCGCCGGATAATTTGCGCTTCACGCAAGCGCGCAGTTTTGATGTCATCTACGGGGGAGGCGAGTCCAATGTTGCTGTATCAACAGCCTATTTTGGCATACCGGCTGAGTTCGTCACGCGCCTCCCCAGACATGAAATCGGCGATGCCTGCCTGCAGTTCTTGCGCCAACATGGGGTTGGAACACGCCACATCGTGCGTGGTGGAGAGCGATTGGGAATCTATTTCCTCGAACATGGGGCGATCCAGAGGGGCAGTAAAGTGGTCTACGACCGGTCCGGCTCGGCGCTGGCGACGATTGCACCCGGCATGGTCGACTGGAAGACAACATTCGCGGATGCCACCTGGTTCCACTGGACCGGGATCACGCCAGCGATCTCTGATGGTGCAGCGGCAGCATGCCTGGAAGCAGTACGCACCGCAAAAGAGATGGGTTTAACAGTTTCCTGCGACCTTAACTATCGCGCCAAGCTGTGGAAATGGGGGGCACAACCCGTGGACGTGATGCAGGACCTGGTCGCTTTGAGCGACGTAGCGATCGGAAATGAAGAGGATGCTGCCAAGGTCTTTGGTATCCATGCCCCTGACACAGATGTGACCTCCGGACAGCTGGATGCAGGTAAATACCGCCACGTTTGTGAACAGCTGGCTGGGCGCTTTCCGGATCTGCACACGATTGCGATTACATTGCGCGGCTCGCTTTCTGCCAGCCACAATACATGGAGCGGTGTACTGTGGCATTCTGGGGACTTATTCTTCGGCCCGACCTACGATATTACCCACATTGTCGACCGGGTTGGTGGTGGAGACAGTTTTGTAGCCGGTTTGATCTATGGTTTGAACACTTATTCCGACAATCACCAACGCGCATTGGATTTTGCCGTTGCCGCTTCTGCGCTAAAACACACCATATTTGGAGATTTCAACCTGGTCTCTGTATCCGAGGTCGAGAAAATCTTAGCTGGTGATATCTCCGGTCGCGTTAGCCGTTGATAGCTGGATAGGAAGTTCGCATTTCACTCGTACAAAAGGAAGGTGTTGATAGCATGGCAAAGTACAGTCGATTATATGTACTGACACAAATGATCGATACCGGGCTGGTGCCAATATTTTACAACGCCGACATCGAAATTGCCACTCGTATCGTGGAAGCCTGCATCAACGGCGGGGCTCACTGTGTGGAATTCACAAACAGAGGTGACCAGGCGCATATCGTTTTTGAGGAACTTGTACGGCGATTCAACGATGAGGAGAACGTCATCCTGGGTGCGGGGTCCATCGTCGACCCTGGGACAACGTCGCTATACATCCAACTGGGGGCAAACTTCATCGTCAGCCCGGTGCTAAATCCTGAAATGGCGCGTGTCTGCAATCGTCGAAAAGTGGCTTACTCCCCAGGTTGTGGTTCTGTGAATGATATATCTCAGGCTGAAGAGCTGGGCGTAGAGATATGCAAAATCTTTCCCGGCAGCCAGCTAGGGGGTGCAGGATTTGTACAGGCTGTGCGCGGTCCCATGCCATGGACACGTATCATTCCTACCGGAGGTGTATCCCCGACCCAGGAAAACATCTATGGCTGGATCGAAGCCGGAGCTGCATGTGTCGGAATGGGCAGCAAATTAATTACCAAGGAATATATTGCAGCCGGCAATTATGCTGCGATATCCGAGAATGTGGCTAAAGTGCTTGCCTGGATCAAGGAAGCACGCGGCGGCAATACACCTATCATGTAACCGGGAGCGAACCCTATGACCAGCAATTATCCCCGCATGGCGCGCCTGCGTGATGCACAAACATTCCGACAGCATATTGAACTGCTTGGAATCGATCTTCGCTTCGACGAGGAAGTGCTTTCCGGGGAAGCCAGCCCTTTGGCACAAGCATATAGATTTCCGAATGGTCGCCTTGTAGGGAACCGTTTCTGCACTTCACCCATGGAGGGTTGGGATGGCACAGAGGATGGCGAGCCTTCCGAACAAACCATCCGTCGATGGCGTAATTTCGGGCGCAGTGGGGCAAAATTGATCTGGGGTGGAGAAGCAGTCGCCGTCCGTCATGACGGGCGTGCGAATCCAAACCAACTGGTAATCAACGAGGACAACTTGAAGGGCTTAGAAAAGCTGCGCCAGGCACTCTTCGACGAGCACAACGCTCATTTCGAGTCCAGCGATGATCTGTTCGTTGGCCTCCAACTGACACATTCCGGGCGATTCAGCCGTCCCAACGAAAAAACGCGCCTGGAGCCAGCCATCCTCTATCACCATCCGTTGGTCGATAAAATGTTCAATCTCCCCGACGATTATCCCACGCTAACAGATGGCGAAATCGAGGCGCTGATTGCCGACTTTGTGCGTGCCGCCAGGCAAGCGCAAGAGATCGGTTTCGAGTTCGTCGATATCAAGCACTGTCATGGTTATCTCGGACACGAGTTCCTGAGCGCCCGTTCACGACCCGGCCCCTATGGGGGCAGTTTCGAGAACCGGACACGTTTCCTGCGAGAGATTGTAGCCGGTATACGGCGCGATTGCCCCGGATTAGAGATCGGTGTTCGCTTGAGTGCCTTTGACTACCCGCCGTACAGAGAGGATGAGGACGGGGTGCCGCGCCCCTTAGATTGGCGTGACGAAACCGGTCAATATCCGTTCAGTTTCGGCGGGAGCCCTGATGAGCCGACGTCAATCCAATACGACGAAATCATCGCATTCCTGCGCTTGCTGGAATCGCTAGACATCGCCATGATCAATATTACAGCTGGAAGCCCGTATTACAACCCGCACCTTACCCGTCCTGCCTATTTCCCGCCTTCGGATGGCTACTCACCACCAGAAGATCCGTTGGTTGGCGTAGCACGCCAGATCAACGCCGTAGCCATGCTGAAATCATCCGGGACGAAAATGGCGGTAATCGGATCTGCTTATAGCTACCTGCAAGAGTGGCTGCCTCACGTGGCGCAGTATGTCATCAGAACGGGGATGGCTGATTTCGTCGGCCTGGGGCGCATGATCCTTGCCTATCCCGAGATGCCGGCGGATGTTCTGGCGGGGAAGGCGCTTGACCGCAAGCGCCTGTGCCGCACCTTCAGCGATTGCACTACCGCCCCGCGTAAAGGCATGATATCAGGCTGCTACCCACTGGATCCATACTATAAGGAAAGACCGGAAGCAGACCGGTTGAAGCAAATAAAGGCCGAGCTGAAATCTTGAGGCGGAGAACATATCTTGCGCATCCTACCGGTAGATGAAGCCATTGCCATCATTCAAGACGGCGATTCGATCCTGATCGGAGGTTCTGGAGGAGGGCACGCGGTTGCCGAGAGCCTGATTGTCGCGCTTGAACGCCGCTTCCTTGACACGGGCAGGCCGAGGAAAATCTCGATCCTTCATCCTGTGGGTATAGGCGATGGGATCGATCAGGGGGTGAATCATCTTGCCCATCGCGGGCTGCTCAAGCGCATCGTCACAGGCGCTTTCGTAAATTCACCGGCGGTGGCCGAAATGGCAAAAGAGGGTACAGTCGAGGCTTATAACCTGCCCCAAGGCGTGCTGTCCCAGTTGATGAGGGAGATGGCGTCCGGTCGACCTGGCCTGATCACCCACGTCGGGCTGCATACCTTCGTAGACCCCCGGTATGGAGGCGGAAGGCAGAGCACTACAGCAAAGGAGGACCTGGTCGATCTCCTCACCCTCGATGGGAATACGTGGCTCCACTACAAGCCTCTACCGGTAGATATTGCCTTCTTACGTGGAACGACCGCGGACGAAGACGGCAACGTGACGATGGAACACGAAGCTGTTTTCGGTGAGATGTTATCTATGGCTCAAGCGACCCGGCGTTGTGGCGGCGTGGTCATCGTCCAGGTCGCCCGCATGGCACAGCGCGGGACACTCTCTCCCAAGGATGTAAAAATCCCGGGTATGCTGGTGGACCTGGTGGTCATAGACTCCGACCAATACCAAACATACCTTACTCCGTTTAGTGCTGCTTACGCCGGTGAGCTGCGCGTACCGCTTGGCGAGATCGCCGGATTACCTTTTGGTGAACGCAAAGTGATCGCCAGACGAGCAGCTATGGAGCTCTTCCCAGGTGCAGTATGCAACCTTGGAGCGGGAGTCTCAACGGGGATCGCCAATGTAGCTGCTGAAGAAGGCATCCTGGAGCAGATCATTTTGACCAATGAGCAGGGGCTGATTGGCGGAGCACCCGCATCCGGTATGGACGCCGGTGCGGCGATCAACTATCAGGCGATGATCGACCAGCCATATCAGTTCGACTTTTATGACGGTGGAGGGCTTGACCTTGCCTTTCTCTCTTTCGCCCAGGTTGACTCGCAAGGCAGCGTAAATGTGAGCCGGTTTGGCGGTCGCATCATCGGTCCAGGTGGATTTCCCAATATCAGCCAAAATGCCAGGAGAGTCATCTTTAGCGGTACCCTCACTGCCGGAGGGCTCGATATCTCCTGGACACAGGGTCGCACCTCCATTAACAACGAAGGTCGCTTTCCTAAATTTATCGATCAGCTCGAGCAGATCACCTATAACGGTGATTATGGTTGGGAGCGTGGACAGGAGATCCTGTTTATCACCGAAAGGGCGGTCTTCCGCCGCAGCTCAAATGGCCTGGAATTGTTAGAAGCTGCTCCCGGAGTTGATCTGGAGAAAGACATTTTTACCAACATGGCATTTCGCACCCCAATCGCTTCAGACTTCAAGGAGATGGATAATCGATTGTTCCATCCAGAGCCCATGGTACTGGCAGCCGACCTTGCCCAGAAGCCACCGGGAAATATCCCTGAGCGACTCAAGGGAATGTGGGGAGATCCGCAATGACTGCTGCAGATAACGACAATGTTGGTACGGACAAACTGGATCCGACCGCCATTAAGTTGGGATACCCGCAGGATGGTGTAGCGCTGGTGGAAATTGCATCGGAACCCCTCGGCTTATTGCGCTTCGATGTCAAACGAACGCTGCAAGGAGTGCTCGCTGATCTGGATGCAAACAAACAGATTCGCTGCCTGATATTGACCGGAACAGGGCGTGCCTTTTCGGTTGGCTCGGATATAAAAGACTTTCGCCAGGATATTGGGTGGCTGCTTGAGAATGAGTACATTGAAGCCGGGCTGAACGCCGCCATAGAGAACTCTCGTTTGCCGGTCATTGCTGCCTGCAATGGCTTCACCCTGGGCGGTGGAGCAGTGCTGGCATTAGCCTGTGATATCCGCATTGCTGCAAAGTCGGCCAAATTCGGTTTTCCCGAGGTCAAGGTCGGCGCCTTTGCCTCCGGCAGCGGTACGCAGCGCTTGCCAGGGTTGGTTGGTCGCGGACGCGCTTTAGAGCTGCTGCTTACCGGTCGAACGATAGATGCCAATGAAGCACTGGCGATCGGTCTGGTGGAATATGTCGTGGCCGATGACGAGCTGTTAAAGTATGCTGTGGAACTTGCATCTCAGATAGCAGCCAATGCTTCGCCGGCCGTCTCGGCTACCAAACGCTGTGTGAACGTCGGGTTGCGGGATGGGCTTGAGGCCGGTCTGGCAATGGAGAGGCGCATGCGAGTAGAGACTGGAACCGGTCCGGATGCAGCGGAGGGGCAAGCCGCATTCCTGGAAAAAAGGACGCCTAATTTCACAGAGTAATCGGGGACCACTTATGAATGCTTTGGTTAAGACAGCGCGCGGACCTGGTAATCTGGAACTGCGCGACGTTCCCCTGCCGCACATCAAACCAGATGAAGTGCTGATAAGAGTGCGGGCTTGTGGAATCTGCGGCAGTGATCTGAAGATCGAAGATGACCGGCATCCATACACCCCTCCGGTGGTGGTCGGTCATGAATTCGCCGGGGAAATCACAGAGATCGGCGGTAGCGTCGACGGTTGGGCTGTCGGTGACCGAGTTGTGTCTGAGCAGCACACCCACGCCTGTGGACACTGCCGCCACTGCCTGACGGGCAGCGCCTTCGCCTGCGCCTCAAAACGTGCGCCGGGTTACTTTGAGAATGGCGCCTTCGCCGAGTTCATCAAAGTTCCACAATGGCTGCTCCACCAAATTCCGGGAAATATTAATTTTGTCGAAGCAGCTCTTTCGGAGCCATCAGCAGTAGCCGCGCATGGTATGTTGGAGCGCACCAGAATCGAACCCGAGGACGTTGCCTTAGTTCTGGGGTGCGGCCCGATTGGGATCATCGCAGCCAAAATGGCGAAAATTGCTGGCGCTTCAAAAGTCATTATCACAGGTCTTGACCGCGATGAAAGCGTCCGTTTGAGCAAAGCCAAAGAGCTGGGTATCGATCACGTCGTAAACATCGATCGGGATGACCTCGCCAGTATCGTGAGAGAGCTGACTGATGGAGAAGGTGCAGATGTAGTCATCGAGCTTTCGGGTGCAACATCGGCCATCGAGCAGGCCTTCCGGTTAGTCAGGCGTCTTGGGCGAGTAGGGATTATCGGCCAGCCAGCCACGGACGAGGTGACAATACCGTACCGGGAGGCACTCTTCCGGGCACTCACAATTGTGTTCAGCTACAGCTCTAAATACACAAGCTGGGAACGAGTCCTTTCTCTCTTTGAACGAGGTGTTATTCAACCTGCGGATTTTATAACACACGTCTTGCCATTAGAGATGTGGGAGCAGGGCTTTGAACTCTCCCGCAGCGGCGAGGCGGTGAAAGTTGTTTTGGAACCCTGGAGATAAGTCAGTTTTAGAAAGGAGAGGCTATGGATATACCCCAAAAGATGAAAGCTGCCGTCCTGTTCGATTTCGGCGACCTGAGGGTTACGGAGGTGCCAGTCCCAACCCTGGGTGCAGGTGAAGCGCTGGTGCAGGTCAACTCGGTGGCGATATGCGGCAGCGACCCGGCGATCATCGCCAAAGGCTGGAAAGGCTACCCTAAATTAGGTGAATTCATCCCTGGACACGAATTCACCGGAACCGTTGCTGCCACCGCGCCCGATGTTTTTGAGCTGAGCATCGGCGACCGGGTTGCCGTCGAGCCTCATAAAGGGTGTGGTCGCTGCGAAAACTGCCTGCGCGGCAACTATACGACTTGCCTGAATTACGGCAACTACGATATCGGGCATCGTCACTACGGATTCAGCACCAATGGCGGCTACGCGGAATATGCTGCCTGTCATGTCAACACGCTGCACAAAATTCCCGACAGCATCTCGTTCGAAGAAGGCACCATGCTCACTGGCGCTGGCACAGTATTGTACGGGTACGAACGCATTGGTTGGGTGAGGCCCGGTGAAACAGTGGTCGTCACCGGACCGGGAGCTATCGGCTTGATGTCCGCCCACATCGCCAAAGTGCTTGGTGCCGGTCGAGTGATCCTCACGGGTACACGAGAAGAGCGCCTGGCTGTCGGAAGGGAGCTGGGTGCGGATATCACCCTGAATGTGCGAGATGTCAATGTTGTGGAAGCGATCATGGAGCTGACCAATGGCATCGGGGCGGACATGGTCGTGGAATGCGCCGGTCAGCCCGGTCCTGCGGCCGAAGCGCTGAATATTGTCCGTAAGAATGGCCGTATCTCATACAACGGCATCTATCACGATCCTGTGACCATGCAGTTGGACAAAATCGTACAGTGGAACCTGCTGATCACTGGCCCCAAGGCAGAGGGGATGTTGAACCTTGGTCGGGCAATTCCCCTTATGTCTGATGGTCGTATTAATTTAAAACCATTGATCACACATACATTCTCCCTGGATGAGATCAATACTGCCTTTGATACATTTACCGGTAGAGTGGGCGGGGCAATAAAGGTAATTATCAAACCTTGAAGGAGCTGCAAATGAGTAATCACAATTGGCAAATCCCGCCTGATGGCGGGCATATGGATGCAGCTGATGGCATCTATTTTCAAAATATGAATATGCAGGAAGTCGAAGAGCGTCTTAAACAGAATGACCTCATCATCATCCCCGTCGGCAGCACGGAAGCTCATGGGGCGAACGCATGCTTCGGCGAGGACACATTCCTTGTCACGCGCATGGCCGAGGCCGTTGCTCAAAAGACAGGCTGTACGGTTTCCCAGCCGATCTGGTTCGGCAGCCATCCCTACCACCACATCGGCATGCCAGGAACTATCCCGGTCGACGAGGATACTTTCACGGCTTATCTGAGCTCCGTCATCGCCGGATTCTGGAACACCGGTTTCCGCAAGCAGATCCTGCTCAACGGTCATGGGCAGGAGTATGTCATCCCCACCGCTATCCATCGTTTTGCCAAGAGATACCAGGTGCCAAGTGTACTGATCAACCTCAACTGGTACTATGCTATCCAGCCCTATATTAAGGACAAAGCGCATGGTGGGCCGTTTGAATATCCCTTCATACACGCCGATGAGTGTGAAACATCTTACTCCCTGGCGCTGTTCCCCGAAATGATCAACCAGGCGAATGCTGTGGACACAGAATTTCACGGCTTCCTGCCGCCAGGTCATGTAGATTCTGCAGCCAATGCTTACCAAAGGCCTATCCCCTGGTATGGGCATGTGGGATTGGGGACGATCGAGATCATCGGCAATCCGGAAGGTGTGATTGGTAAAGCTACGCTGGCAGATATCGAGAAAGCCCGGCCGGGGGTAGAGGCGCTGTTGGATTACATGGTCAAACTGCATGACGATATCATGGAGCGCTTCCCTGTGGGGAAACTCCCCGACGCCTCACTGGTAACACAACGTTTCACACAGGAAGAAGTAGACGAGCTGATGAAGGGACCGGTGAATGGCGGCAAACATCTCTACACAGTCGCCTGGCCGCCGATTTAATCTGGATATGAAACTATGGATGTAGTCACATTTGGCGAAGCAATGATCCGCCTTTCGCCTCCCGGGCATCAACGTCTGGAGCAGGTTATCAGTCTGGATGTCGCCGTCGGAGGAGCAGAGCTCAGCGTCGCGGCTGGGGTTGCCCGGCTGGGGTTGAAAGCTGCCTGGTTCAGCCGTCTCCCGAGCAATCCGCTGGGGCGCATGATGGCGAACAAGGGTCGTGAGTTTGGTGTCGATGTCAGCCACATGCTTTGGGCGGACGGAGAGCGTGCCGGGTTATATTTTGTTGAGTATGGCGCCTCCCCGCGCCCGACGCGGGTCGTTTATGACCGTAAGGAATCGGCTCTGGCCCGGATCCAGCCGGGTATGGTGGATTGGGAAAGCATCCTGCGTGGCGTGCGCCTCTTCCACGTGGGTGGTATCACACCTGCCCTCAGTCCCTCGGCCGCAGAAGTGCAAAAAGAAGCCCTGCGCGCAGCCCGGAATCTGGGCTGCCTGGTAAGCTACGACCTTAATTACCGCGCCATGCTGTGGACCCTGGATGAAGCCCAGGTCGCTCAATTACCAATGATGGAATACGTTGATATCCTGGTGACATCCCTGCCCGATCAACCTGACGTGAAGGAGCTGATATCGGGATTGAGCGGGGAAAACCCGGCTGATGTGGCCAGGCAGCTCGCAGAGCGCTTCGGTTTTCAAGCCGTATTGGTGACCATGCGTTCTATGCCCACCGTGACACTCACAAACTGGACATCACTAGCCTATGTCAATGGGCAGCTGTTCACCGACCGGATGTATGAAGTTGAAGCGGTCGACCGTCTGGGTGGAGGTGACGCGTGCGTCGCCGGATTCTTAACCGGTTACCTGGAAGGTGATCCGGGCTTCGGTGTGCGGCTGGGTAATGCCTTCTCAGCCTTGAAGCAGACTTCACCTACTGACTGGCCCTGGCCCACTCGCCAGGAAGCTGAGGCCTTGATC
>JAQBDA010000327.1:0-19435 GCA_032124675.1 Chloroflexota bacterium
CGCCGGCCTGCTCCAAGAACTGGGTGCCGCTCATCTCTGGCATGCGCTGGTCTGCCACGAACAGCGCCACGCTTTCGCCGCGCGCGGTCAGCTGCTTGAGAATATCCAGCGACCCTGCCGCAGAGTCAGATTTTAGAATGCGATAATCGCGGCCATATTTCTGACGCAGGTCGCGTTCGATTGAATTCAGTACGACTTGCTCATCATCAACTGTAAGGATCACTGGTTTTGCCATCTTGCTCTAATATTCCTCCTATAGGCTGTCGTTTACTGTACGGTTGTGCTCATCTGCAGCTCTCCCAGCTCGAACCTGAGGGGCAGCCGCACCTGGAAGCAGGTTTCCCCCGGCCTGGAACGCACGTCGATCCTGCCGCCGTGCTTTTGCACGATGATGGTATGGCTGATGTTCAGACCCAGACCGGTGCCTTTGCCCGGTTCCTTGGTGGTGAAGAACGGGTCGAACAAGTTGGGCTGGATCGCTTCCGGGATGCCAGGCCCGTTATCGATGATCTCGACCATCACTCCCTGAGCATTGTGACTGCTGCGCAGGGTGATCTCCCCCGTGCCGTTCATGGCGTCGATGGCATTGTCGATCAGATTGGTCCACACCTGGTTCAGCTCGCTGCCATAGGCTTGAATCTTAGGCAGGTCCGGATCGTATTCGCGGTGGACAGTAATCCCTGCCTTGAGCTTGCTACGCAGGATGATCAGAGTGTTGTCCAACCCTTCGTGGATGTCCACGTTCTGGACGGGAGCCTGGTCCATATAGGAATAAGTCTTCAGAGCCTTGACGATCTCGGAGATACGCCCTGCGCCCTGGTTGATCTCATCCAGCAGGCTGTATATGGTGAAGGTGCAGTTGAGCCAGTCGATCACGGCTAAATACTGGTCGGTTGTGAAATCGGCGACCAGGTCTGTCAGGTTGTTGCAGTCATAGCCCAGGTTCACCATGCTGGGCGCCACCTCCCAGGCATTCGCTACGCCTCGCGCTTCCAGCCAGGTCTCCAGCTCGGTCTCGCGGTCGCTGCGGGTGAGCGGGTCGATATCCTCGGGCTGCAGCGCTCGCTGTTTGGCCTGCCTGTCGAGATCTAACAGCGTTCCCAGCTGGGCGCTGGTAAGCCCCATTTCACCCAATTTCAGGTAGGTTGCCTGCAGGTTGTAGAAGGCTGCCTGGATCTGCGCCGCACCGCGCTGGGCTGCTGCCGCCGGGTTGTTCAGCTCATGGGCCATCCCGGCGCTCAGCTTGCCCAGCGTCGCCAGCTTCTCGCTCTGCCGCAGGGTGACCTCCTGCTGCAGGTAAGCCTTTTCCAGATCGCGCAGCTTCTTCTTCTGCAGGCTGGCGTTCAGCCGGGCGCGCAGCAGCACCGGATTGAACGGCTTGGGCAGGTAATCCTCTGCCCCGATCTCGATGCAGCGCACCGCGCTGTCGATCTCATCCAGGGCTGATATGACGATCACCGGTATATCCCGCAGGACAGGGCTCGCTTTTATGCGCTCCAGAACCTGGTAGCCGTCCATCTCAGGCATGATGATATCCAGCAGCACGACGTCAAAAGGCTGGCTGGCAAGAGCATCCAGGGCCTGCTGACCGTCCTCTGCCAATCCAACAGTGTATCCCTGCCCCTCCAGGCTGCGGGACAGTTTTAGGCGGTTCATCCGGTTGTCATCGACAACCAGGATCCGACCGGTGGAGGTTTTGCCGGGGTCATCTGGCATGTCTGACCTCTACCGGAATGCTGTCAGCCATCGATACTGCCCCTCTGCTTTACGGCTTCTAAAGCAGCCGCCACGTTCTCATACTCTGCCACGATCTGCGCCGCCAGACTGTCTGCCCTGTCTAATTCGCCGGATTTTCCCACCATCTCCAGCTCCTTGCACAGCGATGCGAACTCAACCGCACCGAAGTCCATGCCGTTCGATTTAAGGCTGTGTGCCATCCGGTGAACGCCTTCGGCCTCACCGGCTTTGACGGAACGCTCCAGCTCGCCGAGTAGTTTTGGGGCATCCTCCAGGAAAGAGTCGATCAGCTCCTCCAGATAGATGAATTCGCCTCCCAGCACCGAAAGCAGGTTATCTAATGCGCTTCTGTCCAGGGTGGCAGCTGCCCGCTCTGGGTGTACCGCCCTTGTAATGCTGCCTGCCTCTGGCGTGATGTCCAGCGCGGTAGGCTGCGGTTTGGCTTTGGCGTTTGCCTCCAGGGGACGGCTCCTGCTCAGCGCCTCTACCAGTACTTCTATGCGGATTGGCTTGCTGATATAGTCATCCATGCCAGCTTCCAGGCACATCTCGCGGTCTCCTTGCATGGCATTAGCGGTCATGGCAATCACCTGCGGCTGCTGTACAGCCGGGAACTGCTCGCGCAGGCGGCGAGTCGCCTCCAGGCCGTCCATCTCAGGCATCTGCACGTCCATGAGCACGACATCGTAGGGCTGCCTTTCGAGCGCCTGCAGCACCTCCAACCCGTTCGCGGCCACATCTGGATGGTAGCCGATGCGCCCCAGCAGTCGCTGCGCCAGTTTCTGGTTCGTGGTGTTATCCTCTGCCAGCAGGATGCGTAAGGGCCATTTCTTGCCCATCTGTTCGTCGAGCTGCAGGTCCTTGGCATCTCTGCGCATCACCCGCGTAGTCTGCCCGGTGAAGATGCTCACCAGCGCATCGAACAATGAGGATGGCTTGATCGGCTTGTTGAGGAAGGCGGCAAACTCGTGCATGTCCTCTTTGACTTCCCGCCGCCCCAGGGAGGTTAGCATGATCAGCGGCAGCTTTGAGGCCGGTGTATCCAGGCTACGGATCTCCCGGGCAAGGCTCAGCCCATCCATCTCCGGCATCTGCATATCCAGGATGCCAAGGTCGAAAGACATCCCCTGGCGGATCCAGTCCAGGGCTTCTTGTGGGTATTCCGTCGCCTGGGAATGCATATGCCAGGATTCCGTCTGGCGGGTCAGGATCAGCCGGTTGGTGGAATTGTCGTCGACGATGAGCACTTTTTTATCCTGCAGTACCGGCTGGATGTCTTCCTGGTAAGCCCGCACCGGAGCGGCTACTGGCACCCCTTGGATGGAGAAATGGAAGGTCGAGCCACTGCCCAGCTCGCTCTCCACCCACATCTCTCCGCCCATCATCTCGCTCAACCGCTTGCTGATTGCCAGCCCCAGACCGGTGCCGCCGTAGCGCCGTGTGGTTGAGGCATCCACCTGGCTGAAAGAACGGAACAGGCGGTCCATCCTGTCCGGTGGGATACCAATTCCGGTATCCCGTACCGCAAAGTGCAGCAAGAGTGTATCAGGCCTGGATACGGCTGCCGGTCCGGAGAGCGGCTGTGTGGATACGGTCAGCACCACCTCGCCCTGTTCGGTAAACTTGACCGCGTTGCTGAGCAAATTGACCATGATCTGGCGCAGACGGGTTACATCACCGGTGATCGCTTCGGGGGTCTGCGGGTCGAGGATATACGCCAGGTCGAGGGTCTTCTCCGATGCTTTGCCTGCCACCAGGTCCAGCGCGCTCTCCACACATTCTCGCAGGAGGAAGGGCTGGTTTTCCAGCTCCAGCCGGTCCGCCTCGATCTTCGAGAAGTCCAGGATATCGTTGATGATCGTCAGCAGTGCTTCCCCGCTGTGGTGGATCGTCTCGCTGAAATCCCGCTGGTCTGCGGTCAATTCGGTGTCTAAAAGCAGGCTGGTCATGCCGATAATGGCGTTCATCGGTGTGCGGATCTCATGGCTCATGTTCGCCAGGAAGGCGCTCTTGGCCTCGTTGGCAGCCACCGCCGCGGCTCTGGCTTTCTGTGCCTCCATGAACAGGCGGGCGTTATCCAGCGCTAGCGATGCCATCTGGGCGAAACGGCTTAACAGCTCGATATCACCCTGGTCGAACAGCCGCCCGGTCTCGGCACCGTACGCCAGACCGACTGTACCGATAATCTGGTCGCTGGATACGAGCGGAACAACGGCAATCGACTTGACCGTGTTATACGCAAAGGTGGGGATGCGGTGCTCCCAGGCATCGTAATCGACTATGATCAGCGGCTCGCCGCTTTGCCAGACACGCCCGGATACACCCTCGCCACGTTTGACCCGGAAACCGTTCCCATCGGTGAACGCACCGCTGCCCACTTTCTGCTCGATCTCATCTTCGTCGGATTCGAGTAAGAACATGAATCCGTGTTCGGTGCCCAAGAGCTGCCCGGCGCGGTTGACGATTGCCTGCAGCAGCTCGTTCAGATCGAGCCTGTTGAGCAGCCCCAATGTGGTCGCGTGCAAGGCAGCCAGGTACTCGTTTTGCTGTTCCAGTGCTTCCTCGATGAGTTTGCGTTCGGTGATGTCGACCACAAAACTGCGGCAGCGGTTGCTGCTGGGGACGATGTGGATGATCTGCTGGTACCAGGTATCGTCGAGCTTGACTTCCCGCATGTGCGAATGCTCCCCCTGCTGGAGCAGCTGCTCGATGATCCCAGCCATGTCTGCCAGCAGTGGAGAGTTAAATCTATCCCTGCGCCATTCCGGGAACTGCTCTTCCGCTGCCGGATTGGTGTAATGGACATTGCCTTCCAGGTCCAGCTCGATGATCGCCGCCGGGTTCAGCTCTGGGAAGGAGCGTACGCGCTCCAGTTCTTCCCGGGTATCGAGCAGCAGCAGCTCCCGCTGCCATTGGTATAAAGCCATGGCAAGGTGAGCAGCGACCGCACTGGCGAACTGGATGTCCGCATCGCTGTATCCGCCCTGGTCGAAGGTGCTGAAAGTCAGCGCTCCGAGTGTTTTGCCCTCCACTTGCAGCGGCAGGGATAAGATGGTGGGCTTCGACCCATCCCATATAGAGGAGGTGTTTTGGATATGGCTATCAACCTGGAGCTCGGCCGGATCGTCAATCAGATGCATCTGGCTGCTGGCGCACACCGCCAGCGGGATGCTTCTATCGATGATCAGGACCGCCTCTTGTGGGAGGGGATCTTCCGGTCTGCCATCGAACACGATCCGCGAATGGATCGGCTGTTCACCGCCTTGCGCGCCGCCGTGTAAAGCCCTGTCCGGCAATACCAGCGTACAGCGATCAAAATGAAGCCCTTTTCGGGCTTTGTTGATCGCTTCATCTAAGATGGTATGAAAATCGGGCGTTCTGGCACTAAGCTGGGCTAAATCGGAGAGCAATGCATAACGCGCAGCCTGAATCTGTTCTATATTAGTTTCCATCTTCCCTACAGAGGTGCAGCAGTTTTAGAATACGAATTATACATTATTCCTCGTAATTATACAAATAATATCCCCACAAAAATTAATAGAGAGATATCTTCCCGCCCAATTTCCCCTGAATTGCATAACTCCTATTGCATTCATCTAAACCTTGAGTACAATTAGTATAGAAGCTATCTCAATAATTAGATGAGGCGACCCACCATGATTGAGATAACTTCTAGAGGTTCGGTCCCGTTTCATACAACCAAAAACCAGGAGGAACTGCAAGATGAAGAAAACACTCGTAATTCTCATCGGGATATTTGTGTTGTTCCTATCGGCCTGCGCGCCCGGCTCGCAAGCCACGCCACCGCCGGAGGGATCCGAGACATTATCTGTCTTCGGTGCCTTCGCTACTGCCATCGAGGAGCCGTGGGATGGGGTGATCCACAGCGCCCTGCAAAAGGCTCAGGCAGATGGCAGGATCACTTATGAATTCACCGATGACATTGGATATGCCGGAGATATGGAGCGGGTGCTGCGTGAGGTGGCAGATCAGAAGAAACCGCATATCGTCTTCGGCGATGCCTTCGGTAACGAAGAAGCGGTGCGCCGGGTAGCAAAGGATTTCCCCGAGATCGCTTTCGTCTTCGGGTCTGGCGGCGGTCCTGCCGAACCCAACTTCTCCGTGTTCGACAACTGGATCCACGAGCCGGCCTATCTCTCCGGTATGCTGGCTGGTGGGCTGACCAAGAGCAATGTGGTCGGGGTGGTTGGGGGTCTTCCTGTACCGGAGGTCAACCGCATCGTGAACGCCTTCATCGCTGGCGCTCTGTCGGTTAATCCGGATGTAGATGTCAAGACAACTTTTATCAACAGCTGGTTTGACCCGGCGGCTGCCAAGGAAGCTGCTCTGGCGCAGGTGGATGCAGGTGCTGATGTATTATTCGCCGAGCGGTTCGGGGTTATCGAGGCCGCCGCAGAGAACGGCCTGTATGCATTTGGCAATATGAGCGACCAGAAAGATCTGGCGCCTGAGTATGTGGTCAGCGGGCCGGTCTGGCATATGGAGCCCACGGTTGATTACATCCTCAGCCAGGTGGCCGGCGGTACTTACACCTCCCAGGACTTGAAAGATTTCAGCATGTTCGCCAAAGGCGGTGCCACGCTTGCCCCGATCAATACCGGCGTCATGGGTGGTATCCCCCAGGAGCTTATCGACGCGGTGACTGCCAAACAGGGAGAGATTGAAAGCGGTCTCTTCCGCGTGGACATTGACGAAGCCCCGCCTCCCGCCAGCTCGAAATAAGGCGGCGCCCGTCTGGCTGAAGCTTCTTCTTGACGTAACAATACTTATCCCGTACGCTGTGGCGCAGCCGCCGCAGCGTACGGGTTGCAGTCCCCGAGGGTATGCTGAGCGAGTCTAAACCCGCAGTTACGATGCACGGCATCAGCAAGCGCTTCGGCTTGGTTCTTGCCAACGACCAGGTAAATTTCACCCTGCGGAAGGGTGAGATCCACGCCTTGCTGGGTGAGAACGGTGCCGGCAAAACCACCCTGATGCGCATTTTATATGGCCTGTACCAGGCCGATGAGGGTGAAATTGAAGTCCAGGACCAGCCGGTGGCTATCTCATCGCCAAGGGACGCCATCCGCCACGGCATTGGCATGGTTTCTCAGCATTTTGCATTGGCAGCCCCGCTCACGGTCACAGAAAATATCATCCTCGGCACCACCAGCGGTCTGAACCTGAACATGGACCATGCTGAGAGATCAGTGCAGGCAGCATCTACCCGCTACGGGATTCAGATTGATCCCAATGCCGCCATTCGGGATCTCTCCGTAGGTCAGCGGCAGCGGGTAGAGATCCTTAAAGCACTGTATCGCAACGTCACGGTGCTGGTATTGGACGAGCCAACTGCCGTGCTCACACCCCAGGAAGTGGAGCATCTGTTCATCAGCCTGGTCGGTCTCAAGGAGCAGGGCTTTTCCGTTGTCTTTATCAGCCACAAGCTTCACGAAGTGATGGCAATTACCGACCACGTCACCGTGCTGCGCCAGGGCAGGGTAGTTGGAGAACTGCCGACGCAAGACACCAGCCCGAATGATCTGGCGCGCATGATGGTCGGTCGCTCGACATTTGGTGTGACCGGCAAGCCCGAGGGTAGCGGGCCGCAGACCGAAGGTCTTGTCTTAGATCGGGTTACCGCACTGGACAATAAAGGATTGCCTGCCCTTAAAGGCGTCTCACTGAATGTCCGGGCGGGTGAGATCCTTGGTCTGGCGGGCGTCTCCGGCAACGGTCAGACCGAGCTGGCAGAAGTTCTCGCCGGCACGCGCCCGGTCACTCAAGGCAGCCTGAAAGTCTTCGAGCAGGATGTGACGGGATTAGATGCGCAATCCATGATGGCAGCCGGTGTGGGACGTATCCCCGAAGACAGCCGGGCAAACATCATCGGGCAGATGACTGTCGCCCAGAATATGGTCATAGAGCGGCTGAACCAGTTCAGCCGCAGAGGCTACCTGGATCGCCGGGCCATCCGCGGCTATGCCCAGGACCTGATTGAAGAATACCAGATCAAGGCTTCCCCCGAGGACCACATACGCACCCTTTCTGGGGGCAACCTGCAAAAGGTTGTCCTGGCGCGGGTGCTGGCTCAGAGACCCCGTGTGCTGATGGTCGCCCAGCCCACCCGCGGGCTGGATGTGGCTGCCACGGAGTACGTACACGGCAAGCTGTTGGAACAGCGCTCAGAAGGGGCTGCCATCCTGCTTATCTCTGAAGACCTGGATGAGATCATGCAGCTTTCCGACACCATCGCGGTGATCTACGAAGGCAGCATCATGGCTGTCATGCCGGCCTCCAGTGCCACGCCGGAGGAGCTGGGTTTGCTGATGGCTGGAGTGCAGCAAACATGAAAATCCAAGTAGAAAAGCTGCCTGCCCCGCTGTGGCAGAGATCGTTGATCCCGGTCGTCAGCGTGATCATCACGTTTTTGCTGACCTCAGGTTTTGTGCTGGCAGTAGGAGCTAACCCTGTGGAGGCCGCCTACTATTTCCTGCTGGATCCCCTGTCCAATCCCGTGCGGCTGATCGAGGTGCTGGTCAAAGCCACCCCCTTGTTGATGACCGGCGCGGCCGTGGCGTTTGCCTTTGCCGGTGGATACTGGAATATCGGCGTAGAGGGGCAGCTCTACATGGGAGCTACGGCAGCTACCGCCATCGGCTTGCAGATGCACGGCTACCCTGCCTGGATCGCTCTGCCGCTCATGGTGGTGAGCGGGTTTTTAGCTGGCATGGCCTGGGCAGTGCTGCCAGCAATTATGAAAGTGCGCTTGAAAATCGACGAAGTGGTGACCACGCTGCTGCTCAACTACGTAGCCATCTATATCGTCAGCGCCATCCTCAATGGTCCCTGGCGGGACCCGATCTCCCAATGGCCGCAGTCGCCCGAGATCGCCGCCAGCGCCATCTTCCCCCGGCTGATCCCGCGCTCGCGGCTGCACCTGGGGTTCATCCTGGCGCTCTTGATCATCGCCTTGCTGTGGTTCGTGCTCAGCCGCACCGCATTCGGTTTGAAGATGAGAGCGGTTGGATTCAACCAAGATGCGGCGCATTTCTCGGGCATCCATGTCAACCGGGTCATCATGACTGTGGCGCTGATTAGCGGCGGCATCGGGGGTCTGGCAGGGGCAAGCGAGGTAGCAGGTATTCACTTTCACCTGATCGATGCCATCTCACCCGGCTACGGCTATACCGGGATTATCATTGCCACATTGGGCTCGCTGAACGCCTTTGGTGTCGCCGCTGCGGCGTTGTTTATTGGCTTGATCGATACCGGCTCCCAGACCGTCAGCCGCGCCCTCGGCGTGCCTGCCTACCTGGGCGATGTGCTGCAGGCCACCCTGCTGCTGGTTACCCTGGCCATGCTGCTGCTGCAGCGCTACCGCATCTCCCTGCGGCGCAATAGCAGCCCTCAGACGGAGTGATCTCATGCAAGATGCGCTAACGGCAACATTTTTCGTCGGGTTGATCACTGCCACATTTCGGGTCGCCACGCCGCTGATCTACGCCGCCATTGGCGAAGTGTTCACCGAGCGCGCCGGCATCTTGAACCTTGGGATCGAGGGGATCATGTTCCTGGGAGCGTTCGTCGGTTTTGCGGCTGCCTACACCGCCGACCAAGCCGGCATGACAGGCTATTTGTGGATCGGCCTCCTCAGCGCGATCCTCGCCGGTATCCTGATGGGTTTGCTGATGGCTTTCTTCTCGGTGACGTTGGGGGTGAACCAGCACGTCTCCGGGCTGGGGATCACCCTGCTGTGCACAGGGCTATCGCTTTTTGGCTTCCGGCTGGTGTTCGGCGAGCGCGCCGTCCTGCCATCGATCGACCCGTTCCCCCAGATCTCGCTTTTTGAAGGTATGCCCGTGTTAGGCGACATCTTCAGCCAATACATGCTCACTTATATAGCTTTCCTGGTGCTGGTGCCGTTGAGTTGGTGGCTGCTCTTCCGTTCATCGCTTGGGTTGAATATCCGCGCTGTAGGTGAGAATCCAGAAGCGGTCGATGCCGCCGGTCTGAATGTCTACCGCATCCGCTATCTGGTGCTGGCGCTGGGTGGCGGCTTGATGGCGATTGGCGGTGCATTTTTATCGTTGGCTCAATTGGGCGCATTTACTCCCGGGATTATCGCCGGTCGTGGCTGGGTCTGCATCGCGCTGGTGATCTTTGCGCGCTGGCAGCCGGTGCGCGCCATGCTGGGCGCGCTGCTCTTTGGCGGCGTCTTCGCATTGCAGCTGCGCCTGCAAACGATGGGCTTTAAGCTGCCTTTCGAGCTCTTTCTGGCGCTGCCCTACCTGGTGACCATCGCCGCGCTGGCGCTTGCCAGCCGCCATGTCTCATACCCCGGCGCGTATCTGAAACCATATCAACGTGAGTGAGTCAGCCGCAGCCTGCGGTCGGAAAACAGCACCTTACCCAAATCAACATGTCATTCCGAGGAGCGCTCTATGCGACGAGGAATCCCTGGGCGGATCATCTAATCATTGCCATACAAGGCTCCCTCCCTCGCGCTGCTCTCTACGCCGGAATGCCACTAACATCTAAAATAAATTGACCAAGGTCGACACATCGGGAGGCAATCATGGATGAATTTATGGCAGCCGCAATCGAGGAAGCCCGCCAGGGGCTGGCAGAGGGAGGCATCCCTATCGGTTCGGTGCTCGTGTTAGACGGGAAAATTGTCGGTCGGGGGCATAACCGCCGGGTGCAGAAGGGCAGCGCCATCCTTCACGCCGAGATGGATTGCCTGGAGAACGCTGGTCGCCTGACCGCTAAGGATTACAGCCGCAGTGTGCTGTATTCGACCCTATCCCCATGCGACATGTGCAGCGGCACTGTGCTGTTATACAAGATTCCGCGGGTCGTCATCGGGGAGAACGTGACCTTCCAGGGTCCGGAGGATTACGTCCGCTCGCGCGGGGTGCAGCTGGAGATCCTGAACCTGGAGAAATGTATCCAGTTGATGGAGGATTTCATCGCCGCCCGCCCCGAGCTGTGGAACGAGGATATCGGGGTGTAGCCTGGATATACTCCACAATTAAGGGCTTAGAGCACTCCCAACCTGCTGCCATCTGCATCGATGGTTGTAGTTCTGTCTATTCGGACTTCAAACCTTCGGCTGCACGCTGATGATCTTCAACCCGGTTTCTGCTTCCAGCTCGGCGACAAAGGTATCGAACTCAGCAGGTTTGAAGACGTTGTTGCCCGGACTGCGTACCGGGCGGCCCATTACCATAATCTCAGCGTGTGTTTCGAGTGCAAACTGGAATAGCTGCTTGATGATGTTCCCCTCCCGCACCAGGCAGTCCACCTGGGTAACGCCTCTCCGTTCCGCACGGTCGCACAGGATCAGCAAGGCAAACTCGCCCATCTCGTGCAGCTGCTGGTAGACCGTCCGGATGGAACTTAACATCGGTGTAGCCGCCCCTAAGAACTCCGCGTCCATGACGTGGAAGAATGTCAATCTTGCGTTGTGCTCGACTGCCAGGTCGATGGCGTGCGTGACCGTCTGCCGGCTTTCCCGTCCGCCGCGTACAGCACAGATGATGTGCTCAGTTTTTGGTGATGTCATCAATCTCTCTTTTCACTAATTTCAGCCGGTGGAGGGTATTTCCTCCCGGAATATACCCTTCGGTTTCATTCACAAGAACCGTATCAGAAGCCAGATCGTTGCCAACCCGACGGTGATCAACAGCGCCGGGAAGCCTTTCTTGAAGAAATAGCCGTACGTGATCGGGTGCCCGGCCCGCTCGGAGATGCCGGATGTGACCATGTTTGCGGATGCTCCGATCAGCGACCCGTTGCCGCCCATGGCAGACCCCACCGACAGGCAGAAGAACAGCACTTTGCTCTCTGCCCCGGGAACCGTGAGCGTCAAAAAGCCCACCACCGGCAGCATCGCCGCGGTAAACGGGATGTTAGCTACCACCATCGACAGCAAGGCACTCAGCCAGATGATCGCCAGCATAGCCAGCACCAGGTTGTCGCCAACCAGCCTGCCGATCATCTCTGCAATCAGGCTGATCATACCAACTTCCTGAATCGCGCCGATAACGATAAACAGGGACATGAAAAAGACCAGTGTGGTCCAGTCCACTGCTTCGATCATCTCTTCGATGTCTGGACGGACCCAGACCAGCAGAGCTGTTGCGCCGATCAGGGCTGTTACCGCCGGGATCATGTGGAAGCGCTCTCCAAACATGAACAGGAGCAGCATCATAGCGCCGACAAGCCCTGCTTTTTTCAGGTTTCCCGGTTCGGTGATGCGCGCTCGTTCAGCCAGCAGCTCCAGTAAGGATGGTGAGATATCGCGAGCGCTTGCCATGTCCTTGCGGTAGATATAAAGGCTGTACAGCACCAGCCCGATGAATGCCAGTATCACGCCCGGGGTAAGGTTGATCAGGAAATCGTTGAACGAGATATTGGCATAAGAGCCGATCAGGATGTTGGTCGGCGTACCGATCAAGGTGCTGATGCCGACCACGTTCGAAGCCATCACTTCTGGGATCAGCAGCACCAGCGGGCTGATGCCCAATGAAAGCGCGATCTGCACGCTGATGGGTGTCATCAGCAGCATCGTGGTCACGTTATCCAGGAACGCTGAGGCGATCCCTGTGATCAGCATCAGGATTGGCAGCAGCAGGATCATCCGCCCGCCGGATATCCGGTAGGCGGTAAAAGCCAGCCACTGGAAGATACCGGTGTTCTCAACCACTGCGATGATGATCATCATACCCATGATCAGGAAGATTACATTCCAGTCGATGAAGCTCAACGAGCGCTCGAAGTCGAAGATGTACAGGTTCTCGTTGAGCGGGTGACCGAGGTAGCTGATCGCATAGATCACCGCTACGCCCACCAGGGCTGCCAGCGTATTGTGCAGCTTGCCCGTAGCGATCATCACCAGCACGATGATAAAGATAGCACTGGCGATCCAGAAGGCAATATTGACCACTCTGGGCAGTGTGATATCGGGCAGCGCGACCGTCTGGCCATTTCGTAGCAGCTCGATCTCCTGTTCGCTGAGGGGGATCAGGGAATCTGCAAAGTGCGCTCGCTCGATATGCACGTCCAGGGCTGCGCCGGGATCGATTTCGATAGGTGTGATACCCTGGCTGTTCTCCTGATCTCCCTGGGGGGAAGTCTGGATGAGGGGCAGTGCAAAGCGCCCATTTGCCTGTGAAATAGCTGCGCTGATCGGTTCACCTTCACCCACGGCAATCAGGGATACTATAGCGCCTTCCACAGGTTGAAACTGGCGGTCTCGGATGACTCCCACCACCAGTGGGGCAGTGTTTTCTTGAGCCTGTGTCTCTGTCGCCGGCCGGCTCAACACCAGGATGATCCCGAGCAGAGCAGCAATAATAGAGATCCGGCGCAGTGAAGCGTTCATGATTCATCCTTTCCGGCAAAAACGACTTCTGCGTCGGTCAACTCCTTGACCTGTTGGGCATATTCAACCATCTGTTCGTGCGTGAAGACGTCTTTTTTAGTCTTGCCGCGCGGTCTGCCCAGCACGACGTAGTCCGCACCCAGCTCGTGGCACACGTCGCTGATCACATTCCCAACCTTCCCGTGTTTGATGATTCTGTCAGCCTCAACTCCCTTGCCTTCTGCTTCTGCCTGGGCAGCTCTCAGGATGAAATCCCCCATCTCCTCCATTTCTTCCGTAATGATGTGCACCCGGCTGCTGGCTGTGTGGGTGAGGAAGTCCAGGTTCACTACATATAGAAAGTGAATAGTGAGGCCGGTCTCTATGGCGGCTTCGATGGCTTTCTCTATCGTGGGCTGGCTGTCCGGCCCACCCCGGATTGCACAAACGATTCCTGGCATCACAAAATCCTTTCTGAGAATGATCTCTTCATTGAGCGGTTATATTTGTGTTGGTGTTGGCTGCCCCCGAGTGGGGGAACTGCACGATTGCCACAGTCTGTGAGGCGATCGTGATACCAGCCGAGGAAAAATCCTCCAGGATCCGCTGGCTGACATTGCTGCGGAAAGAGCGCCGCGCTTCGGTATCCACCGGGTAGATCAGACCCAGTTCGATCCAATTGTCGGTCAGGCGCACGTAAACGCGCGGTTCCAGGGACGTGATCTTGATGGCGAATTCACGCCGGGTGCGCCGGCGCTGTTCGTGCGCCTTGGGCAGCAGGTCCTGGTAGGCAGGGTTCTCACTTGCTGCCGTGGTCATGATTCCGATCGCTTTTTTCCAGTCCGATTCGTAGGTCACCGGTACGCTGATCTCGTCCCACACATAGTTGATGTGACGCGAGTAGTTGAAGAGCGGTTCCTTGAAGATATTGGCGTTTGATACCGTGACAATGCGCCCGGTGTTGTGGTCGCCTCCCATCCAATTGCCGATCTCCATCAGCTTGGTGCGCAGCAATGAGACATCCACCACATCGCCGCGGATGCCGCCCGTTTCGATGCGGTCGCCGATAACAAAGGGCTGGCCGCTGATGATCGTCGTCCAGCCGGCGATGCTGCCGATGATCTCCTGCAGGGCGAACGCCAAGCCGGCTGCCAGCAGCCCCAGAGCGACCGTCAGGTCGCCCAGTTTTTGCACCCACACTGCGAAGATCAGCAGCACCGTCAGGATGTTCAGGAGATAGCCGGTTAGCTTGCGGATTGTGACCAGGTAGGGGCTGTCATCCGAGATGCGCGGCAGGAGCAGCCGGTTGATCGAGCTGCGCAGGATGAAATACAGTAGCAAGATAACCACCGTGAGGATCGTCTTACGGTAGAAATCGATAGTCCAGATGTTGGTCAGGATATCTTCCATCGCTGTACCTGTGATGAGCAGAGAGGATAGTTATTATTGTTGAGGGGTTGTCGCCAGCTCACCCTGCCTGGTGGTCAGGCGTGTATGATCCGCTGATAGAGAGAACCCTCCGGGTCGGGACATGTAGTCGTGCCTGCCCGGAGGGGCCATATACCTCGGTCGCCGGCATATGCCGGTTATGGCGTTGGTGTTGCGGTTGGTGTGCCCTCGGCGGTCGGGGTTCCCGTGCTTTCAGCGGCTGTCTCTTCTGCCGCTGCCTCTTCAGCGCTCTCCTCCGGCAGCCCTTCGAAGAGCAGCTGCCAGACGCCTTCTACCCGGTCGGATGCCAGCAGCGGCGAGCGGGGCAGGTAAGACAGCGATTCGTTCAAGACGTCCACCGCCTCGCCGATGTATGCTGCCTGACCTTCTGGTAGCTGCTCCTGCAGCGCGGTCAGCAGGCTGGCAGCCGCCCGGATCTCCATCTGCGCCAGGCTGATATTGCCCTGCGTGAGGAAGATACGGCTGCGGGTGAGCATTTCCATCGCCTTGAGCAACGTTACCTCGTGCCGCACTGCTCGCGATGTCTCGACGGATTCTTGAACGCCAAGGTTCATCGCTTCGATATTCTGGCTGTTCTCGAGGATCGCCTGTACAGCAGCATCCAGGTCGTCGCTCAGCGCTTCCAGGTCGCTGACTGACTTTTGTATATCGTCCAGGTCCGACTGCATGGCTGTTTGGTTGGTCTGCAAGGTGCTGATGTCGGTCTGGATGGTGTCCAGGCTCTCCGCCATCGCACTCAGCTCAGCCGCTTGGGCAGCTTGTTCGCTCTCCACTACTGCCAGACGGCTGTCCAGATCGTCCAGCGTTTCCTTGGTCGTATCGCCCTGAATCTCTAGAGCATCCAGGCGCTCGGTTAGCGTATCGGACCGTGAGGCGACCAACTGTTCCGCCTGGTCCATGCCCGATTCCAGCGCGTCCAGGCGCGCATCATAGCTTTGGACTGGCTGGACGTAAATCCGGTACATCGCCAGCACGCCGAAATAGATACCGACCCCCAGCGCGATACCGATGACGACTACGACCAACAACCGGAACAGGAAGCGGCCCAGACGGGCCAGGAAGGATGGCTTCGGTGTGCTGCTCTCTGTTGTCATTTCCCTGCCTCCTCTGGGACGAACACCTGGTTCATCAATTCTCTTAATCCATTGAAGAAGGTCTGGAACCTCTCGCTCTGTGCCATGACCTGCTCCATCTGCCCGGACAGTTCACCGACCTGCGTGCTCACTTCCTCGACCTGACCGCTGACTGCTTGCAATTCGGTGCTGATATCAGCCATGCCACCTTCGAGAGCGGTGACCCGTCCGCTCAAGGCTTCCAGGTTGTCCACTCGTTTCCGCATGCTTGCCAGGTCCCCGGAAAGGGTTTCGACGGCTGCCTCGAGCGAGCCAGCTCTGGCAGCCAGCTCGTTCACCTGAGCCGGCGAGGCGTACTGCAGGTTGTTGTTGTTCATCGTGGACAGGATGCCCAGGCTCAACACCACCGCCAGGATCAGGGTTAACAGGCTGCTGATCAGCGCTGTCCAGTACAGCTGCGAGCGGGTGGCGAGCGCGGGCTGTTCCTTCTCCACAGGCGCTGCGGGTGGTTCCTGGACGAGGGCTTCAAGCGGCTCATCGACAGCTGCTGCCACCACTGCCGGCGCCTCGTCAGCAGCCGCCGCTGGTTCGAGCTCTTCGACCGCCAGTACCTCGATGGGCGCCTCTTCCACGACTGCCTCTTCGGCAGGCGGGATCACTGCTGAGGCTTCCACCTCGACTGGGGCTGCTTCTTCCACCGAGGGCTCTTCGTCTGCAAGTTCCTCTAGCGGCTCATCTTCTTCAGCTGCCTCGGCAACGACGGCTGCAGCGACGACTGCTGCTTCCGCGACGGTTGGCTCCTCTTCCGGAGCTTCTTCCGGCATCTCGGCGACCTCTGCTGCTATGGCTTCGGCTTCCGGCTCTGCTTCCATCACTACTTCGACCGGAGGCTCCTCCACCATCGTCTCCTCTACCGGTGCTTCTTCTACCACCGCCTCGACCGCGGGCTCCTCCTCCGGGACTGCCTCTACTTCAGCTTCAGGCACTGCTTCGGGGGTCTCATCTTCTGGCTGGGGCTGAGCGGCTTCGCTTTCGGCTGCGGCTTCAACCATGTTCTCAGGGTCTTTTCCGTCCTCGCCGGGTATCACCTCGTCCGGCAGGTCTAGATTGGAACGCAGCTCTGCGATCAGCGACGGTCCAACACCGCTGACTCTTTGCAGGTCTGCGATGCTCTCATATGGCCGCCCCTCCAGGATGCGTTGAGCCAGTTCGGGGCCAACGCCGGGCAGTTTCTCCAACTCTGCTTTCTCGGCAGTGTTGGGGTTGATAAATAATCTTTCGTCGTTCATATTCACTCCCTTCGATACTCTATGGGCTGATACAGTTTAGGGGTTACGCATGCAGGAGCGGTCTTCACGCTATCCGCGTAAGTCCTGATTGATATAAGGTTTGTTTCAGATCACCGTGCCGGGTGCACAAGACCTGCTAGTAGATCGTCGCTGATGCCCAGACCGTACTTACATTATATAAGCTAAATCTCTTGGATGCAAATAGAATTTGGTACAACCCATGCTCTCTTTCTGAAATGAAACCTGCCATACCTGTTTCACATTGGACAGGTCAGGTGGATATACATCGGGTATACTGTTACACAGGTATTGGTATATACGCGCTGCTTGCGAGCGCTGGATATTGGAGAGTGAAAGTATGAGCGAAGGCTTTGATCTTTGGGAAAAACCTGCCGCACAAGGGAATTATATGTTTGTCGGCTGGCGCCAGTGGGCAGATGCCGGAGCGGTCTCTTCAGGGCTGCCGCAGTATCTCGTCAAGCAGACCGGGGCATACCAGATCGGGGCAATTCACCCGGATGGGTATTACCTTTTCCAGATCCCCGGAACGCACGACCTGGTGCGACCGGTAGTGCGTTATGAAGAAGGCTACCCGGTATCACTGCAGCGCCGGCAGAACGATCTCCATTTTGCCACCTTAAGGGATCGCGGGCTGGTTTTCTTGCTGGGAGACGAGCCGCATTTGGATGCCGAAAGGTACGTCAATACCATCCTGGCCGCAGCCAAAGAGCTGAACGTCAAACGTATCGTCAGTTTTGGCGGTGTCTACGGGGTGCTGCCCTATGACAAGGAGCGCCTGGTCTCTGCCATTTACAGCCAGCCAGAGCTGAAGCCCGAATTCGACGACCTGATGGTGAACCTGTCTGACTACCGGGGCGGCGCCAGCATCGGCTCGTACCTGTGCAGGCGGGCCGGCGAGCTGGATATGGAATGCGTTGGCTTCTATGCCTTCGTCCCGATCTACGACTTTTCAGACCTGGGCATCGTAGAGAACACCATCCGCATCGAGAATGATTACTTTGCCTGGCTGGGGATCATGCGCCGGGTCAATTATATGCTCAAGCTGGGCTTTGATCTTGCTGATCTGGAAGAGCGCAGCGAGCGCCTGGTCCAGGTGGTGGATAGCAAGATCACTGAGATGGATGAAGCCGCCCCCGAGGCAGGTCTGCGCGCATACTTGCAGCGCCTGTCGGACGAGTTCGATGAGCTGACCTTCAATCCGTTGGACGAGGTGTGGGAAGATGAGATCCGCCGTCTGATGGACCGCTACGATGAGTCGGACGAGCCTGAGGGTTAGCCTACTCAGTCCCCGACGAAGAAGCAGTAATTACCTGACTCTACTGCATCCGACCAACCGTGGAGTTGGGTGGCCTGATTGGGCTGCCTGATTGGGCTGGCTGATGGGACTTGCTACAAATGACTTTCGGGCATCTGACCGGCTTTCAATGCTGCTATCTGTTCGGCGCTGAAGGGCGGCTCGAACAGCTCTCTATTGCCCTGCTGGCAGCGGAACATGTCGGCGATAAAGTGCAGGCGGTCGTACAGGTCCCCCCAGTACACGGCACCGGAGTCTTTCGTGCTGTCCGGGGTGGGATCGATCTGTGCCAGCAATGCCAGCAGTTCAGGGTTGTCAATGCGCTGTAATATTGGCGGGAAGGCGGCATTCAGATCATCGCCCAGCCGCAGCCGGTTGTGGTGGGGCAGCTCGATGGTCATCATGGTTTCGGTGACAATGAATTGCGCCTGGCGCTGCGCCCCGGCAGTGTACGCCTGGGTGGCGGAGTCGAAATCTACCAGACGCCCGAACAGGCGCATAATATATAAGATGACCTCGTTCAACAACCCCCAATCCGGGCGCAAAGCTATGAGCAGATTGCGCGCAAATGCCTGCGGTGGGATGATTGGGGCGGAAAGGGCTTCGTTGATCTCGGGCTGCAGGCGGGTTTGTTCGTGGAAGCCGATTTCGATATTAGCTAACAGCAGCAGCTCGATGCGCTTCTTTTCATCTGCTTCGAACAGCGCCTGGTAGTAGTGCAGAAAAGCCCTGCCCAGGTGAAGCTGCCCCTCCGGCGGCTCGCCAGCTTGCAGCCCATCACAGAAGTGAGAGATCTTATCCGGGTCGTAAACCGTATCTTGCACGCAGTCGGCATAGAAGCGGGCGAATTCCCGCCCAATCTCTGCAAAGACTTTTAGGTTGCCCCTGGCGACTGCATCGCTCGAGCGGGTGAACGCCGCCTCAGGCTGCATCACCTTCCAGATGAATGCTGTGATCTCTTCGATTCCTGTCCTGGCTCCCATTCGCTGTGCTGCCGCCGCCAGGTTCTGGACCGCCCGTTGTGCGGCTGCATCCGAGCCCAGCTCGTCTTCCAACGTCCGGGACAGGTCTTCTTTGCGGATCGTATGCCCGGCCTGCTTCGAGGCCCAGGTGGCAAAGCTGCACCAGTTCGCGCTCCAGCCCGTGCGCTCGCCCAGCACTAGCGACAGCTCGTGGTAGCACTGCGTGATCTGCAGGTTGCGCA
>JAQBDA010000328.1:0-21091 GCA_032124675.1 Chloroflexota bacterium
GGACATCGGCTCGGTGAGCGAATAGGCGCCGACATGCTCCCCGGAGGCTACCCCGCGCAGGTAGACTTCCTTCTGCATCTGTGTGCCGAACTTGAGCAGGCCGTAGCAGAACAGCGAATTGTTGACCGACATGATCGTGCCGTGTGAGGCATCCGCCTTGCAGATCTCCTCCAGCGCCAGCACGTAGGAAAGGGTGTCCATGCCCGCCCCGCCGTACTGCTCGGGCACTTCGATACCCATCAGGCCTAGAGCGCCCATCTTCTGCACAGTGGCGGAGGGAAACTCGCCACTCTCATCGAACTCGGCCGCGATGGGGGCGATCTCCTTCTGGGCGAAATCGCGCGCCGCCTGGCGGATCATGTGGTGCTCTTCGGTAAAGGGGAACAGTCCGTCGCCGGTCATGCCTGCCTCCTGTGAGATCTGGTGTGGATGAAGGGATTATAGCATGCAGCAGCCTGATAGGTGGGGTCAGCAACAGATTATTGACAGCCGATTTTGTTGTTATATACTGTTAATCGAGGGGAGAGATTCGAGAGTAGAGAATGGGGAGGTGCAGTTATGAGAGCCCACCGTCTTGTACTCCCAACACTGCTCGGGCTGGCGCTGGTGAGGCTGATGAGCTGCAGGCAGCCCTACGCCTATCCCTAAGCGCCGTGCCGGACCCGACCGCCTCCGGGGAGAGCCTGACCTACACCCTTATGCTGACCAACAGCGGGGCTGTCGAACTGCACGCGCTGATCAGCGCCACGCTGCCGGCGCAGGTTACGCCTGGCGGCACGATCACCTGGACGGCGCATCTGCCCGCCCCGGGGGACACCTGGACGGAGACGGTGGTTGGCGTGGTCGATGGGGGTTACGCCGGAGCGCTGACCAGCACGCTGATGGCGAGCACCCTGGAAGGGGCGCGTGGAATGGTGACCAGCACTATCACTGCCATTCAACCGGTCTCTAGTCTGGCAGCGACCAACAGCAGCCCGACCGTCCTGGGGCAGCCGACCGCCTTCACTGCCAAAGTGACTGCCGGCAGCAATCTAACCTACGCTTGGGATTTCGGCGACGGGAGCGGCGCATCCGGGCAGGTCGTCACGCACACCTACGCGGCCGCTGGCGTGTACACCGCCACGGTCACGGCGTCCAACATAGTGACCACAGCCAGTGAATCATTAAATGTAACGATTACTCATGATCAGTACAATCTGTTCTTGCCGCTTCAGATGAAATTGTTATGGATAAACAACGTACCCGCACATATAACCCCTACCACGATAAGTACCAAAGAACCAGATTGTTTATCTGGCTCTGGAATAGGTGATAGAATTTAGATGTAATAGCAAGATCAATAATAATTCCAACACAACGATACTGAACCAGACATGGATCTCTACACCATTGGACATGGCAACCACTCCTTCGAGAAATTCGTCCAATTGCTCGATGATCACGGGATTATGATCCTGGTTGATGTCCGCAGCGCTCCATACAGCCGTTATAACCCACAGTTTAATAAAGATGACCTCCAGCATCGACTGCAAGAGCACTGGATAGAATACGCCTATGCAGGTAAATACCTGGGCGGCAGACCCACCGATCCCGGGCTGTACAAAAATAAAATGCTGCCCCAGGGAGATGTGGATTTCTTGCATGAAGTCGACTACCCGGAGATCATGAAGCGGGCATGGTTCCAGAAGGCCATCGAGCAGCTTCTGGAGATGGCAGACCAGCAGACCACAGCAATCATGTGCAGTGAAGAGGACCCGTCAAAATGCCACCGACACCACCTGATCGCCAGATACCTGCATGGCAACCACCCAGAAGTCGAAGTCCAGCATATCCGCGGCGATGGGCAGGTGTACGGAGCCAGATCGATCCACAAATCGGTCGATGAGCACCCAGGGGAGCAATTGAGCCTGTTCTGAACGGAGTCAGCATGAAAATCTATACGATCGGTTTCACACAGAAGCGCGCTGAGGAATTCTTCGAGCTCCTAAGGCATCATGATATCCAACGACTGGTAGACACACGACTGAAACCGGAAGGTCAGCTATCTGGTTTTGCCAAGAAAGCTGACCTTCCATATTTTTTAAACCGGTTGGCGAATGGCTGCCATTACACTCATATGTCGGATCTGGCACCGACGAAAGAGATCCTGGACTCCTACCGGGCGGACAAAGATTGGCTGGCATACGAGCAGCGCTTCGAAGCTTTGATGGATGAACGAGATATACCAAGTGCTTTGGAGCGGGCAGACTTCGATTCCGCCTCCTCCTGCCTGCTGTGCAGCGAGGCAACCGCCGACCAATGCCACCGGCGGTTGGTAGCCGAACGATTGGCGAGGCATTGGCCCGATGTGGAGATCATCCATCTATGAAAACCCAGCTTGTGATCACCGACCTGACCCGCATGCAGCGGGGAAAAGTATGCATCGCCGGGTATGATGCCACACATCAGTGCATCCGTCCCACCCTCCCCCCGCCGGGGATTGCATAAGATGTGCTTTACAAAGACGGTCGACCGATCATCTATCCCTTCTCGTTGGTCGAGATGGTTCTGGTGGAGCCCGATTCCCAACCCCCACATACCGAAGATTACCGTTTCGACCCCGGCTCGATCCGCCATATCCGCACAGTTGAGAGCCGCAAGACTGTCCTCGAGTGGTCGCTCTTCGAGAATGTGGCAGCCTTATTCGAACAGCCGGTACTCACGGGTCCTGGTTACTTCGTGATGGACTGCCAGGGTCCGCGCTCTATTGGCACGATCCGGCCGCGAAATATCATCAATGCGATCTACGAGATGGGTTTCGAGGGTGCCTGGGATTACCGGCTGCACTTCATCGACAGAGCAGGCGAGTCCTATCGATTAAAGATCACCGACCTGACGTGGCAGTATTACTGCCAGAGCCGCAGAGGACCAGCGATGGAACCGAAGATGATCGCCGATGAACTCACTGAGACCCTTTGGGCGAGCAATGTTTACCTGCGCATCGGTCTGGCACGCGGCTGGAAGAAATTCCCGGATCGCTGCTTCCTGCAGATCACCGGAGTTTATACTTTTCCGAACTATCTGGTAGGGAAGATTTTTGCTGATTTCCGACCTGGATAGAACATGCTCTATGTGCTAGTGAAACCCCACAAATCCAAGATCTCCACACCGTTGATTGTTCTGCCAATGCTTACTCCCCCCATCTGTCTATGAGCCGTCAAGCTGAAGAAATCATCGCCCATCTGCACTCCCTGGCCAACCCGGAGAACGTGGCCGGGATGGCGCGCTACGGCATCAACACCCAGAACACGCTAGGCATCTCTATCTACACCCTGCGCCCGCTGGCGAAGGAGATCGGCTGCGACCACCATCTGGCGCTGAGGCTGTGGGAATCGGGCATCCACGAGGCGCGCATCCTGGCAGCCTATATCGACGACCCTGCCCTGGTCAGTGAAGAGCAGATGGAGCGCTGGGTGGTCGATTTCGACTCCTGGGACGTGTGCGACCAGGTGTGCAGCAGCCTGTTCGACCGCAGCCCATTCGCCTACCAGAAAGCGCTGGAATGGAGCGAGCGTGAGGAGGAGTTCATCAAACGCGCCGGGTTCGTTCTGATGGCAGCCCTCTCGGTGCACGACAAAGAGGCGCCCGACGAGCGCTTCGAGCAATTCTTCCCGGTAATCGTGCGCGAGGCCAGCGACGGGCGCAATTACGTCAAGAAGGCGGTCAACTGGGCGCTGCGCCAGATCGGCAAGCGCAGCCGCTATCTGAACGAGCTGGCGGTGCAGACCGCCCGGCAGGTCCAGCAGATCGACTCACCGGCCGCGCGCTGGATCGCCTCCGACGCGCTGCGCGAGCTGACCGGTGAAAAGGTGCAGAAGCGGCTCAAGCGTTAACTTCACCGCAGAGCACGCCGAGAGCGCAGAGTTTTAATAGAAACGGAATCAGATGCCATCCTCATACCTGCTGGTCAACGACCTGCGCGTACATTACCTACACTGGAACCTGGGCTTGGGCGGGCAGCCGGTCGTGCTGCTGCACGGGCTGGCCTCCAACGCCCGCATCTGGGAGCTGGTTGCCCCTAATTTACAGGATCACGGTATGCAGGTGCTGGCTCCGGATCTGCGCGGCCACGGGCTGACCGATAAGCCGGACGGCGACTACGGCTTCGAGACCTTCCAGCGCGACCTGGCTGGCTTCATCAACGCCCTGGAGCTGGAGAGACCGCTGCTGGTAGGGCACTCGTGGGGCGCCTCCCTGGCACTGGCGTACGCTGCCCGCATCTCGGCCGGGCCGCGCGCCCCCACCGGGATCGTACTGGTGGACGGCGGCATGATCCAGTTAGACCAGGAACCCGGGGCGACCTGGGAGAGCATCCGCCAGCGCCTCACCCCGCCCCGGCTGGCGGGCACGCCGCTGGAAGCCTTCCTGGAGCGCCTGAGAGAGGGCAGCCTACGCCTGCAACCCGACGAAAACCAGGAGCAGGACGCCTGGCTGCCGATCATCCTGGCCAACTTCGACATCCACGCGGACGAGACGATCTCCCCCCGGTTGAGCTTCGATCACCATATGCAGATTGTGCGTGCCATGTGGGAATTCAAGACCTATGATCGATACCAGCGCCTGCGCTGCCCGGCCCTGCTGCTGCCGGCGCGTATGTCCGAGCCGCTCTCCGAGCGCGAGGCCGGGTTTATCGCCTCCAAGGAGCGCGGGGCTGCTTACCTGCTGGCACACCACGAAAAGGTCGACGTTCATTGGATGGAGGACAGCATTCACGACATCCCGCTGCAGCGCCCGGCAGAGCTTGCAAAGACGATTTTTACCTTCGCAGAAGCGCTCTAACTGAATTGAAAGGTTTTCTCTAAATAACTTGACGCCTATATAATATTGTGCTAGTATCATTGCAAATTGGCAAAACCAATTGGATTAATCCCATCCTACGCAAGTGCATCAAGACGGCAAATCGGGTGCCGTCTATAAAGGAGAATGTCCATGTATGACAAGCGCTTCCTGATTTTTCTGGCGATCGCTTTGCTCATCCTGGGGCTGACCGCCTGCGTGCGACCAGCTTCTACGCCGCCGAGCACCGAAGCGGTTCCAACCAGCGCAGAGAGTTTCCCCCTTCCCGGCGAGACTGAAGATGTCATGAACCAACTGGAACAAGCTGCCACTCAAACGATTATGGCTGCCCAGGGCACCCCCATGACCTCGCCCACCGCACCGCTAGTCGATGCCACTGCGGTTTCCCCGCAGGAGACTCCTGTGGCAGGCGCCACCAGTGACGTTCAGCTGCCGGCAGTGCCGGTCCAACCTGCAGCCTCAGCCACGCCGGTCCCGCTGCCCTCCCCCACGCCCGGCATCCCATCATCCTGGACCTTACAGAAAGGGGAACACCCTTACTGCATCTCCCGCCGGTTCAATGTCAACCCCAACGAGCTCCTGCAGCTGAACGGGCTGAGCGCCGGCTCATACTTCTACGGCGGTATGGTGCTGAAGATCCCCCAGACCGGCAATGCGTTCCCGTCAAACCGTTCCCTGAGAGCACACCCGACCAACTTTACCGTCTCCTCCGGGGATACGATCTACTCCGTTGCCTGCGTGTTTGGTGATGTAGACCCCTACGCCATCGCGGCTGCGAACGGTATTTCATCGCCCTACACCCTGACATCTGGACAGAGCATCTACATCCCGTAGCATCCATATATTTACCCGAGATCCGATCAGGAGTAGCCTGAACTCCCCCAACTGGCTACTCCTGAATTATTTAGGATTCACGCAGTTGTTAAGGAGGAGCGATGACATTCGAAACTCTCTCATCTAAAACGCTCTATCAGGGCAAGGTGTTCGACCTGCAACAAGAACAGGTACGCATGCCAAACGGCAAGACCGCCCGGCTCGATATTATCGAACACCCGCCGTCGGTCGCGCTGGTGCCGCTGGATGACGAAGGGTATATCTGGTTCATCCGCCAGTACCGGCACGCGGCAAGGGTAGAGATTCTGGAGCTGCCAGCGGGCGTGGTTGAGAGTGGTGAGGCACCGGAGGCCTGCGCCCTGCGGGAAATCAGGGAGGAGACCGGCATGTCCGCCGCCGAAATCCAGCTGCTGGGGGAGTTCTATCTGGTGCCGGGATATTCGTCTGAGTATATGTACGTGTATCTGGTAAAGGAGCTGCAGCCCGACCCGCTGCCCGGCGATGAAGATGAGTTCATCACGGTCGAACGCATCTCTATCGAAGCAGCCTATCAGATGGCAGAGGCAGGGGAAATCCGGGACGCAAAATCAATCGCGGCGCTGCTGCTCGCCGCGCCTTACATCAAGCTGTCTCAAAAATAGAGGACAATGGGGAGTTTTGCGGCGGCTGCGTCGCCGTAAAACTCCCCATACCTACCCTTTTTAAGCAGAGTTCGAGTCTATTGGAGCTGGGGCTGGTCCGCACCCAGGTATGCCTCAGCACCCGGCACCTGGCCGCGCCGGCGCGGTGAGTTGCGCCCCGCCTCCGGGTGCAGCAAAGCGTTCAGCCACTTGACCGCCCGCATATCGTACTCCCGCCGCCCGCACAGGTCGCAGACCCAGGCAGGGAAATTCGGTACCGTGACCAGTTCCTCGTTCAGCCAGGTGAAGTAAGTAATGTGCTGCAGGTAAAACACACCCGTCTGGCATTCCGGGCAGGGTGCTATGGCAGTTGTCAGGTCACGAGCGCGTTCTTTTGGCATGGCTGAACCTATTATACGCCAATATTCATCCATTAAATGGTTAAGAATCGTGCCATCCCTGACAATCCTGTGGGTTTTTTCACAGTCCTGGCAGTTCGGCGGTTTGCCATCAACCAAATATGAACATTATGGTATATTGGGCTTACACGGCTGGCATGGATGCCGGAAGAGCTTAACGAAAAGGAAAACCGATGGCAGGAAAATACGAACGCAACCCCGGAATGCCGCTAGACCTGGATTGGGTGTCTGGCGCCCGGGTAAACCGCAGCGCGGTCGAGCGCCGCACTGCTTCCCTTCCAAAACGGCGCACGGTGAAGAAAGAATGGCAGGCTGCCTGGCTGCTGCGGGCGATCACCTGCATCGATCTGACCACCTTGGCAGGTGATGATACCCCCGGCAAAGTCAGGCGTTTGTGCGCCAAAGCCCGCCAGCCGGTGCGCCCGGATATGCTGGCAGACCTGGGATTCAGCGATGGGTCGATTACCGTCGGTGCGGTGTGTGTGTATCCCAGCCGGGTGAAGGAGGCTGTCGAAGCACTGCGAGGTACGGATATCCCGGTGGCGTCGGTGGCAGCCGGTTTCCCGGATGGGCAGACGCCAATCCCCCAGCGGGTCGCAGAAATCGAGCAGGCAATCGAAGCCGGGGCGCGCGAGATCGATATTGTCATCACCCGAACCCACGCCCTGACAGGCAACTGGAAGGCGCTTTACGATGAGGTCAGGCTTTTCCGGGAGACCTGCGGCGAGGCGGCTCACTTAAAGACCATCCTCGGCACCGGCAATCTCGCCACACTGAAGCAGGTCTACCAAGCCAGCCTGGTGGCGATGATGGCCGGGTCGGACTTCATCAAGACCTCCACAGGAAAAGAGAACATTAACGCCACCCTGGAATTCGGCCTGGTAATGACCCGCGCCATCCGGGAGTACCGCGATCGCACTGGCTTAAAGGTCGGCTTCAAACCAGCCGGCGGGATCAGTAAGGCCAAGCTGGCCCTCGCCTGGCAGGCGCTGATGAAAGAAGAGTTGGGTGACGAATGGCTGCAGCCCGAATTATTCCGCTTCGGCGCGAGCAGCCTGCTTACCGACCTGGAGCGCCAGCTCTACCACTTCATCACCGGGCATTATGCTGCCCGGCACCACATGCCGATGGGATGACGCTGGCTGGATAAAACGATATGCAGTGAGTTACGGTTAGCTGAGCAGGATTGGAGATCAACATGAGCGTATTAGAGGCTTTCGAGACCCTGGATTATGGACCGGCGCCCGAATCACCGGCTGCAGCCGATGCCTGGCTGGATGACCACGGCCGTAAATTCGGCTTGTTCATCAATAACGAGTGGCACACCCCCGAAGGATGCGAATATTACCCCAGCTATAATCCGGGAAACGGTGAGCTGCTGGCTGAGACCGTGCAGGCCGGGCGGGTGGAGGTCGATGCCGCAGTGGCGGCTGCCCGCCAGGCATTCTACGAATGGAAGCAGACCCCGGGGATGGTACGAGCACGCTACCTGTACGCCATCGCCCGCAATATCCAGAAGCACAACCGCCTGCTGGCAGTACTCGAGTCGATGGACAACGGCAAACCGATCCGCGAATCGCGCGATATCGATGTGCCTCTGCTGGCACGCCATTTCTATTATCACGCTGGTTGGGCGCAGCTCATGCAGACCGAGCTGCGCGACTACCAACCGGTGGGCGTGATCGGGCAGATCATCCCCTGGAACTTCCCCCTGCTGATGCTGGCCTGGAAGATCGCCCCGGCAATCGCCATGGGCAATACGGTGGTGCTCAAGCCCGCCTCCTACACCAGGCTGACCGCGCTGCTCTTCGCCGAAGTGGTCGCCGAAGCCGGGCTGCCGCCGGGCGTGATCAATGTGATCACCGGCAGCAGTAAAGCCGGCTCAATGATCGTGACCCACCCGGAGGTCGACAAGATCGCTTTCACCGGGTCGACCGATGTGGGGCGCATCCTGCGCAGGCAGACCGCTGGGTCTGGGAAGAAGCTTTCCCTAGAGCTGGGAGGCAAATCGCCGTTCATCGTCTTCGAGGATGCCGATCTCGACAGCGCCATAGAAGGGGTGGTAGACGCCATCTGGTTCAACCAGGGTCAGGTATGCTGCGCCGGCTCGCGCTTATTGGTGCAGGAGAGCATCTCCGACCGTTTCCTGGACAAGCTAAAGGTGCGCATGGGTCACCTGAGGGTGGGTGACCCGCTCGATAAGTGCATCGATATCGGCGCTATCGTCGACCAGACGCAGTGGGACACGGTTGACGCCTGGGTGAAGACCGGTATGCGGGAAGGGGGAGAAGTATTCCAGCCAGATATCAAACTGCCGGAAGTGGGCCTCTTCTACCCGCCGACCCTGATCTGCAACCTGGAACCCGCCGCGCAGGTGGTGCAGGAGGAGATCTTCGGCCCGGTGCTGGTCTCGCTGACCTTCCGGACACCCGAGGAGGCGATCGCCCTGGCGAACAACACCCGCTACGGCCTGGCTGCCAGCGTGTGGAGTGATAATATCAACCTGGCTCTGGATGTCGCCAGCAAGATCAAAGCCGGGACGCTGTGGGTCAACAGCACCAACCTGTTCGATGCTGCCTCCGGATTTGGCGGCTACCGGGAGAGCGGGTTCGGCAGGGAAGGCGGCAGGGAAGGCCTGTTCGAATACCTGCGTCCAGTCTGGCAGGATCGGCCGCGCCCGGACATGGACGAAGAGAGCATGGGGGAACCCGGCTGGGGTACATCCACGCCCGCACGCCCAAGGCTGCCCGGCAAAGATGACGCCAACGGGAAAGGGACCGCAAGCGTCGACCGGACCCCGAAGATGTATATCGGCGGCAAGCAGGTACGCCCGGATGGGAACTACACCAGGGCGGTGTTGGGGCGTAAAGGCGAGCTGGTCGGGCAGGTTGGGGATGGCAACCGCAAAGATATCCGTGATGCGGTCGAAGCCGCCCACGCTGCCCACACCGCCAGACCCGGTTGGGCGATGCGCCACGGGTACAACCGCTCACAGATCCTGTACTTCATCGCAGAGAACCTGGCGGCACGCAGCGCCGAGTTTGCCAAACGGATCAGCCTGATCGCCGGGCGCTCAACCCGCTCTGCCCAGGCGGAGGTCGATGCGGCTATCGATCGTCTGTTTACCTATGCAGCCTGGGCGGACAAATATGGCGGCAGCGTGCAGGAGACTACCCTGCACGGCATCACCGTAGGAGTAAGTGAGCCCGTCGGGGTGATCGGGATCGCCTGCCCAGATGAGTACCCGCTGCTGGGGTTTGTCTCTCTGATGGCGCCAGCCATTGCCCGCGGCAATACGGTGGTGATGGTCCCCAGCGAGCAGTACCCGCTCAGCGCAACCGATTTCTACCAGGTGCTGGATACCTCAGACATCCCCCCAGGCGTGGTGAACATCGTCACCGGCGATCGCGACCACCTGACAAAAACCCTGATCCAGCATGAAGATGTGGATGCGGTGTGGTATTTCGGGAACGCCCGTGGCAGCTACCATGTCGAGTACGAATCGGCTGCCAACATGAAGCGCACCTGGGTCAGCTACGGTCTGCCGCGCGACTGGCTCGATGCAGAATATGGCGCCGGGCACGAGTTCTTGCACGAAGCAACACAGGTGAAGAATATCTGGGTGCCTACTGGGGAGTGAACGGGTAATGCTCCACCGGCCCCCAATCGCTGACCGGCCAGTAAACGACCAGGGCTTTTCCAACCACATAATCCAGCCCTACCGTCCCCCAATTATGCGAGTCGGATGAGTTGTTGCGGTTGTCACCCATCACGAACAAGTGCCCTTCCGGGACCTGCCAGCTGCCGCGATATGAGGGCGACTGCAGGATGTATGGCTCATCCAGGGCTTCGCCATTCACCTGTACCGTACCATCAGAGACGAGCACCTCATCCCCCGGCAAACCGATCACCCGCTTGATATACTCTTGCTGCGGGTCGCCCGGGAAATGGAACACAATCACGTCACCGCGCTTGGGAGAGCCATATCTATAGGCCAGTTTATTGACGATCACAAATTCTCCGCTGTGCAGGCTTGGTTCCATACTGAAACCATCCACCCGAATGCGGGCAGAAACAGCATTGATCGCCAGGAACAGCACTGCTGAGATGAACAGCGTCTCCAGGATATCCAGGACAATCCGCTTGAGACCCGTCCTGCCCCCCTTTATTTCCGAGCTCTCGGGGATCTTCTCTGAATGGTAGCTGTCAAGGTCTTGATCGAAATCGTGGTTCATCGATATTACAACGGATATTACGCCGGGGCGGGCTATTTCCTGGCTTTGAGCACCAGCCGGATCGGGGTGCCTAGAAAGGCATGCTCTTCGCGGATGCGGTTCTCTAAGAAGCGCAGGTAAGAGAAATGGGCTAACTTGGGGTCATTGACATACAGCATAAATGTCGGAGGATCGCTGCGCACCTGCGTGCCGTAGTAGATCTTGAACTGCCTGCCGGCGTGTGTCGGACCCGGCTGCATATTCTGGGCTCGCTGGAGGACCTGGTTGAGCTGTGCAGTCGGCAGGTGCAGCAGGCGCTCCTCCTGCACCTGCAGCGCAGCCGGGATCACCTGTTCCACCCGCTGCCCGGTTTTGGCGGAGATGAACAAGATGGGGACATAATCCATGAAGTTCAGCTCCTCGCGCACCATGCGGGTGACATTCAGCATGGTATGGGTGTCTTTCTCGATCGCATCCCATTTGTTCACAACCACCACAGTGCTTTTCCAGGCTTCCAGAATATAGCCCGCAATATGGGCATCCTGCGCGGTCATACCGCCGGTAGCATCCACGACAAGCAGGCTGACATCGGATCGCTCGATGGCATTCAGCGAGCGGATCACACTGTACTTTTCAACCCCGGGTGCGATGCGGCCTCTACGCCGGATGCCAGCAGTGTCGATTAATGTGATCTGAATGCCGTCGTATTCCAGGAACGTATCTACCGCGTCGCGGGTTGTGCCGGGGATCGGGCTGACAATCGCCCGCTCCTCACCCAGGATGCGATTCAGCAGGCTGGACTTACCGACATTCGGCTTGCCAACGATAGCGATCTTGACCGATTCATCATCATCGTCTTCCTCCCCTGAGTAGGGGAAGCTGGCAACCAGGGCATCCAGCAGGTCACCGGTCCCCGTTCCATGCAGAGCAGAGATAGCGTAAGGCTCACCCAGCCCCAGCTCATAGAACTGCAGTGCCTGCATGCGCCGGGCAGGGCTGTCAGCTTTGTTCACCACCAGCAGGATGGGTGGGTAGCGTACGCCATCGCGCACTTCCTGGTGGCGGCGCAGGATGTCGGCAACCGCCTGGTCGGCGGGCGTGACCCCGCTCTCTGCATCGGTGATCAGCAAGACCACATCCGCTTCCCGTATGGCAATCTCCGCCTGAGCCCGGATCTGCTCGATAAAATCCGCCGAACCGATGGAGAGCGGCTGCTGGCTGCCGCCAGGCCCGGCTTGCGTAGGGTCGATCCCGCCGGTATCCACAATCGTAAAAAACGCCCCACCCCACAGCCCTTCCGCAAGCAGGCGGTCACGGGTGGTCCCGGGGATATCATCGACAACCGCCAGGCGCTCCTCGGCCAGGCGATTGAACAGTGTGCTCTTGCCAACATTGGGACGCCCGACCAGGGCGACCAGGGGTTTCAGCATTTTGTCTCCGTTAAGGGGTTGGTGAAGGCGTGACCGTCGCTTCAGGGGTGGGGGTAACACCAGGGCTGGTTGCAGCAGGGGCGCCGCCGGTGCTGGATGGGGTTGGGGTGGGCGTGCCACCTGTAGGTGTAGGGGTAGGGGTCGGTGGGCGGATGATGGTCACCGCAACGGTTTCCGGCTGGATGGAGATCACCCTCACCTGGCTGGGCAGCAGGTCCACTATCGGTGTGACCTGGTAGATACCCGGCTCCATACCACTCAGGTTAGCCACCAACCGTATTTCAGCCGGTTTTAAGTTGTTCAAGATCGGCAGCGGACCAGCCAGCAGCAGGTCCACACTCTCCGGGATGAAGGAAGCTTCCATATCTGGCGGCAGACCGATGGCCTCGATCGGCAGGCTGATCGGCAGCGTTCCTTCCTGGGCAGCAATGCTCAAGCGCACCAGCACGCTCTCCTCGCCAACCAGGGTGATTCCTTCGGGCAAATTCAGGCTGGCACGGATGTCGACATCATCTCGCAGTCCGGTTAGGTCAATCAGGTTGGTTTCCACAAATCCGGGCAGCTCGTTTACCAGCTGTGGGTCGGTCGAAAACACGGTCACATTCGGCGGTGATACCGAGATATTGGTCAGCCAATACCCATCTGCCGGCTCACCTGTGGTCTCCACTTTGACGACCACATTGCGGTAGCCGCCCAACAAATTGACCGGCTGGTTGCCCCGGACGGTCTGCGGCGACAGCACGATGCCGCGCACCGCACTTCCGTTGCCGTCCAGAGCCTGCACCTGCACATCCCGGCTGATATTGGTATTGGCGCCATTCACATCCAGCGTGGCCACTATCTGCACCACCTGATCAACCAGCGACTCAGGACCGGTGACTGCAACTTGCGGCGGATCGACGCTGGGAACGCCCAGGCTGTACCCCAACGCCGGGTCACCGGTAACAGACAGATTGACCTCGAAATCGCTGGTCTTCGATGGTTCCAACAGCACGGTTACTTCCGCCGGTTCAACACTTATGACCTCGGCAGGAGAAATTTGTACCTGTGTTTTGACTGGCACCACGTGCTCACCTTTACCCAGACCCGAGAGGTCGATCCAGGCGCGGATCAATTCCGGGTCATCATTCAATTGAGTCCAGATCGATTGTGGAGCGTTCAGCGTGATGCGCACATTGCCGGGTATCGTCTCCAGCTGCAGCATGGAATCGTCCTGACCGACCAGTTCCAGGGGCACCGGGCGTGGGTAAACGCTCTCCTGGTTCGGATCGACAGCGATGATGGCAGCAACCCAGACAACAACCGCCATGAAGAAAGCTAGGATCAGGTTGCCCACATTACGGCTGAACCACCGGATAAGCCGGACCAGCATCTAATCACCCTCCCGGGCAGGGTTGCTCTTGGGCGTGAACATGCGCTCAAGCCAACCGGCGATCCCCCGGCGTTGTTCTCCAGCGCGGAAAAAGGTGCGTAGGATATTTTCCAGCCTTTCGATATCCAGCCGGCGGATCATCCGCCCGCCGTGCACGACCGAGATGGAGCCGGTCTCTTCAGATACCACCACCGCCACAGCGTCGGTGATCTCAGAGATACCCAGAGCGGCGCGGTGGCGCAGCCCCATCTGCCGTTCAGGCGAAGATGCTAGCACACCACTGGATGAAAGCGGCATGACACACGATGCCGCCACCAGCTCATCTCCCGAGATGATCACCGCACCGTCATGCAGGGGTGTATTGGGGTAAAAGACCTGCAGAAGGATCTCTGCCGAGACTTTTGCCTCCAAGGGCACCCCTGTTCGCACGTATTCATCCAGGTTATCCTGGCGCTGCAGCACGATTAGCGCCCCGTGCTGGCGGTCCGACAGACGAGCCGAAGCGCTGACCACTGAGGTGATCGAATCGCGCGCTTCTGCGCTCGCACGGTCGGCTGGTACAAGGGTACCTGCCCGTCCCAGGCGTTCCAGGGTACGGCGTATCTCCGGTGCAAAGATCACAGGGATGGCCAGCAGCAGCGCCGGCAAGGTATTCGAAACCAGCCAGGAGAAGGCTGGCAGCACTTCCAATGTCGTCAGCAGACTGATCAAAACGATCAGGAAAAAGACCCCGCGCAACAGCACAGCCGCCTGGGTATCCCTTAACAGCAGCAGGATGCCGAAGAACACCAGGGTAACCAGCGCCAGGTCCACCAGGTCCAGCCAATCCAGGCGCTCGAAGATGAAGACCAGGTTCGTGATCAGGTTGTTGATCAGGTTGATAATCGTATCCAACACCGGATAACTCGAAGCTCCACAAAGTGCTTGGATTACACAAGCAGTATTATATAACCGCCCCTGTCAGGGCAGGTTTCCAGACTAATCCGGGTATTTTCAGACCGCTCACGAACCCGCCAGGCAGACCACCAACCGGGGTGCAACCGGCTGCCTGGCTGGATATTTATACCGGTCTGAGCACACGGTCTTTCCGCAGCTGCTTGAACAGCATCACCGAACCATCCGGCATGGACTCAAGGGCCGCATCTTGCCAGGCGCGCACGCCCAGGCTGGTAATGGAGCGTATCTGGTAGCCCAGAGCATTCCAGATGGCATACTGGCGCGCCAGAGTAGGCGGGAGAAACAGCAAGGAGACTTCACACTGCAGCTCGCGCGACGCACGTTCGATCTCCCCTACCAGGACCTGTATGCCCTCCGCAAATGGTACGTTGGACTCCAGGTAAACCTCATCCGTACGAGCCACCAGGTTTTCCACCTGCCAGCCCGCCAACCCCACCAGATGACCACCGATCTTCAGGAGCAAGAAAGCCTTTTCACCGAAGGCTGCCATAACATCGTCATAGGTAACCAACCGCTTCCCGTCGTTCATATGGTTGATGAATGCGGCAATCTCATCTGTCTGGCGCGGCCGCGCCCGCTGGACTGCCATTTCACCTTTAATTGTCTGCACTGCAAGCAGCGGGCTGACTTCCACAACCGGGAACAGCTTCTGCCATGCAGCCAGTACCTGCTGCCAGGTATCCTCGAAACTGCCATTGTTGTGGATCAGGATCTCTGCCTTGTCCGTCTTGATTTTCTGGTCTGGCTGGGCCATGATGCGCTGGCGGGCAGCCACTTCGCTCATACTGCGCTTGTACATCAAGCGGGCAAGCTGGACTTCTTGTGTCGAATGTGCGACCCACAGCGTGTCGCATTTACCTTGCAGCCCGGATTCTAACAGTTTGATCGCCTCTAGAACGACCACTTCCTGCCTGGCACGCCGCACCAGCAGGTCGATCGCTTGCCCGACCAGTGGGTGGACGATGGCCTCCAGCTGATCCAGGGCTGCCGGATCGGAAAAGACCACTTTTGCCAACCTGGTACGGTCGATCTGACCGTCCGGTCCTAGGATCCAGTTGCCGAACGCGTTTACAACCGGACGGTAGCCCGGCGCGCCTTGAGCAATCGCCCGGTGACCCAGCGCATCCGCGTCGATACCGTATGCACCCAGGTGCTCTAACATCCTGCGCACAACGCTCTTGCCGGTTGCGATATTACCGGTCAATCCGATGACGTATTTGCCGGGCCAGGCGCTCATCCAATCTCCACGTGCAAGAAACTCTCCACAGCACCATTTTAGCCTTTGGGAGGCAGAATGTCAAAGGTACCTGTCAAAATAGAAATGTCTAGTGTTCCGGAAAGACGTACCCCTGCATAAAACTGGTGGTGTGACAGCTGTGGGTGTGTGGAATACTCACCCTGATTGCTTCGATTTTATCTCAGGTTGGGAATGCAGACCTCAGGCTCCCACTATAGGGACTTCAATATGTTTAAGCAGTTCCCGCAAAACATCGGTCGTGGTCTCACCACCAAGGATGTTTTCCGGATTCATCACTATTCGATGCGCCAAGCATGGCACTGTAATGTATTTAACATCGTCAGGGATGACGAAATCCCGTCCTTTAAGGGCTGCCCGTGCCTGTGCCGTGCGAAATAGTGCCAGGCTTCCACGCGGGCTGGCGCCAAGCGCTAGAGCTGAGTGAGTACGGGTAGCATGTACAATATTCAAGATATAGCGGCGTATGTTCTCTACTACATGCACCTGACGGACCTGGTGCTGTAATACCGGAATTTGATTCCCATCGACGACTATTTCCAGGTTCTCGATGGGATGCCTTAATTGCTGCATTTGCATCATGGTATCCTCAGCGGAAACGTCTGGGTAGCCGAGGCTCAACCGCAAGAGAAAGCGATCCATTTGGGCTTCGGGTAATGGAAAAGTACCCTCGAACTCGATCGGGTTCTGGGTTGCAAGCACCATGAAAGGCTTTGTCATAGAATAGGTCAGTCCGTCTACTGTAACCTGACTCTCTCCCATAGCCTCAAGCAGGGCACTTTGTGTCCTGGGTGTCGCGCGATTTATTTCGTCAGCCAGAAGAATATTGGTGAACACTGGTCCGGGTCTGAATTCAAATTCACGATTCTTTTGGTTGAATATAGAAACTCCCGTGACATCGTTGGGAAGTAAATCGGGTGTGCACTGAAGTCGTTTAAATTCAAGTCCGGACGAGACCGCAATTGCCCGTGCTACCATTGTTTTACCCATACCTGGCACATCTTCAATCAGCACATGCCCCTCAGATAGCAGCGCAATCAGTAGGAGCTCGATGATTGAGCGTTTGCCAACGATCACCTTCTCGACATTGGCGATCAAAGTGCCGATGAACTCCTGGACTTCCTCAACAGCTATTCTATTAGCATCACCATCTGAATCCATCTCAGTTACCCTTCCTGTACGATTCCAGCACTCTTATTACTCGCAGCGCCAACCAGTTTACCCCAGAAATGATCGCGGAACAAATGGTAATATTTAATCACCCACATCAAACACAGCTGCCAGCGCAATCGCCGCCATTGATGGATGATCAGGTTCTCATTTTGTTTTTGATATTGTGAGGGTCGGTAGCAGGTTTCCACGATACTGTCCATGATCGTGGTAATTTCATCAAACACACGTGTCTCATCCAGCGGGGTAACCTGGAATTGCGAAAGCGTGGGAAGCCCGGAGCGTAAGGATGCAGCATATTCATAGGGAGTATCACCCTGCTCCGAGGTCACTGCCAGATATATGCCAAAGCGTTTCATTCGCCGGTAAATTTCAACAGCGGCCTCTAACTCCGAGAGACGGCGCAGCCGGAGTTCCTGGGAACCCACCCAGGCTGCTCCAAAAACGCTAATTGAGGTAATAAGACCCAACAAAATGAGCCCCCCCGCAGGTAGGTCATCCATCTGGTCGATCTTAGTTGGTTCTTCCGGTATGGTCAAGCTTGAACCAAACTCGGACGTGGACTTGTTCGATTTCTCCAGTGGCGGCCTGCCTGATGTAGGCTCGAATGATACCCAACCCGTATTAGGGAAATAGACCTCTACCCATGAGTGGGCATCGGCTTCTGAGACTAAGAAGCGTCTGGCGTTCAAGTCATAGGTCCCACTAGCATAACCAATCACAAAACGGGCAGGAACCCCGGCGGCCCGAGCCAAGACCACCATCGCGGAAGCATAGTAATCGCAGTATCCCTTACGCAAATCGAATAGAAAGAAATCAACCATATCTTGATCAACGGGCGGGTACGGCACATCCAGCGTATATGGGATTGTGCGCAGATATTGTTCTATCGCCCTCACCCGGTCATATGGAGTTGGCGCGGAAGCTGTCAGTTGTAGAGCCAGCTCCTTTACCCGACCTGGCACTTCTGATGGGAGGGTCAGGTAACGCTGTTTTATCCAATCAGGGTAATTGGGTCGTTCAGCTCGTAGAGTTCCTTCATTGGCAACCGGGATGAGTGAACGCACCTTATAGGAACCGGTGGTGTTGATGAGGATACCAAACAAATCTTCTGGCGACCGCCAGGCGGCTTCATTTGCTTGACTTACTGCTAATGGTTCGCCGGCGGCGTACACAACTCCAGTAACACTTCTTACCGGATGTACAACCTGATCGATCAAGATATGCTGCGGAACCTGTTCCGATTGTAAGGGTTGTTCAGGCTGATATTGATTTGAGGTAGTTCCGCTGGTTTGCCAACCACGACCTGTGTAGACGTCATAAGTGAAGCTGCGCCAGTACAAGGGTTGTGGCTGCCCACCCTTGTACAATGAAATAAGATTCTTTACAACCACCGTCATCACAAGGCGTTTTGACAGATCAGGGCTGGATCCAATGAGATGGTCTCGCGGCAGTCCGGGACGGCGTACATTCTCGAACGCATCCGGGGTGGCAGTAGCCGCGATCATAATCCCCAAGGACTTTGCCAGATCGCCTTCCTGCTGTTCGACCGGCTCTCTGTATGCGGACACCCATTCCAGGATGCGTGGCATGCTGATGTAAGTTACGCTCGCGGATAATAGAACTATTGCTATCGAGAGCATGACAGCTATACGACCGACCTGCCTCCCTTTCCGCTGGGGATAGGCCGTATTGGTTTCATCCCATCTATGTTCACGGCGATCATGCTGAACTGTTGCCAATAAGAGCAGGGTCGACCCGAGCATTATATAGAGGCTGAAGGATTCGCTCCGGCCATAAGACAACGTTCCGATACTCAGCAGCAGCGCTGGCAGGACTGCAATCAGTGCGCTCCGATACGCTATAGCTACCCAGCCAGCCCATGCCGCAACGGTCCATACAAGCAGGATCCACACAAATGCCGCGGCGACTGGATCGAAAGTCGGCTCCCCCACGACCAAATCGAGAATCCAGGTGTGTACCCGCTCAAAGACCACCACTGCAGTATTGAATGACTCTGCCAAGAGTTGGTTAATAGATGTAAAATCGACCTCCGAATTATATGGGGAGGCAGTAATACGGCTCGCAACAAATATGAGTTCTCTCAGCAGAGCGGCAAACTTTTGGCTGAGTCCACCAGAATATAACAAAGCATAGATTGCTCCAAGAGGAATAGCAATCAGCGCACTTCTCCATGCAGAGCTATTGAATATCGCTAGAAACCAACCAACCAACAGTCCAATAATCAGCCCTCTCCAGAGCGAGCCCCAATCAGGACCTGTCAGAACGCTGGTAACCCCCGCAACTGCAGCCGTCAGCAGAACGAAAAGCAGCAGCAATGTAGCAAGCTTCTCAAGTATTTGCGCCCCCAATATTGTAGTGCGTTTCAGCTCAATTGCTGCCAAGCAGCCCTCCCCTGCTTTAAATAGCGTTTACCGTTTTGCAGGTCGCTGCTGGGCCTGTGTAATCCAATCGCGACAGATGGATATGCGTCTTCAAGCAGCGACCTGGGTATATGTTGGTACGGGACACCGAAGTAAGCCAACGCAGATATGACGCGGCTCTGGTCAATAGGGCTGCCGAATTCCGTTGGGTCAACCAGCAATGCCATCTGATCTCCGCCTCGGCCTCCCGCAGCCAATATCCAGCTCGGATCGGAGGAGGGGGTAATGGCGATCATTGTAGCGGTCTGGGCAATATGTCTTAGCCCAATCAGTTCGGAGAGAGAGCGTCTCCCGGCTTCAGCCATTGCAAGTGCTCTCAGGATTCGCCATCGGTGAGCGGGGTCTGCACGCGGCTCAAGCCAGACAAGATCCGGTCCTGCCAGGACCAGCCCAACACGGCGGTGTTCCTTCAATCCGCGCATAGCAAGTGAAGCGGCCAGGACAACGGAAAGCTCTGACGTAGAGTCTCGACCCTCTCCAGCTTGCACACCATCCTGCAGGTCGACGAATATCCACCAATCCCCAGAAGCGGATGCCTCCAGCTGTCGCACAATCAGTTTATCGAAACGAGCTGTGGCTTGCCAGTGGATGCGTCTCAGGCTATCCCCCGGGAGATAGTTGCGTACGCCGGCATCGCTGATCTGCCGCTCTATGGCCCCTCGCCGCCGCCGCTGGTCTCCTGCCCAACCTGCAGGTACGATCCTGAGCTGTGTCAGCGGTAGTAGCGGTGGGGTGACCAGAATAGCGTCTGAGTGAAAGTCATGTATGGTCAGAGTGTAAATACCGAACGGATCACCCGTGCGCAGGCGTGTGGGTCCCAGGGTATAAAGCCCTCGCTGTCTGCACATATGGCTGAGATGCCTCGTACGTGTGGTTTTTATACCAACATCTGAGACGATCCGCATTTGCGTTGAAAGCGAGGCTGATATGTCGATAATCTCAACCCATACGACGGGCAACCAGCTATTATTTATGAGTTTGAGCTCTTCGTGTACCGAGTCTCCAACGGTCGCCCAGGCAAGATGCAGATTGCGTTCGATATATAAATTATTTCGCAAAGATGTTACCCACAATAGCGCGAGCAGCCAAACACCGGCAAAACCGATAAAGAAAATTAACCAGCCGCGAAACCCGGTGAAAGCATAAAGGACAGCAAACACACCAACAAGGAGAGGTACCAGCCACGTATTAAGCTGCAGCTTGGCTTCGTTCTTGTTTTTTGTTATTGTATTGTCGCTCTCCGCTTTCCTCATATCAGCACCATAAAAAGCAGATGTTTGTACGGTCCCCGCAAATCAGGATAATCATACTCACAGATCCGATTATAAATCTAAATGCATAGACGTCCTTTTTGTAGTGACATCTACGCTTTTGATATATATCGGGTGATAATCTTGCGCTGGCTCTGATTAGTGGATTGAGGCCGAGCTTCAATCCCATCTGCCTATCTCTAAATTTATTAGAAGTTACGCAGTACAGGGGAAAAAGGGGGTGTTTGGGCGGGCGATGCCCGCCCAAACACCCCGTCCCCACCAACTGC
>JAQBDA010000329.1:0-22796 GCA_032124675.1 Chloroflexota bacterium
CCCCCAATTTCCCCTGAACTACGTAACTTCTATTAGAATCATTCTACCGATCGTGCCTATATTGACCGCTGGATAACAGTAATTCTGGTAGGTAAACACTTGACCAAATGTCTGATCGCTTACAACCCTGCCGCTGGTCGCTACCCCTCACGAATGCTTGTGGAAAGGGCTGGCAAGAATTTTAAGGCCTATGGCTGGAGTGTACAGCTCGAGCCTACCAACAGTGGAGCGCATATCACCCATCTGGCGCGCCAAGCGGCTTTAGAAGGGTTGGATTGTTTCATAATTGCTGGTGGTGATGGCTCGATCAACCGGGCGATTGCCGGGCTGGTAGGGTCCGAAACTGCCCTGGGCATCCTGCCCGCCGGTACATCCAATGTCTGGGCCCAGGAAATCGGTTTGCCCGGACTCTCCTGGACACGCTGGATGGCATTGGAAGAGAGCGCCAGGAGGCTGGCTGATGGTCGAGTTGCGGTGGTGGATGTCGGTCTGTGTAATGCAGAGCCATTTCTCTTGTGGGCAGGTGTGGGGTTGGATGGCTTTATTATCAACCGCATGGAACCACGCGGTAAGTGGGGTAAACATTTCTCGGTTGTCCGTTATGCTGCCTCGGTCGTCTGGCATGCCGGCTTCTGGCATGGGATGAACTTGAGGGTTGTTGTTGATGGTGAGCGAATTACCACCGGACATTATCTGCTGGCCGTTGTCAGCAACATTCGCTTATATGCCGGAGGGATCGCGGAGCTTTCCCCATCTGCCCGGTTGGATGATGGCTATATGGACCTTTGGCTGTTCGACGGAGAAACCCTTGGAGACACGGTTCAATTAGCCTGGGAGCTGTGGTCAGGTAAACATATACAATCTGATCGAGTGCGCGGGCTAAAATTCCAAAACCTGCAGATGGAATCCGATGCGCCGGTGTATGTCCAGCTGGATGGGGAACCAAGCGTAGGGGAAGGCACCGTTGCGATTTCGGTGAAGCCCGGTGCCTTACACGTACTTGTTCCCCGGGATGTGCCGAATGAGCTGTTCGTTTGATATATCTGAATATTTGGCTTCGATTGTCTCTGGCTTGAAAATCTACCCTGGCAGTATTCTTGACGGATGTTCCCCAGGAACTGGGGAAATTGGGGGTATTTGGGCGGGCATCGCCCCTCCAAATACCCCACCATCCCGCCTAGCGCGTAACGTCTATTCTTGATACACGATACAGGTACAGGTGAGCATGTTGCAAGGATTGACTCGATATATCAACTTCTGGGTGCTGACCGGCGCTGCCGCGATAGCGCTAGGTTTGCTGTGTATTGTGCTATTTTCGCTATGGCTATTACGCCCCGATTCGCCCCCTGCACCTCCTGGTACAGTGGTTTTACACGTGATACCATACCTCTCCCCAACACCGCTGCCCGCAACATCTACTGCGGTACCGCTAGAATCGGTGCCCGAGGGAGATATCCCCCCCTCACCGCCCTCCGGTGATATTGTCAGCGGTGCGTATGTTCAGGTTACGGGGACAGGTGGGGATGGTCTCCGCCTGCGCTCTGAGCCAGGATTAGAGGGTAAGATACAATTGTTGGGTCTGGAAGCCGAAGTCTTCCTGGTGACAGATGGTCCGATGCTTGTCGATGGTTTTACCTGGTGGTTGCTGGCAGCCCCGTATGACGAATCTGTCCAGGGCTGGGCAGTCTCCAATTACTTGCAGGTAGTTCAAAATCCATAAGCAGCCCAGAATTACACCGCGTCTGCTCTTGCTGCGGCAGGAGAGTTAACTCCTACCAACAATTATGATAGCCGCCTGACAATCCGTAACAGAACATGTGGTGTTGCGATTAGTCTTATTAAGAATTATCCGAAATCGATTGGGGTGGAGAGGTGGGGGGAGAATCGGGTTGCCAATAAAAAACATCTATGAACAAATCGAATTTCAGAAGAAATCATCATCATAAGAGGCTACGCTAAGACGCTATGACTTCGTACAAACCAACCGGTATTACAGCCAATCGCCAGACCAGTGAGCTTACACTCACCTGGAATGATGGACACGTGAGCGTATATTCGTTCCCATTACTGCGACACGCCTGCCCTTGCGCAGAGTGCCGGGGAGGGCACGATAAGATGGGCTCAGTACCAGATCCCAACGTGTTCAAACTTGAAGATGAGGATACACCAGCCACCAGAATGCGCAACCTGGAGGCGGTGGGGACATATGCACTGACATTAGAATGGGAGGACGGACATCATTACGGTATCTATACCTGGAATTATCTGCGGGCGCTTTGCCCCTGCTCTGAGTGTCGAGGGAACGGGAAATGATGGCTGATGACCCTTTAGAGGCGGTGTTTTCTATGGTTGAGCGTGCGTTCATCCGCCTACAGGCAGGTGATGTACTGCTCTCGTGTCTGGAAGAGGATGATACCGCACCGGTACAGAAGCTGGTCGAGGGTTTAGTACTCGCCGGACCGCAGAGCTTGAACGCGCTGCGTGAAGTGCGAGCGGAAGCTGCCTGTCGTAAGAGCGAGCTTATCGGCGAGCTGGCTGTTTCCGAGGATTCGATGGACCAGGTCACCCGCCAGATCATTCTGTTAGAAGAGGTAGAGATCTATATCGACGATTGGATGTGGGGGTTGATGTATCAATCTGCCCGTCTGAGGGGTTCAGAGGTAAAGGTCGCCGGACGTAAGGTGAGACCTTACCACTAATATTCAACAGCCCCAATTTCCTCTGAACTGCGTAACTTCTAACAATATAACAGCGCCGCTTTTCGAGGCGGCGCTGTCATTAATAGAGTCCTGAATTGTTTACAGGTAATCACGCAGATTATGTTCGACTGCGTATGCGGCTGCTTCAGCCCGGTTGCTGACACCCAGTTTGGAGAGGATGCTGCTGACATAATTGCGTACTGTTCCTTCTCCCAGGAAGAGCGCTTTAGCGATCTCCCGGTTTGTCTTGCCCTCTGATACCAGCAGCAGAACATGCCGTTCCTGCTGTGTCAATGCAGAAAATGCCGAGGCTTCCTCTTCCTTGGCTGCCTTTCGCACTTCCTGAAATATGCGCTGGGTCACGGCGGGGTCGAGCAGCGCTTCTCCGCGCCCAACAGCCTCGATCGCTCGCACCAGGTCTTCTCCCCCGATCTGCTTGAGTACATACCCGGAAGCACCGGCGCGAATGGCGGAGAACAGCATCTCGTCTTCGGCATACGAGGTCAGCATGATCACCTTGATATTCGGGTAGTTCTCAGAGATCTCTTCACACGCCTCGATACCAGAACCACCGGGCAGACGAATATCCATTACGACAACATCCGGATTATGAGTGGATACACGTTCGACTGCTTCCCTGGCAGTACTGGCTTCAGCAACGACCTCGAAATTCGGATGTCGCTCTAAGAGCGATTTAAGGCCCAGACGTACGACCTCATGGTCATCTACCAGTAAAATTCGTTGTTTTGGCACGAAATTCCAGTCCTTCCTTGGGCGAGTATAGTCGATACTTGGGATGCATGCAAGGTATATTTGGTTTTCAGGATTGAGCTTTAGATTCCCGGCGGAAATCTACAAAGCGGTAACCAATTCCTCGTTCAGTCAGTATATATTGAGGGTCCGAGGGATCCTTTTCCAGTTTCTTGCGCAGGTAGTTGATATACAGCCGGACGTAATGCGGCTCATCCCTGTAGGCATAACCCCACACCTTGGCAAGCAGTTGGTCGTGGGTCACGACCCAACCCGCATTCTGCACCAGGTGATAGAGCAATCGATATTCTGTTGGACGAAGCTGAACCAGCTCCCCGTCCACCCAGACTTCTCGTCTGTCGAAATCCAGCTTCAATCGGTCATCTACCTCGATTAAGCCGTGGGTGCTGCTTCCAGCAGTCTCGGTGCGGCGCAGTACTGCTCGAACTCGGGACACAAGCTCGCGCGGGCTGAATGGCTTTGTAATATAGTCATCTGCACCTAATTCGAGGCCGCGAATACGGTCATCCTCCTCGCCTTTGGCGGTCAGCATGATAACCGGCACCGAACTTGATTCGCGGATCAGCCTGAGTACCTCGAAACCATCGATATCGGGCATCATAACGTCCAGCAATACCAGATCGGGCATGTCGCTGCGCAGGTTTTCGATTGCTTGAGTACCACGAAATGCCTCGATGACCTGGAATCCATCATGCTCCAGGTTGAGACGGATAAAACGAACCATCCTCTCCTCGTCATCCACGACAAGGATGCGACGACCACGAAATTGCGTATCCAAATAACTTCACTCCCGGACGAAGCCGATGATCTCTTCTTCTTCCTTGCCGGCCAGGACTTCAATAAAATTCAAACGGTCCATGGGCCAGTACACTGTCACTACATTGTCTGCGAGATAGTGTACGTCTTTGCCGTCCAGCCGGCGGGGATTGTTCACGATGACCAGATTGTCTGCCGGGGTTGGCAGAACGTCTACCTCACCAACAACCGGGTCAGAGTTTTGAATGTGTAGGATGAGTGTATAAGGCACGGGTGCCTCCGTACTAACTGAACTTGATTTCTATTTGGAATTTTCCAAATACGATGATATCCCCGCTGTTCAACGGGTGCGGTTCATATGGGGAAATTTTTTGCCCGTTGATCATGGTTCCATTCGCCGAACCGAGATCGGATAGCGAGACGTTATCCTCTGACACCCGGATAGTGGCATGCAGGCGCGAGACGCCGCCTTCATAAGCACGGTATGGTGTGAGGTCAATATCGGGCAAGATCGGTTGGGTTCCGCTGATCCTGCCTATCGTATAATCCGCGCCGCTTTCCAGGGGGATGTTCTGGCCGGTTTGGATGAGCCTCAGGTTGACGCGTGCGGCAGCCTCAGATGTTTGGTTGATCGCTCTCGTCTCGGCTGATGGATCGGGTACAGAGCCGTCTTCGTTATACTGTACCGTATCGGTTGGGCTGCGAGATTGATAAGTCAGCTGAGAACCGCAAGCACTGCAAAACAATGCCCCTACCATCTCCTGGTTGTAGCAAGAGGGACATGTGATCATAGCTCCCCCTCTCCGAGATCCTCGAACGGGGTGAAAGCATCGGCGCTGGCTGGCAGAAGCAGGGCACGGGTTCCATACTTTATATGCTTTTTGGCTTCCTCACTCATCCCGATCCCGTGCCTTAAATTCTCAGCTTCGCGTAATACAGATCGCGCCAGCTCGGTCTCTCCCTGGGCGAATAATTTTGTCGCCAGGTTGTTCAGATGTTTTGTAGCTCCTTCGAAGTTGCCATTGGAAATATCGTTGTTGGCACGTTCCTGGATGCGGTATAGAGTCAACCTGGATAGAGCGTTCAGCATACCGGCCGGGGGCGGTTCCGGGTTTGGCTGAGCAAGCACATTACGGAACAAGCCTAAGCGGGTGATCGAGGTAGGCGTCGCCAGGGAGGGAACCTCCAGGGCTATTTGACCGGTTGCCAGGGCTATCTTTTTCGTGGTTGCGGGAAGGGGTGGAACGATGAATTCGAATACGACAGATAGACTGCCATCCATCGGAACACTGCCTAACTGGATCGGCGACTCACTTTCGAGTGGGGCCATCTCGGGGGCGAGACGAAAAGCAAAGCTCATCTCGATACCCTTGCTGAGGTGGAGATTGTACCGGACGTTATCGCTGTAGGTGCGGCTGAGTCCGATGAGTTTCTCTTTCAAGAAATGGCGAATATCGTTCGAGCGAGCGATGTATGCACAGTTTCCCCCGGTACGGGAAGCGAGGCTATCCAGGAAGCTATCGTTCCATTCCTCACCGATTCCAAGACAGCTGATGCCGATGCCCCGCGCGGCAGCCTGCTCTGCCACTCGTAGGCATTGATCCTCATCCCCATACGTTCGCCCATCGGTGAGCAGGACAAGATGGTTGATGTACCTCTTATTATGGTTTCTGCGGATTTCCTGATAACCGGCATCCAGCCCGCGATACATCTCAGTTGCCCCTCCGGAAGAGATCATTTGTATCCTTGTTTCGATTTCTGTCCGGTCCAGCCGCTTTTCACCCGGGATGATGACTTCTGCACGGTCGCTGAATGTAACGATCGACAGGATATCGTCACGCTGAAGCTGGCGGACAATCTCGATGGCGGTACTCTTTACCGTATCCATCCGTTTACCCTGCATAGATGTCGACCGGTCCAACACCAGGCATACGTTAATTGGAGCGTTATCCGTTACCTGTTCTGAAAACGGAGGCGAGATATTGATCAGGGCATAAACCAGCTGATTCTCGTCAATAATCGGTATGTATTCACGGCTGTACAGCAAATGGATCTCGACCGGCGGGCGGACTCTTTCTATAGGAGGCAGCTGCCGGTCATATTTTTCCTTCATATCCGGGTCAACGAGCACTTCATACGCGCGTTGGATATCGAGGAACAACTCAGTGTCTCCGGACTCTTCATTGACATCCGGGTGAAGTTTGCGGGCAGCCTGGTGATAGGCGCGTCGTATTTCCTCTTGGTTGGCGTCTCTGGTTACTCCAAGCACCGCGTAAAAATTAGACGTAGCCATTGATGATTGTTAACCAGGAAGACGGATGAGGACAGCTGTAATATTATCTGGACCACCTGCAGCATTGGCAGCATCAACCATGGATTTGCAGGCCTGGTCGGGGGTAGGAGAGTTCAGTATCATCTGGATGAGCTCATCTTCTTCGACCACTCCCCACAACCCGTCCGAACAGAGCAGTATATGACCATTCTCGGGAAGCTGCATGTTCTTTATATCCGGGTCGAAAGGCTCACCCTGACCGAGCGCCCTGTAGAGGACATTTCGCTGAGGATGGTTGGCGGCCTCTTCGTGGCTGATCTGCCCCAGTTCTTCAAGACGTTTGACCAATGAGTGGTCACGAGTAAGGATCTGTGCATTGCCGTCGAGATCGATGGCATAAGCCCGGCTGTCGCCGACGTGTGCCAGGATCATCTGCTCACCCAGGATCAAAGCCGCCGTCAGGGTCGTTCCCCCACCTGGGACCTGATTGGTGATGGCTTTATGAGCCTCCTGCACGCCTGCCTGCATGATCTCTTGAAGCGATTCTTCGGGCGTGTGCGGATTGGCACTTAACATCGGCAGCATCAGTCTAGAGACGATATAACTTGCCATTGAACGGATAGCAATACCACTGGCGATTTCACCATGCTGGTGACCGCCCATCCCATCCGCAACGATGTACAAACCGAAAGGCAAGTTAGTATGGTCGCTTGTCAGGGTGGTTGTGAGGGAAAATAAAGCGTCCTCATTGTGTTCGCGCTGCATTCCAACCGATTGACCGCAAGACGCAAGCAGCTGTGCGGGCTGCAGCTCGGAATAATGGATCACACCCATGGTATCGATGAAATCCTGGTCAGCAGGTTTTGAGTTATCTTCTTGCCGGGTTGGTTTATCCTGGCCAAGAATTTTTTGAAAGAATCCCTTCACGGGTGTTCCCCTCCCGAAATGATGTCATGCTAGTAGTGCGTAAAGTCGATGGTCGGTAGAGCCGATATAAACCAGATCGTCGACAGCGATGGGGTTGCCTGTAATCGCACCTTGGGTGCCGAACTTCCAGCGGAGGCGCCCTGTGCGGTATTCCAGGCAATAGAGATTGCCGTCGACTGATCCGCAATATAACGAGTCTTTGTAGATTATCGGCGAACCGGTGACTTGATTTTCTGTATTGAAAGTCCATAATTCCTTCGCAGAACGAAGATCGACACAGTGAATCAACCCATCGATGGAGCCGGTGAAGATATAATCACCCGTGATACATGGGGTTGTAATGGTCGGCTTACTCAGCCTGTACCGCCAGATAACCCAACCCGTACGCGAGTCTAAGGCGTACAGTGTTGAGTCAACCGATCCAAAGTAGACAACTCCCTGGTGGATGATGGGAGAGGAAGTGATCGCACGCTTGGCTTTGAAGCGCCACTTTATCGTACTTCTAAAATCCATACAGTAGAAATCACCGTTTTCAGTGCCTACATAGATCAGGTCGGTATGCACCGCTGGTGTAGAGCGGATCATTGCTCCGACATCCGCGCGCCAGGCACGCCTACCACTGATCGTGTTGACTGCATGCAGGTGGGCATCGTCTGACCCGATCAGGATATGCCCTTCGGCGATCTGTGGTGAAGAGCGAATGGGACCATCTGCATAGTACATCCAATTCAACCTGCCGAAGCGAGCTGTGATCACGTGCAGCCGTTTATCCTCTGAGCCAAAGAAGACGTTGTTCTCATAAACCAGCGGTTTGCTGACGATACCTTCCTCGGTGGGGTATTTCCACAAGAATTCACCTGTGGCTGCATTGAGGGCATACAGGTTGTTGTCATACGAGCCGATATAAATAATGCCATCGTCGTATGTTGGCGTGCCGCGTATCTCATCCTCACAGGAGAACTCCCATACCGGCTTGATAGCTTCACCTTCGACACGCGAGACAGCTTTCGTCAAAGCAATCTTGGTTAAGATCCCGGTATCTCGGGCAGCATGGAGCAGAACATCCTTCATCTCCTCCGCGGTTTTATAGCGATCGCCTGGTTCATACTGGAGTGATCTCTCGATGATGGCGATGGTTTCCTGGGAGACGGCGGTATTGGTATCTCGAATAGGACGTTCTGCAAACGAGAAGGGTGGTTCCAGCCGTGGATCGCGGTGGGTGAGCAGATGGTGCATTGTAGCGCCGAGGGCGTAGATATCCGCAAGGTGACCCGCCTCACCCCGATACTGCTCGGGCGGTGAGTACCCTTCAGTTCCGATCATTGTGCCGCGCTGCGTGCCTTGGAAATGTTTGGCGATGCCAAAATCGATCAGCACTACATGACCGTGCTGGTTGATCATCACGTTAGATGGCTTCATATCCCGGAATATGATCGGCTCCGGCTGATGGTTATGCAGATAGCTGAGAACGTCACACAGCTCGATGCCCCACTGCACTACCCGTTCCTCGGGCAGAAACGTATTACTTTCATTCAGGACTGCTTCCAGGTCTTTACCGTTAATGAACTCCAGAATGAGATAAGAACGATCATTATGTGTAAAATAATCGTAAATACGCGGAATAGCTGGGTGGTCGAGGGTCGCCAGCAGGTTGGCTTCGCGTTCGAAATTGCGCACGATCGTACTGCGAACCAGTTCGTCACGCACCTGGTTGATCATCTCTTTGACGGCTACCAACTTGACGACGTTTGGAAAGTGCAGGTCTCGGGCGCGATAAACTGCACCCATTCCTCCCACGCCGATAACATTTTGAATCAGGTAGCGGTTAGCCAAAGTAGTGCCAGAATTTAGCTGGTCGGTTGCAGCCGGCACGGTTTTGGGATCGATTTTCTGTGTAATTTTATGGGTTTCTATGTCAGGCATTGTTAAACCGATTTCTTAGGTGTTGTCCCATTATAGTCAACGATGACCAGAAATGCAAATGTTACAGGGATTCCTAAAATAATTGCAAATTATTGTTACGAAAAAAATCAAAATCATTTGGTTAGGGGTGATTTCAATCTATAAACTGCTGAAATATAAGCCAAACTGCTAATATTGATCTCATGCGGCTTCTCAATCACCTGCCTAATCGGTATAATCTTTAATAAATCTGGTCAATTCTGATTTTACACAATCGTAGGGTCAATTTTACCACCCATGGTAATACGACGATTGAGATAACGATCAGGTCCCGCGATGTACTTATGGTGTTCTATGCTCGGATCGAGAAATCCTATGATAGACCATTCAGTTTACCAATCCCCTTTTACCTGGCGTTACGGTTCTGATGAGATGCGCCGGCTGTGGAGCGAGGAACAAAAACGCCGCCTCTGGCGCCGGATTTGGGTCACACTGGCAGAGGTCCAGTCTGAATATGGTTTGCTCCACAGTGCGCAATTGGATGACCTCCGCCAGCATGTGGATAATGTAGACATCCCACGCTCGCTGGAGATCGAGGCGGAAATTCACCATGATTTGATGGCAGAGCTGAGGGCATATGCTGAACAATGTCCGCTGGGAGGGGGAGTTCTGCATCTGGGAGCGACCTCGATGGACATTGAAGACAACGCGGATGCACTCCGCCTGCGCCAATCTCTAGATCTGACGATTACCCGGCTCGTCGAAGTCCTGCGGGTACTCCTCCAGGCAATATATCGCTGGGCGGATCTGCCGCTGATTGCCTTCACTCACCTTCAGCCGGCTGAGCCATCGACGCTGGGCTACCGTCTGGCAGTTTATGCCCAAGACCTGCTGATAGATTGGGAGAACCTGCGCAGGGTGCGAGCCCACCTGCGCGGTAAAGGTTTCAAGGGCGCGGTAGGCAGCGGCGCTTCTTACGCTGAACTGGTGGGAGCACAAAACCTGGCCGCGTTCGAAACAAAACTATCCACGCGGCTTGGCATCCCATTTTTTACCGTGACGACCCAGACTTATCCCCGTAAACAAGATTACCAGGTTGTCTGTGCCCTGGCTGGCATAGGTGGCTCATTACATAAGTTCGCCTTCGATCTCAGGCTGCTCCAATCTCCGGTAATAGGAGAGCTGTCCGAGCCATTCGGTGAGAAGCAGGTGGGTTCATCGGCCATGCCTTTCAAGCGGAACCCTATACAGGCTGAGAAAATTGATTCTCTGGCCCGCTCGCTGGCAGGGATGCCGCGCCTGGCATGGGATAACGCTGCCCACTCTCTGTTGGAACGCACATTGGACGACTCTGCCAATCGCCGGGCACTGCTCCCAGAGGCATTCTTGATCACAGATGAACTTCTGCAGGTAGCCAGGCGTTTGCTGGAGGGTCTGCATGTCGATGAAGCTGCCGCTGCTCGCAATCTATCGCGGTATGCACCGTTCGCTGCAACAGAACGTGTGCTGATGGCTCTGGTAAAAGCCGGCGCTGACAGGCAGGAGATGCACGAACATCTGCGGAATATCACAATGGCAGCCTGGCAGGAAATGGGGAAAGGTGATGATAACCCCCTGACAGAATATCTGGCATCCGATCCCGTCATCCAGGGATATCTGGATGAATCCGAACTGCATGACCTGATGGACGCCAGCCATCACCTTGGAGATGCTCCACAACGAGCAAGACTGCTGGCCGATACCATAAGGGATGTCGTGCTGCAGTCTGAATGATGCTTGAATCTGCTAAGGCGGATTTTAGAAGACAATACACTTCTTGCCCATCAGGAGTATTGAATGGGCAAATGTTCACCGTGGGCAGTTGAATATGAGGTACACACCCATCATCAGAGGAGTAAACCATGCCCGTTGCACTGCTCTCCGTGTCAGATAAACGCGGCCTCGTCGAGTTCGGAAGCGGTTTGCACGAACTCGGCTGGAAACTGCTTGCCAGCGGAGGAACTGCCAGAACGCTTCGACAGGCGAACCTGACCGTCAAGGATGTGTCTGAATACACCAACTCTCCGGAAATCCTGGGAGGGCGAGTAAAAACACTGCACCCGGCTGTGCATGCCGGCATTCTGGCAGGGGATAAGGAACAAGATCAAGCTGATCTGGACCGCGTCTCCGCCAGCCGGATCGATCTGGTGGTGGTCAATCTGTACCCGTTTCAAGAGGTGATCGCCGGTGAAGATATCCGATTGGAAGACGCGATCGAGAGTATAGATATTGGCGGTGTGGCTTTGATCCGGGCTGCGGCAAAGAATTACGCCCGCGTTGCCGTTCTCACCGATCCGGATGACTATGCGGCTGCCCTGGCTGAACTGCGGCATGCGGGTGAGATTAGCCCGGAGACACGCTATAGGTTGGCATGCAGAGCATTTTCCCACACAGCCGGTTACGATTCGGTAATTGCAGCCTACTTGGGTGGGTTAGGCAAAGGTCGTGAGGAACAGCTCACTCTCGAGCTGCACCCGCGGGGTAAGCTGCGCTACGGAGAAAACCCTCACCAGGAAGCTGAACTGTACAGTTATGAACCTGAGTCAGGACCATTAGGTGGCAGGTTGCTGCAAGGCAAAGCCATGTCTTATAACAATCTACTCGACCTGGATGCTGCCTGGAAAGCTGCTGCTTCCTTCGAGCGACCGGCAGTGTGCATCGTCAAGCATCTCACTCCATGCGGCATCGCCTGCAGCGCCTCTGTTGCCCAGGCTTTCCGTGCCGCCCTTGCCAGCGACCCGGTCTCTGCATTTGGAGGGGTGATCGCAGTAAACCGCCCATTCGACGCAGCGGCAGCCGCTTCATTGGGTGAATTATTCGTAGAGTGTATTGCCGCGCCAGGATTCCCGGGGGATAGCCTGCAGATCCTCTCGCAGCGTAAGAACCTGCGCCTGTTGAATATGCCGGACACGGAGCTCGCGCCGCCCTTCGAGCTGCGCTCTATCAACCGTGGAGTGCTGCGCCAGACCATCGACCGGGGAGACCCGCCCGGAGTTAAGTGGCAGGTTGTATCAAAGCGTCCGCCGACAGAGGAGGAGCTGAAAGCGCTGCGCTTCGCATGGGTGGCATGCCAGCATGTAAAATCGAATGCGATTGTGTTTGCGCGCGGAGAAGCGACCGTAGGCATCGGTGGGGGACAGCCAAACCGGGTCGATTGTGTGCGTATCGCTGCCTCCCGGGCAGGAGGTAATGCCCGCGGGGCGGTGATGGCCTCTGATGCTTTTTTCCCTTTTTCAGATTCGGTCGAGGAAGCAGCTCGAGTGGGGATCACCGCCATCATCTCACCCGGAGGCTCGATCAGGGATGATCAGGCCATTGAGGCAGCCGACTCCTGGGGAATCGCTATGATTTTTACGGGTGTACGCCACTTTCGCCATTAGCTGAATGTCAGCAGCTAACGGAAATCGGTCTCTCCATCTGGCTTATTGTCCAGGATCGCCTCGATACGATCGATCACATCAGAACTAAGTTTTCCTACGATTTCCAATGCAGCCATATTCTCGGTCACTTGGCTGGCTTTCGAAGCACCGCTGATGACCGTGCTGACGTTGGGGTTTCTCAGACACCAGGCCAGGGCGAGCTGGGCCATCGTGCAGCCCAGTTCCTCGGCAATGGGCATCAACTGCGCAACTTTCTCGATTCTTCTAGCACTCTCTTCGGTCTTGAATCTGTCTTGCAGCCATTCGTAGCCTTCCAGGGTGACGCGTGTACCCGCGGGGATGCCCTGGTTGTATTTGCCGGTCAACAGACCACTGGCGAGCGGACTCCAGATCGTGGTCCCCAAACCGATCTCAGAATAAAGAGGGGCATATTCTGCTTCTACGCGCTGGCGGTGAAACATGTGATATTGGGGCTGTTCCATCAGCGGCGGGATCAGGTGCTCCCGGCGGGCGATGCTGTAAGCTTCCAAAATCCTGGTCGCGCTCCATTCGCTGGTGCCCCAATAGAAAGCCTTGCCCTGGTTGATGACATGGTTCATCGCCCAGACAGTCTCTTCGACCGGGGTGTGGATATCCGGGCGGTGGCAGAAAACCAGGTCGACATACTCCATCTGCAGGCGTTTTAGCGATGCGTCCAGCCCTTCGATAATATGTTTGCGGGTGAGCCCGCTGTCGTTTGGCCCATCACCACCCCAGAATATCTTCGTTGAAATGACCAGATCGCTGCGCTTCCAGCCGGCCCTCTTGATCACCTTACCCATCACGATTTCAGCATTGCCATCGGCGTATATTTCAGCGTTATCGAAGAAATTGACGCCCGATTCATAGGCAGCTTGCATGCATTCATAGGCCGTCTCTTCGCCCACCTGCCCACCGTAGGTTACCCATGCTCCTAGGCTCAGCGCAGAAACTTTCAAACCCGATCTGCCTAGATTGCGGTATTCCATATAAATTGCTCCTTGTGTTTCTGTCGATTGATGATCTGGAGAAACTGGGATGCGCGCTCGTTATCTCCATTTCTTCTAACCTGGTCTGTTTTCCGATCAGGCTTGCTTGCGGATGATCTTCTGCCTGGCTTCCGTCATCTGCGTTGCGCTGATGGCTGCCAGGGTAGGGAAGGAAGTCTGGCGGTAATCAACGCCTTCCCTGAGCGGGAACGGTGTCGAGCCATCGTAACTTTCGATAATCCCACCGGCTTCCTGCACGAGCAACCAGGCAGCGGCCAGGTCCCAGATTTTTGGGGTAGCCTCGAAGGCGATGACCGCGATACCCCTGGCTACGCTGCATAGCGAGTAGGCTGCTGACCCAAGGATGCGCGGTTTGTATCTGAGTTTGATATCGAATTTTCGATATGTCCGGCTGCAGCAAGAAAAGAAAGAGACCGGCTGGTTCACAAGAGGATGTTCACTCAGCACGGCGCTGCCGTTGTACTCAGCGCCGCCCCCTGCCTGGGCGCTGTACAGCTCATCCAACTGGGGAAAGTACAATACTCCCATGTCAGGCCTGCCGTTGAATAGGTGGGCAATGGAGATACCCCAGAATGGCAGCCCGAGGCTAAAATTTGTCGTTCCGTCGAGCGGATCGATGACCCACATAGATCCGCCTGGCGAGCCGGATAATTGCGGCTGGAGTTCTTCGCTTAGGATCAGTTCGCCTGGAAAATTGGCATGTATTTCTCCGGCGATCAGACGATCTGCAGCCAGGTCTGCATCGGTGACGATCGACCTATCCGGTTTCAGCCTGGCTTCCTTGATGCGGCTGTGATGATCCAACAGCAGCTGTCCGGCCTGGTGAGCCAGCTGGATGGCGAAGGCGAGAGCAGCGGTCATCAGCTCAAGTGGTTTCTACAAACTCGATGTAGTCTCTGGCTACCGTCTTATCCGGAGAGGCGCCCAGGAAAGTGATGAGCCCCTCAGCCAGTGTGGCTTTGTGCTGTGCATCACGGCTGCTCCAGGTGCGGCTCTTCACTTCCAGGAAATATCCCAAATCCGGTTTTTCCATATGGTCCAGGTTGATGTAGAACTCAGTCCCCTGGAATAATACCCTCCAACGCAGCCTGTCTTTTTCAATGAAGGATTCTCCGGTTGGCTTGAAGTATTCCCGGTAAAAGCGCAGGCTGTGGGTAGCCGGGGCAATAAACCTGCTGCGGGAGAGCAAAACATCGCTTGGAAAATGATCTTCGCGGGCAGGGCCCAGCAGGGTCAAACGGTAGCGAATCTTGCTCACCTCGCCACTCTCGTCGATGAACTCGTCTTCACGGTAGCGCAGGTAGCCCTGTTTTGGATCATCAAAAGAAAAATAGGTGTCGTATTCATGATAATGTCGGGTATGGAGTATCTCCAATGATGGCTGTTCGATGGCAGCCAGCACCGGCTGCGGATCGGATATTCGTACTTTTGCCTGGACTTCGAAGCTCTCCCCTTCGGATGCCCCGCCAATGGCAATCAGCTTGGAGAGAACCGATTGCTCGCGCTGGATCAAAAACACGTCGATTTTCTGCGAGTATTCTGCTGCCTGCTCGTAAAGGTTACCCTCATCCAGTGTAGTGAGCTGCTGCGCTCGCAGCAGCCACTTGCCATTGACCATCACATCGGATACATCCGAAGATTTAGCGGCGTAGACAATTTGGGCGTAAATGCCATCTGGTTCGCGACGGAAGCGGGGGGCGTTATGCAGGGTCTTGATATCGATAAGGATTAAGTCTGCGCGCTTACCCGGAGCCAGGGAGCCGGTCAGGTGACCGATATGCAGGGCATTTGCGCCTAACCGAGTTGCCATTGCCAGAGTCTGCTGGGCGGGTAATGCGGTCGGGTCTCCACTGTGGGCTTTGGCAATGAAGGAAGCCAGCCGGATTTCCTCGAACATATCCAGGTCGTTGTTAGATGCCGGACCATCGGTGCCTATGCCGACGTTCAGTCCAGCCTCGAGCATGTTTACAACCGGGGCAAAACCTGACGCCAGCTTCATATTCGAGGATGGGTTGTGGGCGACGCCTGCATTATGATGCAGCAGCGTTTGAATCTCGCCATTATCGATATGCACACAGTGTGCGGCCAGCACTTTGGCGTCGAAGATATTCTGTTTTTTTACGTACGGGATGACCGGCATTCCATATTCCTGGCGAGCATTTTCTACCTCCAGAGCGGTTTCGGCGATATGGGTATGCAGCGGTACGTCGAACTCGACTGCCAGCTCGGCAGTCGCACGCAGGATGTCTTCGGTGCAGGTGTAAGGCGCATGTGGAGCAACAGAGGGGATGATCAGCGGGTGAGCTTTCCAACGCTGGATGTACTCGCGCGCCGCTGCCAGCGATTCTTCATAAAAACCGGCATCCGGTGTCGGGAATTTCATCACCGTCTGTGAACACACTGCTCGCAGTCCAGCTGCCGCTGTCGCCTGGGCGACGCTCTCTTCAAAATAGTACATATCTGCAAAACAGGTGACGCCGCTGCGGATCAATTCCACACAGGCCAGTTCGGTTCCCAGGCGGACAAAATCTGGGGATACAAACTCACGTTCCACCGGCATCATATAACCCAGCAGCCACACATCCAGACGCAAGTCATCTGCAAGGCCGCGCAGCAAGGTCATCGGTACATGGGTGTGGGCGTTTACCAAGCCTGGCATGATCACTTTTCCGCCGCAATCGATGGTTTCAGCAGCCGAAAAGGATTTCTTGATCTCCTGCTCCAGGCCAACTGCCAGGATGCTGTCCCCGGACACTGCAACTGCTCCGGGCTCGTACTGGTTGAAATTTTCGTCCATGGTAATGACGATGGCATTGGTGAGAAGTATGTCAGCTTCTCGAGTCATAGTGTCCTTCCTTAGATAAGTATTCTGGATATCCCAACACTAGATTCGGGGTACCCACGGATCGTGATAACCGGCAGTTCCGGTCAGCGCGCCCTTGAGATACGGCGCAGCACATCCAGACTATGGTGGAACGCCCAGCGGGAGGCATATTCAGGAGGGCCACCATATGGGCGGGCGAATTTTCGCGTGCGCTCAGGAGTGATCAGCACCAGGAGCACATCCTGTCTCTCTCCATCCGGGACGACCGCGACTCCCAGCCCGGCATCTGCGCCGCGTGCCTGCCGGTAGGCATCGGTAAAGGCGAGCAGTTCATCTAATGATGGGGTTTCCTTGAGCATCTCTCCACCCAGGAATGGGCCTTCGACCGATGCCAGACGGCGGATCAGATTGCCATTTAAGCCTGTTTCCACAACAACCAGCTTCCAGCCTTCTGCCGCGACGGCTTTCAATGCCACTTCTTCCAGGGTATCCTGGTCAGCTCCATAGTACCACTCGCCCAGACGCTGCCGCAAGGTTTCTTCGATCGGTTTGATGAGTTCGTCGGCTTCAGCTTCCGAGGCCGCTTTGGCAGTGATGCGCACATCCACCTGCCCGGTATGGGCTGCCAGTCCCACGGTTGGATTTGGTAAAGCCTCTAGGTCGCCGATCAGATCGTCGATCTGCGATTCTCCCGCACCGGCGGTATGCAGGATGCGAGTTTTAATGATCCCTTTGAGATTGAAGCGCTTCTTCAGGTAAGGGATGATGGCATTCTGCATCAGGTATTCCATCTCACGCGGCACACCGGGTAGAGAGATCACCGCGTGCCGGTCGGTTTCAACAACAAAGGCAGGCGCGGTGCCGACCGGGTTTTCGACAGCAATTGCGCCACGGGGAATGTAAGCCTGCTTGCGATTGTTCTCGGTCGGATGCCTTTTAAAGCGCCTGAAACGAGCCTGGATTTGCTCCCATAGCTCGGGCATGAATTCTGTTTGCGTGCCGAAGGCCAGTGCCACAGCCTCGCGTGTTGGATCGTCGACGGTGGGTCCGAGACCACCGGTGGTTATCACGATCTCGCTGCGCTCCATCGACTGCTGAATGGCCTGCGCTATGCGGTGGGCATTATCTCCCACAGTGGTCTTCCGGTATAGATCGATGCCCTCATCACGCAGGCAGCGGGCCAGATACTGGGAATTGGTGTCAAGGATATCACCGAGCAAGATCTCGGTCCCAATGGTGATGATTTCAGCGGTTGGCATGCGATCTGTTCCAAACTTCAAGGCAGTATTCAGACAACATTGTACTCTTGAATCAATCTGCCTTCATCGAATCTCTGAAGGTCCAGCATCGAGACGTCTATCGTTTCAGACCTGCCTTCCAGTATGATCTCTGCCATGATCACACCAGATACCGGGCCGTGCATAAAACCGTGCCCCGAAAACCCGGTGCACAGGTAAAAACCGTCGATGGGAGTCTTCCCGTAGATTGGGTGTGCATCGGGGGTGATTTCATACAGACCGGCTATGCGAGATACCAGGCTGGCGTTCTCGAGCAGCGGCAGTCGTGCTGTTGCTGCCTCGATATTGCGTAATTCCCAGTTCGGGTCGACAGCCTGGTTGAACCCGGGTGCTTCTGCAGGGTTCGACATACCGATCAGCAGTCCTTTCCCTTCACGGTGAAAATATAAGGATTGGGCGAAGTCGATCACAAAGGGGAAGTCTTCCGGGAGCTGTGGTAAAGGTGTTGTTGTAAACCACTGCCGGCGGAGCGGGATTAACGGGATTTGAAGGCCCGCCATCTCCGCTGCGCGTCCGGACCATGGACCGGCGGCATTGACTACCAAAGGCGTGCTGACCGCTCCCAGCCCTGTCTCTACCCCGCTGACACTTCCTTTTTGAACTTGAATCCCGGTCACTTCGACCCCAGTCAATGCAGTTACCCCGAGACGTTGGGCGGCGGATATATAGCCCATTACCACACCATTCGGGTCGACAATACCGTCCTCTGGATTGAATGTGCCCGCCAGCACGTCCTCCAACTCCATCATAGGCAGCCGCTGGCGAATAAAGTCCCCCTCCAGCCATTCGGTTTGGACACCCAACCGGTTCTGCATGGCAATATTGCTTCGAAAAGCCGCTAAATCCTCCAGGTTGGTGAGCAGGAATAAATACCCGCATTTAATATAATCGATTGCCCAACCAATCTCTTCTTCAAAACGCTCGAGCATCGGCAGGCTGGCGATAGAGAGGCGGACATTTACTTCAGTGGCGAATTGGTAGCGCACGCCGCCTGCGCAGCGTCCGGTCGCACCCTGACCGAAGAATTTATCCCTCTCCAGCAGCAGTATATCCTTCATGCCTCGCGCAGCCAGATGGTAAGCAATGCTTGCTCCCATCACCCCTCCACCTACAATAACCGCCTGTGCGGATTTTGGTATTGTCATATTGCACCCGCAAATCTCCGTCTTATATGTTGTACATATTGTAAAAAACGAGCGCAGCGGCTGATTCAGGAACCACTGCACTCGAATTGGAAAGAACTGTCGAGGGTAGGTCAGCGGGATCGCAGATCCCAGATCAAACCATCACTCGATCCCCAAATATGCCTTCTGCACCATCTCGTTCTGCTTGAGATTTTCAGCGCTGTCGCTGAGAACGATCTCTCCGGTCTGCAGAACGTATCCCCGGTCGGCGACCGACAGCGCCATGGTCGCGTTTTGTTCTACCAGCAATATGGTGGTACCTTCGGCATTGATGGACTGGATCGTTTCGAAAGTCGACTCCACCAGGATGGGAGCCAGACCCATGGATGGCTCGTCCAGCAACAGCAGACTGGGATGCGCCATCAAAGCGCGCCCGGTTGCCAGCATCTGCTGCTCACCTCCGGAAAGGGTGCCGGCTACCTGGTTGCGGCGCTCTTTCAAGCGCGGAAAGAGGGTAAACACCCGCTCCAGGTCCCCTGATATCTGGGCCTTATCATTTCTGGAGAAAGCACCCATATCCAGGTTCTCTTGGACGGACAGCTTGGAGAAGATACCCCGCCCTTCGGGAACCATCGCCACACCCATATATACGATATCATGGGCGGGGTACTTTGCCAGTTCTTCGCCTTCTAAATATACAGCTCCGTGGCGAGGTTTGAGCAATCCGCTGATGGTGCGCAGGGTGGTAGTCTTGCCCGCTCCATTTGCCCCGATCAAGGTGACGATCTCACCTTGTTCGACCTCCAAGGAGATGCCTTTCAGGGCGTGGATATTGCCGTAATACGTGTGTATGTTATCGACAGTCAGCATAGCCATGGTGATCTCATCTTTCTATCAATGGACGTTGGTGTGAGATTCGAGCTCTAATCCTGATGCTGCCCCACGCCCGAGATAGGCTTCGATCACACGTGGGTTGCTCTGAATCTCTTTGGGGTTGCCTTCAGCGATTTTTTGACCAAAATCCATCACACTAATCTGCTCGCTGATACCCATTACAACCCGCATGTCGTGTTCGATCAACAGGATGGTTGTCCCAAGATCGTCGCGCAGGTTGCGGATGAAGATCATCATCTCAGCCGACTCCTGCGGGTTCATGCCTGCCGTGGGCTCGTCCAGCAGGAGCAATACTGGCTTGCTGGCAAGTGCCCTGGCAAGCTCCAGACGGCGCTGGGCGCCATAAGGCATGTTGTGGGCGAGCTGGTCACCCATACCCGCCAGCCCGACGTAACGCAGCAGGCGGTTGGCTTCATCCACTGCCGCCTGCTCCTCATTCTGTTGAGCGCGGGTTCGGAATAATGCGGCCACCCAGGAGGATTTCAATCGTGGGTGCTGTCCTACCAGAATGTTCTCAATAGCAGACATATTCTCGAACAGGCGGATATTCTGGTATGTACGCGCAATCCCTGAGCGGGTGATCTGGTCTGGCGATAGCCCCTGGATCGTCCTGCCGCCAAAATGGATCTCGCCTTCATCCGGGACGTAAAAACCGGTGATGCAGTTGAAAAAAGTGGTCTTGCCGGCTCCGTTGGGACCGATCACACTCGAGATAGAGTGTTCCTTTATATCGACATCGAATGCATTGACCGCAACCAGCCCACCGAATTTTTTAGTGACACCCTCTGCTTTCATTATAGATTCCATGGCGTTTTCTATGCCTCCAGATCGACTGCAGTTAAATCCGCCGGCTCATGAAACTCCTCTTCAGCGGCATGCAGCTCCCGCTTTCTAGTTACCTCCGGTAGGAAGCCCTCCGGTCGCACGAGCATCATAACGATCAGCAGTATGCCGTACATCAGCAGCCGGTATTCGGTGAACTCGCGCAGCAGCTCTGGCAGGCCTACCAGGATCAACGCCCCGACCACCACGCCGGGGATGCTGCCCATGCCGCCTACAATGATCACCGCCAGGGCGTTGATCGAGATCAGCAGGTTGAAGCTGTGCGGGAAGATATTCCCCAGCCGGGCTGCCCAGATGCCGCCCGCCAGGGCAGAGAAGGCCGCGCCGATGGCGAAAGCCAGCAGCTTGGTTTGAACCAGATTGATACCCATGGCTTCGGCAACATCTTCATCCTCGCGCATTGCCATCCACTGCCGCCCCAGGCGCGATTCGCGCAGGCGGACAGTGACAAAGGCTACCAGGAGGGATCCGGCAATTACCAGGTAGTACATCGTTTGAGGGTTATTAAACACAATGCCAAAAAACTTGGGATTGGGGATAAACAGCACTCCCTGGGCTCCGCCTTCCAATGGGGCCAGCCAATCGGAGAGGGCCAGGATGCGGATGATCTCACCAAAACCCAGGGTGACGATCGCCAGGTAGTCGCCCCTCAATCGCAGAACTGGGAAACCCAGTATCAAGCCCCATACAACACCAACAATAACGCAGAAGGGCAACGCAATCCAGAAGTTGAAACCACTACGCCCCAATGGCCCGGTGGAGGTCAGGATACCCATCGTATAGGCGCCGAAGGCGAAGAAAGCCACGTAGCCCAGGTCGAGCAGCCCGGCGTAGCCAACCACAATGTTCAAACCCAGGCACATCATCACGAATAGACCCACCAGGAAGAGCGCCTGGCTGAGGAACAACCCCACGACCCAGGGAAGTACGAGCAATATGGCGAAAGCGATAACCAGCAGAACCACCTTCCCGCGGCTTTGCCGGCGGGCTGGCATCGCAGACCAGCGAGTTTGTACTTTAGTGTGTACACTGAAGAATCCAGCCGCGAAGGCAATCACAAAGATGATAATCGCAGCCTGAGGGGTGAGCGCTTTACTTGAAAAAAGTGCCCTCACCAGACCTCGACCGAATATTTGCTGTACGATAAGTGATACATTGTCGGAAAAAATCCCGATCACCAGTGTCCAGGTGATGCCGCTGATCAGAGCCATGCGCCATCTTTTGGCGGGCAGCACGACAGCCGCGCCCAGCCCTGCCAGAGCTGCACTTGCCAGGAACATTATAAGGATGCCGGGGAATAAACCCTGACCGAAGGTCAAGATTTCAATTAATCCGGGTGTTAAATTGACAAACATATCCCGCAGCGTGGCATCAGCGCCCTGCGCTTGAGGTCGTATCACAAGAAACAGAATAACCCCTATGATCACCAGCAGAGGCAGAGCGGCAACCAGGCCGGCGAGCAGACTGCCTATCCAGGCCAGCGATTTCCGCCCTTTGGATAGCTCCCTCGCAGCCAGGATTCCGGTAGCTACCAGTCCTAAGGCCAGCATCACCTGCCCCAAGGACAAAAAGTCCCCAATTAAATAGCGCTGAGAAAATGTCTCGACGATCCCGATGATGCATAAGTAAGTTGCTATCGCTCCGCCTAACAAGCCGGAGCGCAAGATCAATTGCCAGACAGGTCTTTGTTTTTCTTCCATATCACCACCTTATGCCTTCTTCTCAGCCAGGCGTTCGCCAAAGATACCCTGCGGGCGGAAGATCAGGATCAGCACCAGCATGGTAAACCCAAACGCATCCCGCAATTGGTTCGCAGCCGGGATTCCCAGACCTTCCAGGATCAGGTTGGGGAATATCGATTCGATCACCCCCAGCAGCAGGCCTCCGATAAATGCCCCACGCACGTTACCGATCCCACCCAAGACCGCGGCAGTAAATGCTTTCAATCCCGGGAAGAAACCCATGAAAAAGAAAACCCCTTGCGGGCGGAACAAACCATTGAATATCCCGGCTGCGCCCGCCAGCGCGCCCCCAAGGGC
>JAQBDA010000330.1:0-6061 GCA_032124675.1 Chloroflexota bacterium
AGCCTGCGCAGCATACCGCTGGACAGATTACTCAGTCTGATGTTTGCCTGGTCTGCCATACCAATCTGGGCCAGTACTTCAAAAGCCCTGGAATTCGGAAGCCCGTAGAACCGGCAGATCAGCAAATAATTACCTAATGGAGATTGGCGCTGGTAGAGCCCATCCTCGTAGAACATTACCCCTACCGCACGGCTGAACGCAACCCCATCCTTGGGATCGATCGCGTCCAATCGGACAGTCCCGGAGGATGGATGTGACCTACCGATCAGCAGGTCGAACAGTGCTTCGATTCCGCTCCCCGCTGATCCGACGACAGCCGCAATCTCTCCCTGTACAACGCGCAGTATCTCGATGTCGAGGGCGGTCTGCTGCCCGATGATCTTCTGCAGGTTTTTGATTTCAATCATTCTGAAATCCAGTCAACAATCCAAGCTCCTCTCCTCGTTTGATGGCATCCAAGCGGCGGTGTACGCCAAGCTTGCCGTAAATATTCTTGACATGGCTTCGCACCGTGCTGTCAGAGATATACAGCTCGACCGCGATCTCCGGCACGGTCAGGCTGCTGTTCAGATGTCGCAGCACCTGCAGCTCTCGCTCGCTGAGCGGTTCGACCAGCCCCTCCTGCACCGTCACTTCCTGAGGCGCTGGTCGGCTGTACCCTTTTTCCAGAATGCTCAGTAACGAGGCGCTGTATTCGGGACAGACTGCATGCTCCAATGCCTTCTTTAGGGCTGCGATCAAGGCCTCACCCTGTTCGACGAACAGGCGCACAAAACCACCTGGTGCTGCCAACACTAATGCACGCTCGAACGCCTGCTGAGCAGGGACGGATTTGCCCTGCGCATACAGTGCCAGCGATCTCAAAATCTCCAGCTCGATCAATATCATCGTCCGGTGATTCTTCTCCATCACCGGCAGCAGGTCTTCGATCACTTCCAGAGCTTCCCCCGGCTGACCCATAGCCAGGTGGGCCTGTGCGACAGCGATCTGTTCGTATTTCCGAATACGAGCATCGAACTGGCTAGGGCTGGATAAGGCCTCTTTTTCCTGCTGGAGATACCGAAAGATGGACTGTCTGTCTCCCTGCCTGAGTCTTAGGCGCGCCTCGGTCAAGGCCACAATCCGGTCATCGATCTGGGTCACATCGAAGGCGCTTGCAACCTGGCGGGCTTTCTGTATTGCCTGCCAGGCGCCCTGTGAATCCCCTTGCAGGTTTTTGCACATCGCCAGCGCCATATACCCTTCGAGCACAGCAAAAGGATGCCACAATCGATTCATGGCGATCCCCTGCTCCAGATATTGTACCGCCGGATCGAGCTCGTACCACTCCAGCATAAGCTGTCCCAGACCGGTCAGCGCCACTCCAGCAACCGGCAGCAGGCTGCCAGCTCTCATTGTTCCCAGGCTCAACGCCTGCTCGTAAAGATCTTTCGCCAGATGAGTCTCACCCAAATTCATGCGCACATCCGCCAGCCGTGAGAGCGAACCCACAGTGAACCACTGGCTTCCCATCGATTGGCTCTTGCGGACCAGGCTCTCCAGCACTTCAGCCCGCTGGCGATAGTCATCATCATTCACCCGGCAGATGCTCACCACCCACTCCCCTGCGGTGCGGAAGAAGGAATTACCATCTGAGAGGGTATCCAACACCTCGACCGCGAGTTCCTCAGCCAATTGGTACTGTATCTCGTAGATCGCCAGATATGCACGCAGGATGGTGAGCTCCATCCTATATTGAGTCAACTCCCGTTCAGCACGCTCCAGCAGCGGGTAGATGATCTCCTGTGAATACCCGGAAAAGATTTGGCAGGTGACCGATATCAGATCCAGGTATGGGTGCTCTTGCAGGCAGCCCTCCGGAAGCCGTTCGATCCAGCCCAGGATGGTCGCCATCTCGCCGCGCAATAGGGCGCTCTCCGCATGACGCTCGATCAAGCTGGCGCTCCTGTCCATCTCGCCCGCCGCCAGGGCATGCTCTATCGCCTCTGCCAACCCCCCATTCTGCAGATACCATTCACTCGCCCGTGAATGCAGACCAGGGATGCTTTCGTGATGCTGGAGGATCAACTGCTTCTGCAAGATGTCGGCAAACAGGCGGTGATAGCGGTACCACTCTCGCCGGTCATCCAGCGGCATGATGAAAAGATTGGAGGCTTCCAGGTGCTCCAGGATGGGCTGGCTGGATGTGCTTAAGAACTGGGCTGTCACATCAGCCTCCCCGACAGCAGCCGGTGCCAGATCCTCACCCAACAGAGCATCACATAATGAGCCACACAAACGGTTCAGGATCGATGTCTTCAATAAAAACTCCTGCACCGCTGCAGGTTGGCGTTCCAACACTTCTTCGAGCAGGTAATCCAGGATGTAGCGGCTGCTGCCTGCGAATGCCTGGATGAAGCCGGAACGGTCATCGCGTTCCTTCATGGTTACAGACGCAAGCTGCAGACCTGCCGCCCAGCCTTCGGTCCGCTGCGATAATGCGGCGATATCGTCGGCATCCAGATTGATCCCCATAACACGGTTGAGGAACTCGGCACTCTCACTTTCAGAGAAGCGCAGTTCAGCTGCACGCAGCTCGCACAGCTCAGAGCGCGCCCTCAGGCGTGTCAGCGGCAGTGAGGGGTCAGCCCGAGCGGATATCACCAGGTGCATCTGTGGCGGCAGATGCTCGACCAGGAACGCGAGAAAATGGTGGATGGTCTGATTGGTGATCAGGTGGTAATCATCCAGCACCAGGACGAATTCGGAAGACATTGAATAGATCTGGTTCAGCAGGACGATTTGCAGCTCATCGGATAGGCGCGCTGCATCGATCCTGGCATCCTTCTCAGCTATACTCTCCGCCTGTGCCTGCCCCTCAAACGACACCTCTACCAATGCCAGGGCGGCCTTAAAATATATGATAAATCTGGCCGGGTCATTATCCGCAGCATCCAAGGACAGCCAGGCAACCGGCAGACTGCAGCGGTCAGCCCATTCGCTCAGCAGGGTGGTCTTACCATATCCCGCTGGAGCTGAGACGAGCGTCAGCTTACCCGCCAGACCCCGATCTAAATGCTCGACCAGCCGCTCCCGGTTCACCAGCGAGCGATGCACCGGGGGGATGTGCAGCTTGGTTCTTAACAATATTTGCTCCACCGTCTCGATCCGTTCGGTATTGGAAGTGACTCCCCCCAGACACCCCACTCTCCTCTCAACTTGCGGCCCCTATCATTATATAGTGAAATATGCGACCTGGGAATTACCTGTGGAGCCAGGCGAGATGTTAGTATAATCACCTTGATAGTTCTGCCAAGACCTGCGACCTGGAGAAAGTATGGAGAACAAACGCACCGTTGTGATTGTAGTCACTCTGGACACAAAAGGACCTGCCGCCCAATTCCTGCGCGACGAGATCACTGCCTGGGGGCTGGATGCCATCCTGATCGACCCGGGCGTTCTGGGTGCCCCTGCCTTCCCGGCGGATATCACCCGCTGGCAGATTGCCGAAACCGCCGGTACCACTCTGGAAGCACTGATCGCCACCGGGGATAAGCAGGTCTGTATCGCCAGCCAGACGGACGGTCTGTGCCGCGTTGTGAGAGGGCTGTATAACGAAGGCAGGCTGGACGGCATTATCTGCCTGGGCGGCGGGCTGGGCACATCAATCGGTACGGCTGCGATGCGCGTGCTGCCTGTGGGTGTGCCCAAGCTGATGCTCTCTGCCATCGCTACCGGGAGCTTCCAATTCGGCCCATATATCGGTACCAAGGATATCTGCATGATGCACTCCGTCACGGATATCCTGGATGTGAACGCGATCAGCCAGCCAGTATTGAGCAACGCAGCCAATGCCATCTCAGGCATGGTGATCAGAAGTCCTGCCCTCCCTCAAGAGCCTGCCAAGACAATTGGCATCACCCAGTCAGATATGACCACACCCTGTATGATGCATCTTAGGCGTCTGCTCGGCCAGCAAGGGTACCAGATCGCACCCTTCCTCACCGGCGGGTCAGGCGGACCGGGGATGGAAGAACTGATCCTGGCGCAGAAATTCACTGCGGTGATCGACCTGAGCGTGCACGAGATCATTGACCACCTGTTCGGGGGAAATGCCGGTGCTCCAGACCGGCTCGACTCCTTATCCCGCTGCAGCATCCCGGCGGTGGTGTCGTTGGGCGACAGCGATTATTTGCAGTTCGATTCGCTGGATAAAGCACCGGCAGGGTACCACGACCGCCCCCACATCGTGCACAATGCCCAGATGACAGTTGTGCAGCCCACAGCCGCCGAGATGGAAGCGGTTGCCCGCTACCTGGCTGAGAAGCTGAACCTCGCCCTGGGACCTACCATCGTGGTTGTGCCTTCCGTCGGCTTTTCGGATATCAACCATCCCGGAAGTAAGCTGTGGTTCCCGGAGGGCAACAGGGCGGCGATCAGGGTCTTGCAGGGTGCGCTGAGTCCTGAAGTGCCGCTGGTGGTGGTTGATGCGCATATCAACCAGCCGGTATTTGCAGACATCATCGTGGTCTGCATTGCACGCCTTCTGGCGGGAGAGCCGCCGACATCGATCGCCGCCCGCTACCAATTCGACTGAGATCTCGCCGGTCCCAGGCTGTGCAGCGGCTGTAAGGCGCGGGTAATGGAAGGTCGGTAGCCGAACGCTACTGCAGCCTGAGTATCTCGCTCCTGGAGAACAGCGGGGCGACCGAAAGACCCAGGGATGGGCTGCCATACAATTCAGGCGGAACGCTGACATCCGCCGGATACAGCTCACCGGTGTATGCCTCCGTCCCCGGAGCACGGATACCACGCTTGGGCAGCGCCAGGATCAGGGTGGCGGCAGCGCGTATCACCGGGTCGTACACAGCCCCGCTACAGGCATCCATACCCGACGGGGTATCCAGAGCGAGAACGGGTGCCTGCGAGCTGTTAGCCAGGCGGATGAGCCATTCTGGGTAATCATCGATGAGGGGTTATAATTACCACGGATGGAGATACTTATATTAGACTCGACAGATAATAAATCATCACAGGCTGCCAATGAATATTCCTGATCACCAGCGTGTGGTTGTCACCGGCATAGGCGCGATCAGCCCGCTTGGGCTAACCGCCCAGACGAGCTGGGAAGGATTGCTCGCCGGTCGTTCGGGCATTGGACCGATCACACATTTCGATTGCAGCCGGATTCCGGTAAAGATTGCTGGCGAGGTAAAGGATTTCGATCCCGGTCAGTATATGAGCGTAAAAGAAGCCAGGCGGATCTCGCGCGGCTCCCAGTTCGCCATCGCTGCCCTGCGCATGGCATTAGAGGATAGCGGACTGCCCGAGCCTCTGCCGGATGGAGAGCGTACGGCGACAATTATCGGCACCGGAGCCGGGGGATTAGAAGTGGTGGACCGGGAGCTGATCAACCTGCGCTCTAAAGGCTACAACCAGATCAGCCCATTTGCACTGACCGGATTCCTACCTAATATGCCGGCTTACCATGTAAGCCTGATCGCAGGTGCAAAAGGGCCGATCAGCACCATCGTCACAGCCTGCGCCAGTGGCACGCAAGCCATCGGCGAGGGACTGGAGATCATCCGGCATGGTCGAGCGGATTTGGTGCTGGCAGGCGGGGTGGAGGGGCTGATCCACGAGACTTCTATCGCCAGCTTCGCCCGGGCAGGCGCGGCATCGACCCGCAACGATAATCCGGCTCAGGCATGCCGCCCGTTCGATGCCCAGCGTGATGGCACCGTTATCAGCGAAGGCGCCGGCATGCTGGTGCTGGAGCGGCTGGACCATGCCCTGCAGCGCAAGGCGCGCATTTACGCCGAGCTGTCCGGTTACGCCTCTTCCTCGGATGCCTTCCACATTGCCAGACCTGACCCGGAAGCAGGCGGCGCAGTGCGCGCAATGAGCTGGGCGGTTCAAGATGCCGGGCTGCAGCCGGAGCAGATCGATTACATCAATGCCCACGGCACAGCAACCCAGCTCAATGACTCCTCAGAAACGCTTGCGATCAAGAAGGTGTTTGGTGACTACGCCTACCAGCTGCCGATCAGCAGCAATAAATCCGTGCTGGGACATGCGCTTG